>CAYJFF010000018.1:0-35622 GCA_964369345.1 uncultured Oscillospiraceae bacterium
CGCCATACCAACAGCCCTGCTTGCTTTTTCATTGCCAATAGCCATAGCGATATCTTTGTAGGTGCGTGTTTCTCCATAGGGGATATCCAGTAGTGCGCGCCATACTTTTTTCTGGAAATCCGTTCCACTTAGCTCATATTTGAATGTAAAATCTTTGCGCTTGCCATCAAAATATTCTATAATCTCTTGGAATACTCTATCAGTAAATGCAGTATGTTTGCCAGTTTCTATATCTTCGTCATCTACTCTTTTTAGGAATGTAATGCTGTTATCTTCATACTCTATACGTATTTTGCCGAGCACGGTATCTTTGACTGCGTAGTTCATTGTTTTTTTGTCCTTTGCCTATATATTTTTGGTGTGTAGCCTGTGTTTTCTTTGAAAAACCTGTAAAATGCTGATAAACCACTAAATCCCAAAGACATTGCAATATCTATTATTGTATTAGTGGTTTCGCTTAGCTGTCTTTTTGCTTCTTCCAGCCGTAGCCTATCTGCGTATGCTTTTGGTGTAATACCATATTCTTTCTTGAAAACCTCTATCATCTGCCTCTGTGATAGCCCTACTTTGTCAAGCTCTGCACTTAGCTTGATGTTTTCCAAGAACATAGCATCTACGGTGTTTTTTACCTTATCTGCAATTTCTTTTGAGGGCTGGAAATTAAGCAAATCACTTCTGCAACGCTTACAGTACCTAAATCCAGCATTCTCAGCTGATGTGGCGCTATCAAAAAATAGTGTGTTTTCTCTTTTTGGTGCTCTGGATTTGCACGAGGGTCTACAGTATATACCAGTAGACTTTACAGCATAATAAAAAATGCCATCGTAGTTTTCGTCGTTTGCTATAACAGCACTATATTTTTCGTCATCGGATAAAAACATCATTTTTTCACCTTCTTTGGCTTTGGTGCTGGGTCAGTGAGTTCGGGTATGCCACCTCCTGCAATCGCCCACAGATACAGTGCCGCTGTTGTTGCATATGGCGAGTAGCGACGTTTATATTTGCAGAATAGCTCTGGCGTTACTTTCCTGTGCCTATACAGCATACGTATGCCACGCAATATGGCAAGGTCACCAAAGCTTAGTACATTTGGTCTCTGCATACAAAAAGTCATTATCATTTCTGCTGTCCACACTCCTATTCCCTTTATGCTGGAGAGCGTTTTTATTACTTCTTCATCACTCATGTCATAGATTTCCCCAAGCACTAGCTCACCGCTCAAGACACTGGCAGAAAAAGCCTTGATATATTCTGCTTTTTTGAATGTCATGCCACATTTTTGTAGAGTGTCTATACTGCTATTTGCAACACTCTCGGCAGAAACCAAGCAGAGTTGCTCTCTCATTCTCCTCCAAACTGTTGCTTGTGCAGAAACTGAAATTTGCTGGCCTATAATGTGATGAATTACAGAGGAAAATAAATCTTCATCAAGCTCTCTTTTTATTAGACCTATTTTATCAATTGCCACACCGAGTTTTTTATCCTTACTTTTTAGATAGTCTAGCTCTTTGTTGCCATATTCAAAATACATACAGTCACCTATGTTGTTTTTTGATATATATTATAGCATAGTTGAGTTTGTTTTTCTTCCTAATTTCGGATATTTAATTTAGTAACACCAAAGTTTGTATTAAGTCGTTGTATATAGCACAGGAAATATATGTAAAATAACCAAAAATCTTTGTTTTGAGTAAATAACTGCTAGACTAATACATGTATTAATGGTATATTATATATAGGTATATATTTATTTGTGTTGCTTGTACCATATAGTGATACATTACAAGTATAATGAAAAAATGAAAAGGAGCATAATGAATTATGGCAGATATAATATGGCATTCACTAAACCCACAACGTGTAACCCCGAATGACTTTATCGCAGTAATCGAAATTGAAAAAGGTAGCAAGAAGAAGTATGAGCTAGACAAAGACACAGGACACCTAATGCTAGACCGCATACTGCATACATCTACACACTACCCAGCAAACTATGGCTTGATACCGCGTACATATGCGGATGATAAAGACCCGCTAGATGTTCTAGTGCTTAGTAGCGAAGTTTTTGACACTATGAGCTTGGTGAGATGCTACCCTATAGGTGTTATAAAAATGTTGGACCAAGGTGCGCTTGATGAAAAAATTATAGCAATACCTTTCGAGGACCCAGCATACAATAACTATCAAGATATAAAAGAGCTACCAGACCACATTTTTGATGAAATGAAGCATTTCTTTAAAATCTACAAGAGCCTAGAGGGCAAAGAAACTGTAGTAGATGAAATTAGTGGGGCAGAAGAAGCAAAAGCAGTTATCCAAAAATGCCTTGAGCAGTATATAGAAAAATTCTGTAGATAATAACAAAACTAAGCAACAGCCTAGATGCCAAAAAGAACGGTTTCTAGGCTGTTTTGTTGCACCAAAAGAATAATTGTATGGAATTATGTTGATTTTTGTAAAATAATTTGGTATAATCACTAAAGGATGTGCTTTTGTAACGTGCATATGCGTAGATAAGGTTAGCAAAACTAATCCTAAATACCAAGCTATTATTCAGCTAAATAAGGACTTATAATGAAACATAAATTCAATCAAACACTTTTTATTAAATATATAATTTCATACTTTTCTTTTTTTCTAATTCCATTGATGCTGTTTTTGATAGCATATTGGGGTTTTGTTAATCGTATTGTTGTGGACGAGCTGGAAGTAAGAAATGAGATATTAGCGCAGGACCAAATGGAGATAGTAAACGAGCAAAAATCTGTACATACGGCACTGATATCATCGGTTAGCCAGATATCACTGTTTGAGAATTTGGTGAACGAGCAGAACACAATGTCAAGCCTTAATATAATTAGAGACTTGAATACGATAAAAACAGCTGGCTCTTTTCGTGAGTCGATGTTTATATATTTCCCACAGACGGACTTGTTGTTTAGTCCGAATACTTACTCTAGTGATTATATGAATATGCTTACACTTAATTACTGGATGACACCCGAACAGGCGGAGAGCATAATAAGCCATATGAAAGACCTGGATTTTAGTGGTCCTCTGCCAGAAACTACACTGCAAGGCAAGAGGGTGATACCATATGTATACACCGCAAATGAGTACCACAAAGTACGCACTATAATTTTTGTTGATGTAGAAAATCTGTTAGCACTAAGTGGTGAGGAGAAAGATTATTCTATACAAGTGTTACTAAATGCAGACGGTGATATTCTCACACAAGTAGGTATTGAAGATACACCGCTAACACAGGAGCAAATAGCGGATATAGTAGCTGGAGTACCTAATAATATAGCCAATATCTATGGCGAGGAGTACATGGTAGAGGTGCAAACATCTATCGAAAGTAGTACAACATATATACTGCTGATGAATGAGGAATACCTAATGAGGCAGGTAAGATATGTAGATAACGCAGTAATCATAATGATAGTAGCTAGTGTGTTCCTGTTTATTATAGTACTTATATATAATATACGTAAGAACTATTTGCCTATCAGCTCACTTGGTAAGTTATCACATAATATTCTGGACGCAAACAGTGAAGGTGATGCAGACAGAGATACTGTGAAAATTATAGAGCAAGCGATAAAAAAGCTACAGACAGATACAAAAAATCTCAAAGAGAGCAATGCAGAAATATTTGACAAAGTAGGGATAAGTAGCAAATATTATTTTATAAGAACCTTGCTAGATACTGATTATGCACCCTCAAAGATACAGCATCTTATGGAGGAATTTGGCATAACATTTAATTATCAGCATTTTTCTATGATAACTGTATCTACAAATGTCAAGAAAGACGAAAAATTTTATGTTACCCTAATTGCGCAACAAATGCAGACATGTGTAGACTGCTTTTTTAGTACGGAGGAGATTAACTCCAAATTTGTTTATATAATAAACTATGAAGACCAAAGTGTTTGCGAAAACGAGCTATATCAAGTACTCACAAAGCTTTGTAACCAGCTAAAAGCAGATTTTGATATATCTGTAGTAATGGGTGTTAGTAAAAGCTTTACAGAGCTAAAAGAAGTGTCGAAAGCCTTTGTGGAGGCATCTACTGCACTTGATTACAGGCTAGTATATGGCAAAGAGGCAGTTATATTTACCGATAAAATAACCAAAGCAGAAATTTCTTTGCTGAAATATCCATACAAAGATATAGAAAACTTGCGTGAGCTTATCAAGTTTGGCACTGAGAAACAAGCAAAAGAACAGCTTAATGCAATATTTAATATTATTGATGAAACAACACCATTGTACTTTGCTAAGCGACTGGCATATGATGTCATTAGTGTATTAACAAGTTACATTTCTTCTATAAACGAGATTGAAAATGTAGAGTCCATTGCGTTTTATATATCAAATTTCAATTCTATTGAACAGCTAAAAGATAAAGTAATGATGATAATACAGGACCTATTTGAGGAATATCGCTCTACTACAGCACATTCACTAATACCAAAAATAATAGACTATGTTAACGAACACGCTTATGATGTAGATTTCTCCGTGCAACGTGTAGCCGATGAATTTGATATTAGTATTCAGTCGCTAGGTGCTAAGTTTAAAAAGCATTGTGGTGAAACTGTGATGATGTATCAGACAAGACTGCGCATGGAGAAAGCGAGAGAACTTTTGCTAACAGAAGAAAATTATAAAGTTGCAGACGTGGCAAAATTGGTTGGTTTTGAGAACCACACCAGTTTTATACGTAGGTTTAAGCAATACTACAATACCACACCAACACAAATTACCAGCGAGATAGAATGAGGGCTATGCCCTCATTTTTTTATGTAAATTTGAATTTTATACAAAAATGATTGTTTATAGCTGTTATATTTGCTCTTTAAAAATGTAAAGTAGGCTGTAATAATGTAAACATGATGAATTTAGTAAATTTTTTGTTAATGTAAAATTGATAATTTTATTATTCTAATTCACAATTATATACATAAAATGTGCATATGGAACAAAAATGATACCTGTTTTTTGACTGATACAAATGCGGAAAATTGTTAAAATGAAAATATGTATTCAAAAATGGCAGTTTTAGTTAATACATATACAATATGCATAAAAAAACATGCATTCAATTGGCAGTAAAAATGTAACTTTACATATTTGGATAGAATGTGATAGTATTGTGGACATAGAGAGGCACCTTGCTATACATTATTATATTGTGGAAAAGGTGGCGTATCTCTACAAATAAATAAAGGAGTATTTATAAAATTATGAAAACAAAAAAGATTCTTGCATGCCTTATCGCAAGTACTATGCTTTTGAGTATGGTAGCATGTGACTCTGAGCCTGCTCCTTCCTCGTCAGCACCAACTGGTAGCTCAACAGCAAGTACAGGTGGCGACACAGATGAACTTCCTCCTATAGAGGAACTAGATGTCGAGTTTACAATCGGCACAAACATTACAGGTACAGTTGACCTTGAAGAGTCACTTGTAATGAAAAAAGTACTAGAAGAACTACCAAATGTGGATATCGACTTCACATACTGGTCGGACGTAGAGCCTAGAAACCTTGCTTTCCAAACTGGTAACTACCCAGAAGCAGTTATGGGTCACTATGTACTAGAAGTTGTAAACATTGCTGAATTTTCGCAATCTGGCATGCTTGCAGAGCTAGGTCAATATGTTTCACCAGAGCTAACACCAAATATCCAGCGCGCAATTGATGAAGTACCAGATTACTGGAACAACCTAAAACAAATTGATGGCAATGTTTATCATATTGCTAGTGTAAATGGTAATAACCTAGAAGACGGTAGACAAGTAAATGATACTTGGTGGATTAACAGCCAATGGCTAGACGCTGTAGGCAAAGAAGTGCCAACAACACTGGATGAGCTATATGATGTTTTGGTTGCGTTTGATGAAGCTGGCGACCTAAACGGCAATGGTAAAGACGATGAAATCCCTCTTGGCTGGCAGTTTGTTAAGAGATCTAAATCTCACTTTGCTTCCATGACTGGTGCTTGGGGTCTGCCTGACTCTGGTACAGCTGATAGACCAACAGCAATAAGAGATGGCGAGCTTGTATATGTAAGAACAAGTGATGCATGGAAAAACTCACTGCTATTTGCAAACAAGCTATACTCAGAAGGCCTAGTAGAGCCTGAGATGTTCACACTAACAAATGATATGTTCAAAGGTAAATACACTTCTAACCCACCTGTATATGGTGCGTTTGTAGGCTGGACAGCAAGAGATACTAACACTGCTCTAGGTGTACAAAAAGAAGAATCTATCTATGTTCCAGTTTACCCAATGAAAGCTACTGCTGATTCTGAAGATCCAAAATGGTGGTGGTACCAAACAAATGTTGTACAAAATATTCCTCAAATAGCTATCACAGAAAAAGCTATACAAGAGGATGAAGTTGTAGACATACTACGTTTCTTTGACTACTGGCTATCACCAGAAAACTCAATAATGTTGACACTAGGTGAGGAAGGTGTACACTGGGAGAGCATTGGTAACAACCAGTATGATACAATCCTAAAAGAAGACGGCTCTGCTTTCTCTACTAGCGAGAAAATGTATGTTGGTGGTGACGGCTCTGCGGGTAGAATAATACTACCAAGTTTCTATGACCCAATCGAGCGTACTCTTGATGACCCTAAATACGGCGCAGCTGCTTGGGAGCAAGACTATATATTCGAGACTGGATACCATCAATATCTTGATAAAGATACTTTGCCAGCAACTGTTAAGCTAACAGCTGAGGAGCAAGCTGATATCGTTGATGCACAAATTGACCTTGAAGCATTTACTATTCAGTCTGCTGCTAAGTTTGTAACAGAGGGTGGAATAGAAGAAGGCTGGGACGAATATCTTTCTGATATGAACGACCTAGGCTTGCAAGAAGTAATGGATACATATTCTGCGGCGTATGACAGATGGCTAGCAGTGCAATAATATAGTACCATAATTAATAAGAGAAGTGACATTTATCACTTCTCTTATTCTTAGAAAATGACTGGGAGAGAAAAAATGGAAGTATTCAGTTTTGAGAATGGTGTACCAAAAAATATTGTTAGCGATAGCATTTTAAAAACTTCATCAAAGCACTACAAAGACGGCAAATACTCTCTGGAGTGGCAGATAAAAAATGGTGCTACACTTACTATTTCCACAGATGTTGGCTATGTGCCATTTGACGAAACTGCAAAAAGCAAAGCTCGCTGTAGTTTTGTGTTTTGGGTATATCAAGAAAAACCACTTTCCGAAACAATGATTATCGAGTTTTCTGATAATGATAAATGTTGCTGTAATTTTGAGATGGGTATGGACTTTACAGGTTGGCGTACTGTATGGGTGCCATATGAGCAAATGAACGGCACACCTAGTGTGGATATGAATAAAATCACACTAAGACTTACCACTACTGAGCCACATACGCTATATATTGACCAAATAATACCAATGCGTCACATTGATGCAAGACATCATACACGTGACAATCAAGTACCTTTTGTAAACCTAAGAGCTGATGTAGCAGCAAATAGCCACTGGATGTCCCTTTATCGTTTTTCTTTACTATATAAAGAAGAAGTAGTAAGGGCAGAAGATATTTTGTTAACACAGAATATTATTGATGATATAGAAACAGTTACTAGACGATATGAAGAAATTTTGATAAGCAATTCCCCATACCCACAAAAAGATAAAGTATCGCTTTGGTGGGATGATATAGCAGACAAAAAGCATTTCTATGATATGCTTAATATAAAGACTGAAGATGGAACTATCACAGGTAGGACTGTGGTTTTCTCCAAACAAGATGCAGTATACCCAGTAGAACACCGTGAGGAGCTAAGGCAACTCACAAACTCAGTAGATATGAAGCTTTGTAGTGATTTTCTGCTTAGCCTAGCATATATGTGGTGCTGTGCAGAGGAAAGCCAAAGACCATCGATAGAAACTATGTATATAAACACATTGCTACACCTAATAGACCAAGGCTGGGACGAGGGTAGCGGTATGGGAACAGTACATCACCTAGGGTACTCAACACGTGGTTTTTACTCATCTGTGTTCTTGATGCGTACAGTGCTAGAGAAAAATAATCTACTAGAAAAAGTTAGCAGTATAGCTAAATGGTTCGCAGGTGCAGGCAGAATGTTCCGAAATCCCAGTGAGCTTATTGGCGAGAGCTGTGACACTTTCAATACATTGCTACTACCAATCATAGCATCGGTGCTAATGGACCCAGATATGAGAGTAAAACACCTGTCGCTAGACACTATAAAGCGCTGGCTGGATAAAGCCCTAGAACCAACACCCGGCACTATGGGGCCTATAAAAATAGATGGTGCGACTTTCCACCATGCAAACCACTACCCAGCATATGCTATGGGCGCGTTCAAAGGCATAACACCCACAGTCTATACACTTAGCAAAACAGCATATGCAATAAACCCAGAAGCTCACGCACTGCTTAAAAAAGCTATAATGATGATGCGTGTATATTGCAATGGACTTAGCTGGCCTGTGTCACTATCTGCACGTCACCCAGTTGGCGATGGTGACCGTGGACAATTATCTACATTTGAGCCATTCTACTATATGGCACTAGCTGGTGCACCACACAGAGATACAGAGTATGACGAAGAAGTAGTGAGTGCACTACTAAGGCTGATGCAGTATAGGCGATTTGAAAAAGGTGGGATTTTTGCAAAAGATGGCTATGTAGCAGAACAATCACCAAGTGGACACTTTAACATGAACTATGCTTGTAGTGCATTCCACCGCCGTGAAAACTGGCTGGTTGCTGTACGTGGGCATAGCAGATATATCTGGGGTAATGAAACATACGTGGCTAATAACCTGTATGGCAGATATGTTGGATTTGGTAGCTTGCAGATATTATCAAAAGGTGACCCTGTGAACCACCGTGAGAGTGGATATGTACAAAAAGGCTGGGACTGGAACTATTATCCAGGTACTACAGCAGTGGCACTACCAATGGATAAACTACGTGCAGATGTTTGCAATGTAGATGACCTAAGTGGCTTTGAAGAAATGCTGATATCGGATAAGGCATTTGCTGGTGGCGTGAATATTGGTGGCACTGACGGTGCATTTGCACTTGATTTACACTCACACGCAAAGTATGACGCTACACATTTTGCAAAAAAATCATACTTCTTCTTTGGAAACAAAGTTATCTGTGTAGGTAGTAATATAGAGAATGACAACCCAGATGGTGATACATTCACTACTATTTTCCAGAACTACCTTGTAAATATAAACGACCCAATATATGTTGGTGAAAGAGCTATAACACAGCTAAACTATGCACAGCAGGTAAATGACTGCACCACATTGTATGATAACTGTGGCAATGGTTACTACATACCAGCAGGGCAGGAAATTTTGGTTACACGTATGCTACAACAATCATGTGACCAAAACACAGACGAGCCTACTACAGCACACTACACCAAGGCAGTTATAGGGCATGGCGCAAAACCAAAAGATGCAAGCTATGAGTACTGCATATTTGTGGATTGTTCGCAAGAGGACACACAGGAATATGTAGAGAAAGCAAAAACTGGTACTCTATATAACACACTACATGCAGACAAAAAACTGCACTGTGTGCATGATGTAGAGAGCAATGCGACTGCATATGTGCTGTGGGAGCCTTGTAGTGACCTAAGCTATGGCGCAGTAAAGGCAGTTTCGTCCCCTATGCTACTTATAGAAAAACCAGTGGAGGATGAATTGGTTATTGCTATATCCGACCCTGATTTGCGACTATACGAGGGCACAGAGGCAGACCAGATAGACGAAAATGGATTGCAAAAAGAAGTCAGTCTATACTCTAGGGAGTGGCGTTTTGCACCATCTATACCAAAAGATATAACAGTTACACTATCCGGTGTGTGGCATACAGACAGTAAAGATGTTTTGATGAGTTATAGTACATCACGTGAGGAAACCATGATAACTCTAAAGGCTGTTGATGGGCTTGTAACCGAAATAAATCTAAGTAAAAAGATATAGACTGTAGTGAAAGGACGTGTATTTTTGGGTAAGAAGAAAAATTTGCTGTTCATCATGACGGACCAACAAAGAATAGACACAATAAATACTATAATTGATGGGAAAATAGTAACACCCACTATAAATAAGCTGATAGCAGGTGGTGCCAATTTCCAGTCTGCATATAATAGTTGCCCACTGTGTGTGCCAGCACGTACAGCCCTTGCTACAGGTATAAACCCAGTCGAGAGCGGGATGATGCTGAACGACCTAGCAGGTAGGCTGGCGAGAGAGGATGTTACACTGCACGAGCGACTTTATAACGCAGGGTATGATATTGCACATATTGGTATGCACCACATAGTTACCAAGCCAAATATCAAGGAAAAACTACCTTTTAGCTACTTCTATGATGAGTTTGACTATGAGGCATATGCAAAAAAACAAGAGATGAATATCTCGCGCCCAGCAGAGGACAGCAGAACAGTATACCTAGATTTCCCAGATGGTATTCGTCCGCATACTTATTCCAACCACAGGGTTAGTGACTGGCAATACTCACTAGAGAACTTCAAAGACTATGTGTTTGCAAGTAAGGCTATGGAATATATAAAACAAGAGCACGAAAACCCATTTGCACTGTTTGTGTGCCTGTGGGCACCACATCCACCACTGGTAGTTCCAGAGCCATATGCATCTATGTTTGACCCAGAAAAGATGCAACTGCCAGAAAATGTTGCGAAAATCCCAGATAGAGAGCCGACATCTAGGCGACAGGGGGCAGCAGCACAGCTAGGTGAGGATATATCCATGGAGGAGTGGAAAAAAGTTTGGGCGGCGCATATGGGGCTTACTCGTATGTGTGATGACCAACTAGCGAGGATAATAAACACACTCAAGGAAACAAATCAGCTAGATGACACACTGATAGTTTTTACAGTTGACCATGGTGACGCACTGGGACAACATACTATGTACCAAAAAATGGAAATGTATGAGCAGTCAGTTAGAGTGCCTGCTGTGTTTAGTGGTAAAGATATAGTCAACAAATCTTTCTCAAACCCTATATCACACCTAAATTTTGTGCCTACTATTTTGGACTTGCTAGATGTAGAGTGCGACTATGAGTTTGAGATGCCATCACTGGCAAAATGCTTGACAAGCGGTATAGAAAGCCCTAATCAGCCAATTTTTGCATATTATTGTGGCAACAAGGACTTCTGTGGACCTAGAAGAATGGTCGTGTATAACGGCTATAAGCTAGTTTATGACGGAAGTGATGAGTTTGAGTTGTTTTTGCTAGATAGCGACCCCCTAGAGATGAACAACCTAGCAAACGACCCAGACTATGATGCTGTTAAGAAAAATCTATATGAGCTGTTAAAAGCACAGGCTATAAAAAATGATGACCCACTAGCATATATAGATTTCTAGCAGTGTACGATTAATACTCTATAAACAATAAAAAACCAAGCAGGAGGATCTCATACCATGACAAAAAAAGCGAGATTTAAAAAGGCGTTTTCTAGGGATAGAAGCCTGTACATAATGTGTTTGCCAGCACTTATTTTCACAGTGATATTTAGGCTTGCACCAATATACGGCTTGCAGCTAGCATTTAAAGACTACAAGACTATCAAGGGTATTTGGGGTAGTGAGTGGGTTGGCTTTGAGCATTTCGTTGACTTTTTCAACTACCCACAGTTTTTAAATATTTTGTGGAACACAATATCACTTAGCCTATATAGCCTAGCGACATTCCCAATATCAATTATTTTGGCGCTGTTTATCAACCAGATAAGAAATAAATCGCACCAAAAATTTATAAAAACTACACTATACCTACCACATTTTATCTCGCTAACAGTTCTTTGCGGTATGATAATAATGTTTACATCACCAAGCACAGGTATCATCAATAGTCTTCTAGGGCTTTTTGGTGTAGACCCTATATACTTCATGGGCGCACCAGAGTACTTCCCACATGTATTCACATGGTCTGGCGTATGGCAGAATGCTGGCTGGGGCACTATAGTATACCTAGCGGCGCTAGCTGCGATAGACGATACATTATACGAGGCTGCTACTCTTGATGGTGCTAATAAGTGGCACATCATTAAGTATATCGATATACCATCAATCATGCCAACAATCGTTACTCTATTTATCTTGCGTGTTGGTAACATCATGGGCATTGGTTTCCAAAAAGTATGGTTGCTACAAACTCCACTGAATATGGAAGCTGCACAAACAATATCTACATATGTGTACCAAGTTGGTTTGGTCGGCGGACGCTTCTCATACTCTACTGCTATAGGTCTATTCAACACTGTAGTAGAACTAATGCTATTGCTAATGGCAAACTATGTAAGTAAGAAACTAAATAGCACAAACTTGCTAGATGGCTAATACTCGCTAAACACAGGCGATATGTTACTATAAAAATTTGTACCGATGGGTAGTGAGAGTGCTACCCAAGCGGAGGAACGGAGCGTAAATATGAGTAATGCAACGGCTATAAAAGCCAATAAAAGTACAAAAATCCGCAAAAGTAAGGAAGATATTATCATAGATATTCTGGTATATGCTTTTCTAGCTATCCCAGTATTTGTATCAATATATCCTATGTATTTTGTAGTTATATCTTCTTTTTCCAGCCCAGCGGCGGTTTCTACTGGCGAGGTAATCTTCTGGATAGTAGATTTCTCACTTGATGGCTATAGATATATGTTCGAGGAAGAACAAATATGGATAGGTTATGGAAATACAATTTTCTATACAGTGCTAGGTACTACACTAAATGTTATAGTTACCATGCTTTTAGCATACCCACTTTCTAGGAGCTATTTTTCTGGCAAAAGACCTATAATGAGTGTACTGATATTCACAATGTACTTTAGTGGTGGTCTTATCCCTACATTTATGCTTGTAAATGATATGGGTCTATACAATACAAGGACTATCATGCTTATCTTGGGACTATATTCTGTACATAATGTAATAATCACTAGAACATTCCTAAAACAAAATATCCCAGATGAGCTAGAAGAAGCTGCGTTTATAGACGGTTGTACATCTTTCCAGTTTTTCTATAAAATGGTGCTACCGCTATCTGGAGCTATAATGTCCGTTCTTGTACTATACTATGGTATAGGAAACTGGAACGAGTATATGAATGCGCTTATCTATCTTTCTGACTCCGACAAACAACCACTACAAATTGTGCTAAGACAAATACTTATCCAAACATCAAATATAGCTAGTGAGGCACTGGACGAGGACCTATATGCAGAGCAAATGCGTGCCGCGGAGGCTATGAAGTACTCTACTATCATAGTAGCAAGCTTGCCTGTTATGGTACTATACCCACTGCTACAGAAGAAGTTTGAGAGAGGCGTTATGTCTGGAGCTATGAAAGGTTAATAACACAAATAGGAGAGTTGCAAATGTACGAGTTTGACAAATATTTTAAAAGATATGAGGAGTTTCAGCCAGAGATACCAGTGTGGTGCTTGACACCAAATGAAGGCTGTTACACACATCGTTTTTTTGATACAGTACCAATAAGCCCATCTGGCAGGTATTTGGCAGTGCTGAATATGCCGTATGAGGATAAAGAGGCAGAGTTTGGCGATACCGCAGATGTTGTGCTGGTAGACTTGCTTAGTGGTGAGGAGCGTGTTGTATACAAAACAAAAGGCTGGCAACACCAGCTAGGTGCAAATATCAACTGGGGAATAGACGACAACAGCCTGATATTTAATGATGTAGACACAGAAACTTGCACAGTATTTGCTATTAAGCTGAATCCATTCACATGCGAGGTACAAAGAATGGAGCATGAGATATACCATGTATCCCCAAATGGCAAATATGGTGTGTCATCAAACCTGATAGCCACTTGCAAGACACAGTATGGCTATGGTGCAACAGTGCCAGTGGAGAAAATCCCACTTAACACTATTATGACAGATGATGATGGTGTGTGGGTAACGGACACTGTGACTGGCAAAACAAAAATGATACTCAGCCTTAAAGAAATATTTGAAAAAACACATACTCCACTAGAAAATAGCCACCTAAAAGATGGTATATGCTATGTTTTTCACACCAAATGGAGCCCGAATAGCAAGAAAATAATGTTTTCTACACGCTGGGCACCACCTGCATATAGCGACTGTTATAACCTTAACGCTCACAAAGACAAACCACTGCTATTCTGTGTATTCACATGCAATGCAGACGGTAGTGAGCTAGAAGTGTCCATAGATGAGTCGCAGTGGTGTAAAGTAGGTCATCACACAAACTGGCACCCAGACAGCACCTGTCTTACTATGAATTTGGACATTGAGCTAAAGGGATTAAAGCTATGCAAGGCATCACTCACTGGCAGACATGTAGAAAAACTAAGCGAGGCTATATCTGGCTCTGGCCACCCAAGTTTTCATAAGACAAAAAATATTATGATAACTGATACATATGCGTTTGAGCCACTTGCTTATGGCGACGGCACAGTGCCTATTCGTGTAATAGACATTGACAAAGACTATGAGCACCCAGCGCCTATCAGGGTGAATGTCCACCACCACGGTGCTACACTTTCACCAAAATATAGGGTGGACCCACATGTTGTCTGGGACAATACAGGCAGATACGCTATATTTAATGGCCATGTAGATGGCTGTAGGCGAGTATTTATCGCTGATATGAGCAAATATCTTGCTGATTAAAACATGATTTATTAAAAGCTCTTGTATTTAATACAGGAGCTTTTTTGCTGTGCTATATACCTAATAATATATCTCTGAGCAAGTGGTGCTAAAATAGCTATTGACAAAATGAAATATAGTTGATATAATGTACTTGTTCAATAAGTACACATAAGTTTTATGTAAGGGGGAAATTGATGGAGATAATAATTAGTAGCAATACAAGCAAACCGATATATGAGCAGATAACTTCACAAATAAAAGCCATGATAATGTCCGGGGAGCTAAAGACTGGTGATAGTATCCCGTCAATGAGAAATCTAGCTAAAACCATACATGTTAGTGTGATAACAGTCCAGAAAGCTTATGAGGATTTACAAAGAGATGGATTTATAGAAACTACAGTGGGCAGGGGAAGTTTTGTGGCAGCACAGAATAAAGACTTTATCAAGGAAGAACAGCAAAAACTAATAGAGGAGCACTTAATACTTGCAACAGATATTGCACGCACTAATGGAATATCACTGGAGAAAGTACTGGAGCTGACAAGGTTGTTTTACGAGGAGGTATAGTATATGAATGCTTTGGAAATTGTGAACTTAACAAAATCTTACAAAAAGTCGAATTTTTATCTAGATAATATAAATTTGACACTACAAAAAGGCTCTATAATGGGGCTAGTGGGGAAGAATGGTGCAGGAAAAAGCACTATAATTAACTCTATGTTTGATATTGTGAGCAGGGATAGTGGGGATATCATGTTCTATGGTGATGAGCTAAATGATGAGAATAAGCACTTGAAAAACGAAATTGGTGTCGTGTTTGACACACTGTGCTACTCAGGAGAGGTGACACTAACAAAGCTGGAAAAAGTCTTGAAAGACCTATACACAAGCTTTGATACTAAGCTTTTCCACCAGTATGCAGACAGGTTTGAGCTACCAAGAAACAAAAAAATCAAGGCCTTCTCACGTGGTATGTCCATGAAACTATCTATTGCAGTGGCGATATCCCACGGTGCCAAAATGCTTGTACTAGACGAGGCAACGGCAGGGCTGGACCCAGTGATGAGAGAAGAAATTCTTGATATATTCTTGGATTTTGTTGAGAATGAAGAAAACTCTATACTTATATCCTCGCATATTTCCAGCGACCTAGAAAGAATTGCAGACTATATAACATTCATTGATAACGGTAAAATAATTTTTAGTGAGAGCAAGGATAGCCTTATTTATGACTATGGAATAGCACGTATGAAAGAAAAGGATTTTGCGACACTTGCAAAGGGTGAATATTTAGCTCATAGAAAGAGGGGGCTACAAATAGAAGTCCTAGTGAAAGAGAAAAACACGTTTGCTAGGGAATACCCAAATATTGTAGTGGACAATGCAAAATTAGACGAGATATTACCCATTATTACAAACGAAAGCTAATAATTAATTGAAAAATAGAATGGAGAATTATATGAAAGGTCTACTGAGGAATAATTTTTATACCATAGAAGCAACGCTAAAAGCATCTCTCGCTGTTTCTGCGATACTATTTTTGATTGGTATTTTTATTGCAACACAAGCGCCGGATATGCTATCTGGAGTAAGTTCTATTAGCATAGGTACTTTTGGTAGTTTTTCTGGTATACCATATACTCTAGCATATAGCAACCATACCTCCAAGTGGAACAAGTTTGAGCTAACCACACCTGTTTCCAAAAGAGATGTCATAAAAAGCAGATACATTATATTTTCGATGTTTGCACTAACTGCTATAGCTATAGTGACAGCTATATTAATAACCCTTTATACAATAATAGGCAGATATGATACAGAGAACTTTTTATATTCATTGACTTATGGTTGCTCGTTTTTTATGATTTTAACTTCTATAGTGCATCCGCTTGTGCTAGCTGTTGGTGTGGATAAGGGGCAGGGAATGTTCATGATTTCCATAGTGGCAACACTTATTATTATCAGTGGAGTACTTTTCCTAAGCCATATACTAGAAATATTTATAACATTTATAGACCAAAACTGGATTTTCATTATACTGATACTAACTGTAAGCGTAATAGCATTTATAGCATCATACTTTATTTCAGCAAAAATATATGCTAAAAAAGACTTATAAATAATAATGATAAAAGGCTTGATATCTGTGCTGTACAGTTATCAAGCCTTTTTTTGCTATATTTAGCTTTGTTTTGTGATTATCTGTTCCTGTTATAGTTTATCAGGCAACCAGCTTTTACAATCTTTTTCTCGTCATCAGTCATATCTGCGATATATAGCTCTATTTCTTTTATGTCACTACCCATAACATACGCTGTTATGCTTGACATATCACCGTCCAGTGCAGCTCTAACATTTGGCACAAAGATATAGTCGCCTATATCAAAGCAAGCGTCGGCTTTCATCTGGAAAGGTAGCATACCCCAGTTCATCACGTTGGAGCGATAACGCTTGGTTGCATATTCCTTGGTGATATTTGCAAGGCCACCAAGCACTCTTTGGCAACTAGCTGCTTGCTCACGTGCAGAGCCGTCACCAGGCTTGACAGCATATATCATACTGCCTATCTCCACTGTTGCAGGGTCTATATTCTCATAGCCACTTATAGTTTTTACACCATTATAAACAGCGCTCAATGCCGCATCTACTGCAAATATATCTTCGCCACCCCTACGTGCTACCTCTGCTTTGTTAATCTCTTTTGCGCGTGGCACATAGTCTGGGTCACGGCGAGATAGTGTGTACTCTGCAAGGCCTAGTGGGTTGGAGCGATATGATGATGTCTCACCAGATGGGATTAGCTCATCAGTTGTGGTTACTTCGTCCATTATCTTTGAACATACTTTTAGCAAGATATGGTCTGTAAGTTCGCTCATCTCTGGCCAGTCTTTAATATTGGGGCCAAAAACAACTTCTGCATTTACATCCGCTTTGTTATAGCCTTGGTAAACACGTTTTTTGTAGATACTATCATCAAAATTATACTCTGGTATCTGATAGTCATCAATAATATCTGTAGCAGAGGTTAGGAAACCGCCATTTGCCGCTGTTGCAGCTATAGAGCGTGCATCCATTAGTGCCACAGCTGATAGCTGGCCATCACCCGGTTTAGAGCCCTCACGGTTTGGGAAGTTCCTTGTAGTATGGCGGATGCTCAGTGCGTTATTGGCAGGTGTGTCACCAGCACCAAAACATGGACCACAGAATGCAGTTTTTACAGTAGCGCCACTAGCCATAATATCAGCAATAGCGCCATTTTTTACAAGCTCCATAAACACAGCTTGTGATGATGGGTATGCAGCCAGTGAGAAGATATCGCTACCACAGCTAGCGGATTTTAGTATATGTGCTGCCTCCATCATATTGCCGTAGTTACCACCAGCACAGCCAGCTATTATGCCTTGCTGCACAAGTAGTTTGCTGCCTGCTATTTTGTCTGTCAGGCAGAAATTACTAGCTTTGTCACCAAATAGTGCCACAGCCTCTTTCTCTACACTGCGCAGGATATCACCAAGATTTGCGTTAAGTTCATCTATTGTGTATGTGTTGCTGGGGTGGAAGGGGAGTGCTATCATTGGTTTTACCTGTGATAGGTCAACATATACCATACCGTCATATAGCGCAACGTCGGCAGGGTTTAGCTCTTTGTATTCGTCTGCTCTACCGTGGCACGCAAGATACTTCTGTGTGTCCTCATCGGTGCACCAGATAGAAGAAAGACAAGTGGTTTCTGTTGTCATAACATCTACGCTATTGCGGTAGTCCGTATCCATAGATGCAATACCGGGGCCGACAAACTCCATAACCTTGTTTTTTACATAGCCGTTCTTGAATACAGCACCTATGATAGCAAGTGCGATATCGTGCGGGCCAACACCACGTGCAGGCGCACCGTCTAGGTAGATACCAACAATATCAGGATATGCTACATCATAAGTATCACATAGCAGTTGTTTTACAAGTTCGCCACCACCCTCGCCAACAGCCATTGTGCCCAGTGAGCCATAGCGTGTGTGACTATCGGAGCCAAGTATCATTTTACCACAGCCAGCCTGCATCTCACGCATATATTGGTGTATAACAGCAATATGGGGTGGTACGTATATACCACCATATTTTTTTGCAGATGTAAGGCCGAAAACATGGTCATCTTCATTGATAGTACCGCCAACAGCACATAGTGAGTTATGGCAGTTAGTAAGCACGTAGGGGAGAGGGAAACGCTCCATGCCAGATGCTTTTGCAGTTTGGATAATGCTAACAAAAGTAATATCGTGGCTTGTCATAGCATCAAACTTTATTTTTAGGTTACGGTCATTACCAGAGGTGTTGTGCGAAGTAAGTATACCGTAAGATATAGTACCTTTTTTATCTTCTGTCGTGTTTACAGGGATACCTTTTGCAACACAGGATTTTATATATTCGTCCTCGGTGACGATAGTTGTTCCATTAAGCAGATAAACACTGCCATCATATAATTTTACCATTACTTCCTCCAGATATTACAGCTTAGATATAATTGCATCTTTGTACATAGTGGTAGTTGCTGTGCCACCAAGGTCTGGTGTTTTTACAGTGCCATCAGCAAGTACAGCATATACAGCAGTGCGTATTTTTGACGCATACTCTTGTAAATTCAGGTAATCCAGCATCATACAAGCAGAGAATAGCAGAGCTGTTGGGTTTGCTATATTCTTGCCAGCGATATCAGGAGCACTGCCATGTACAGCCTCAAACATTGCGTAGTCGTCACCTATATTGCTAGATGGAAGTAGCCCCAAACCACCAATTAAGCCACTGGTAAGGTCGGATACGATATCACCATATAGGTTTGGCATTACCATAACATCAAACTTCTCTGGTTTCATAACAAGTTGCATACAAACTGCATCAACAATTATGTCATCAGCTATGATATCAGGATATTTAGGAGCGATTTCGTTAAAGATGGAAAGAAACAAGCCGTCGGACATTTTCAGAATATTAGCCTTGTGGACACAAGTTACTTTCTTTCTGCCATTTGCAACAGCATATTTAAAAGCATCTTCTATAATTCGCTCACTTGCAGCTCTTGTGATTATTTTTGTAGCATGTACTGTGTTTTCGTCCACTTGGGTTTCTACGCCTACATACAAATCCTCTGTATTCTCACGGAAAGTGACGATATCCACGTTATCAAAAGGTGTTGGAACTGCCTTGTTAGACTTTGCAGGCCTTACATTTGCGTACAAGTCATATTTCTTACGCAGTGTAACATTTAGCGAGCGAAAACCTTTGCCAATAGGAGTAGTTATAGGAGCTTTTAGCAGAACTTTATTCTCCTCGAAAGATGCATATGCCGCAGATGGTATAAGCTCACCATTTTTCTCATACTCTGCTTCACCAACATCATAGCAATCAAACTCCAGTGGTGCGCCAGCTGTTTTTATTATTTCCAAAACGCAGTCCACAATTTCCGGGCCAATGCCGTCACCTCTAAATACTGTTATGTTTTTAGCCATCCTCTATGTTCTCTCCTTATCGTTTATCTTTTATTAAGTGGTACAAATATACTCTCGTCCGCAACACATTTAGTAGCAGGACGCATTATTCTACCATCATATAGTTTGTTCTCTATGTTATGAGCCAGCCAGCCCACTGTTCTTGCGCAAACAAATAGCGGGGTGTAAATCTCTCGTGGGATATCCAGTAGTTTATATGCAAAACCACTGTAATAATCCACATTTACAGCTATAGGTTTCTGTGTTTTTTCTTCTACGACTTTGCAGGCTATTTTTTCTAGTCTAGCCATAAAATCAAACTCGTCTTTGCATTTTTTCTCTTTTGCGAGAACACTACATTTTTCTCTTAGGATATTTGTTCTAGGGTCGGACACAGTGTAAACAGCATGCCCCATACCATAGAAAAGCCCAGAGCGGTCGAAAAAGTCTTTTTTAAGTATGCGCCAAACTATATCTTCTATTTGGCTATCAGTAGCATTAAGCCCTATTTCGTTTATTATTTCTTCTATCATTTTGCTACACTGGATATTAGCACCACCATGGCGTGGGCCTTTTATAGAGCCTATAGAGCCGGACATAGCAGAGTAGATATCCGTACCTGTAGAGGAGATAACAACGTTTGTAAAAGTGGAGTTGTTACCACCGCCGTGCTCTGCCTGCACTACAAGCACAGTGTCTAGTAGCTCAACCTCGCTCGCGGAGAACTTGGTGTCATCACGTAGCATGTACAGAATATTTTCTGATATTGAGTACTCGGGTTTTGGGTAGTGGATAACTAGGCTCTTGCGTTGCAAATAGTGTTGCTGGCTCTGGTAGCCATAGCAAATCATCATTGGCATTTTTGCTATGATATTTATTCCTTTTATCATAGTTTGGAACGCGTCCTGTGTTTCTGGGTCGTTATCAAAGTTATAGAGCGAAAGCACCGAGCTTTGTAGTAGGTTCATCAAGTTTTGTGATGGGAAATTAAGGAAGTTAAGCTCTGTAAAACGCTCTGGCAATTCATAGCACTTGCGTATTACAGCCTTGAACTGTTCTAGCTCATTTTTGTTTGGCAAAAAGCCGAATAGCAACAAAAAGCAAGTTTCTTCATAGCCAGCATTAGGCTCGGATTTTCCTGTGACAATATCTTCGATATCAATGCCACGATACAATAGTCTGCCATCTATAGGAGTTTTTACTCCGTCCACTATGTCGTATCCCACAACATTAGCTACTTTAGTAAGACCTACACATACACCTGTGTTATCTTCGTTACGTAGTCCCTTTTTTACATCATATGTTTTATAAAGTTGATTTTGTATTTCGGTATAGCTCATAGACTTACCAAAAGCTTGAGCAACAAAATTGAGTTCCATATGTGTTACCTGCCTTTCCTCATAAAATGATTGTTGTTAGTGTTGTTCTTTCATAATTATTATACTTACTATTTTAATACATTAAAGCTCTATAGTCAATAGCTAACACAAGGGTAATAGAAAATTTTAATAATTATACATAAAATATAGCTGTATTAAACAATGCATGGTATCGTTTCGTTGTATAATTATACACAATGCTGATAAATAAGCGAGGTGCAAAAAGGCGAGGTAGCATATAGTAGCATAGCTTGTCGATTAAAAAATGAAATATTGCAATGACAATCTTGTATTATTTGTTTTTGCTGTTTCTAGTATAACAGATGAATGTTAAGTGCAAATAAAATATATGTGAGTATAGAAAGTATTTGATGATAGCTAAATAAAAAAATGCTACCTATATTAATATAAAACTCCTACCATAAACGAGATGGTAAGAGTTAGAAGATAGGTTTACAGCTCATCACCGAATTGGATATGGCTGTTATATTTCTTGTTGTTTATATTCTCTTTTTCGACAATAGCTTTAGAAATATCAATATCATAGCAGTTTGCAATAGCTATGGCATAATAGATAATATCCCAAATTTCTTCGTCTATAGTGCCTTTGATAGTACCGTCTTCAGCCTTTTGCATATTTTTGCGTATTGCATTTGCTAATTCACCTGTTTCTTCTGATAACTTTAGGAAATAATCCTTTGCAAGCTCTGGCTGATAGTCTTTGGCTTTTATATATTTTTGCAGGTAGTCCATTGTTATTTTTGGCATAGTGTTTTACCTTTCACAAAAAAAGACGGATAGCAAACAACAAGCGCTGTCAAACTATCCGTCCTTGAATTACTATATAGACAGATATTATCGTGTAGGAACAATCTCCAGCCAATATCCATCGGGGTCTGCTATAAAGTATATACCCATATTTTTGTTTTCATAGCAAATGCAGTCCATCTCTTTGTGCAGTGCATAGGCAGCATCATAGTCGTCCACCTGGAATGCTAGGTGGAACTCACAATCACCTAGGTTGTATGGTCTATCCATATCACGCAACCAAGTAAGCTCTAGCCTAAAGTCACTCTCATCATTACCCATATACACTAATATAAAAGAGCCGTCACTTGCTTCGTGCCTACGGGTTTCTTGCAGGCCAAGTGCCTTGGAGTAGAAGTCTATAGATTTTTGCAAATCTTTTACATTGTAATTCTCGTGCACCATTTTAAATTTCATAGTATTTACCCTATCCAAACATATTTTTTATTTTGTCAAAAAATCCCTGACGCTTGTTGTAATTTTTGGGGTTTAGGCTTGCGTCAAAGTCTTGTAGCTTTTCTTTTTGGCTTTTGTTAAGCCCACAAGGTACTTCTATTTGCACACGTACATACTGGTCACCACGTCCACGTCCATTTAGCGATGTAATACCTTTGTCACGTAGGCGGAAAACAGTGGCGTTCTGCGTACCCTCTGGCACGGTGTATTTAACTTGTCCATCTATAGTAGGTACAGTGATTTCGTCACCAAGTACAGCCTGTGTATATGTGATAGGGATTTCTACCCAGATATTAAATCCGTCACGCTCGAAAATTTCATCATTGCGCACAGATGCAACAAGGTGCAAGTCACCAGCAGGGCCACCGTTAAGCCCGTGGTCACCATGCGAGCGAACGACAAATGTCTGTCCGTTATCTATACCAGCTGGTACGTTTACTTCTACGCTGTTTGTAACACGTACACGGCCTTTGCCATTACATTTCTTACAAGGGTCGGTAACAACCTTGCCTTTACCACTACAGCGCGGGCAAGCGCCAGATGTTTGCACAGCGCCAAGACCAGGTATTGAGCGTGTGGTGCGCACTTGGCCAGTACCACGGCAGTTAGAGCAAGTTTCTGGCTGTTTGCCACCCTCGGAGCCAGTTCCGCTACATGATGTACAGGACTCTAGCCTCTGGAAATTTACTTTTTTGGTAACACCTTTAACAGACTCCATAAAAGTAAGTGTGATATTCATTTGTAGGTCGTTGCCACGTGCAGGTGCATTGGGGTCACGTACTCTGCCGCCGCCAAAGCCACCAAAACCTCCGAAGCCACCACCGCCAAATAGGTCACCGAACAAGTCGCCTATATCGCCAAAGCCACCAAAGCCGCCAGCACCGCCACCGCCATAGTTTGGGTCTACACCAGCGTGGCCAAACTGGTCATATCTCTGACGTTTCTCTTTGTCAGATAGTACCTCGTACGCCTCGCTTGCTTCTTTAAATTTTGCTTCTGCCTCTGCATTGTCTGGGTTGATATCTGGGTGATATTGTTTTGCTAGTTTGCGGTAGGCTTTTTTTAGTTCGTCCTCTGTGCTGTTTTTTTGCACGCCAAGGACTTCGTAGTAATCTCTTTTGTCAGCCATGGAAACCTCCGTTATTTATTGTAAAAATCGCAGTACAGAGGCCAAGTAAAAACCTAGCCTCTGACACTATATTGTGGTAGATGTAATTATTAGTTCTCGATATCTGTGTAGTCAGCATCTACGTAGCCGTCATCACCAGCTGGAGCTTGCTCACCACCCATATCAGGAGCACCGTTTGCTTGTGCAGCAGCCTGTGCAGCTTGTGCCATCTCAGAGAATTTTTGCTGTAGGTCGTCCATAGCAGTGCGTATAGCAGCTAGGTCATCTTTCTCTAGAGCTTCTTTTAGTGTAGCTACTTTAGCGTTGATATCAGTTTTGATTTCTTCTGGTAGTTGCTCGCCATTCTCAGCCATTGTTTTCTCTGTGTTGAAGATTAGCTGGTCTGCGTTGTTACGTAGGTCAACAGCCTCACGACGTTTTTTGTCTTCCTCTGCAAACTGCTCAGCCTCTCTTACAGCCTTATCTACATCATCTTTGCTCATGTTTGTAGAAGATGTGATAGTAATGCTTGTTTGAGTACCACTTGTTAGGTCTTTTGCAGATACATTAACGATACCGTTAGCATCTATATCAAAAGTAACTTCGATTTGTGGCACGCCACGTGGAGCAGCAGGTATACCGCCAAGTTTGAAATTGCCAAGAGATTTGTTATCACTAGCCATCTCGCGCTCACCCTGTAGGATGTGTACTTCAACAGTTGTTTGGTTATCAGCAGGTGTTGTGAAAGTTTGGCTCTTTTTAGCTGGGATAGTTGTGTTTCTCTCTATGATTTTTGTCATAACGCCACCAAGTGTTTCTACACCTAGTGATAGTGGAGTAACGTCTAGTAGTAGTAGACCTGTAACATCACCTGTTAGTACGCCACCTTGTAGTGCAGCACCAAGTGCAACACACTCGTCAGGGTTGATACCTTTGAAAGGATCTTGGCCGATGAAGCTTTTTACAGCATCTTGTACTGCTGGGATACGTGTAGAACCACCAACAAGTAGCACTTTGTTTATCTCGCTAACTTTTAGGCCAGAGTCCTCTAGCGCTCTGCGAACTGGTTTCATTGTATTTTCTACTAGGTCAGCTGTTAGTTCGTTGAATTTAGCTCTTGTAATTGTAATCTCGAAGTGTTTAGGGCCTGTAGCATCAGCTGTGATATAAGGTAGGTTTACATCTGTGGATGTCATACCAGAAAGGTCACATTTAGCTTTCTCAGCTGACTCACGCAAACGTTGTAGAGCCATTTTGTCATTTTTAAGGTCTATACCATTCTTAGCTTTGAAATCTTCTAGCATATAGTTTAGTACACGCTCGTCGAAATCGTCACCACCAAGGCGGTTGTTACCAGCAGTTGCAAGAACTTCTTGTACACCGTCGCCCATCTCTATGATAGACACGTCGAATGTACCACCACCAAGGTCATAAACCATGATTTTTTGGTCAGCTTCTTTGTCGATACCATATGCAAGAGCAGCCGCTGTAGGCTCGTTGATGATACGTTTAACGTCTAGACCAGCTATACGTCCAGCATCTTTTGTTGCTTGGCGCTGTGCGTCGGAGAAGTAAGCAGGTACAGTGATAACTGCCTCTGTTACAGTCTCACCAAGATAAGCTTCTGCATCGCTTTTTAGTTTTTGTAGTATCATAGCAGAAATCTCTTGTGGTGTGTAGCTCTTGCCATCGATAGTAACCTTGTGGTCAGTACCCATATGACGTTTGATAGAGCTGATAGTTTTGTCAGGGTTTGTGATAGCCTGACGTTTAGCGATTTGGCCAACCATTCTTTCTGCATCTTTAAAAGCTACTACAGAAGGTGTGGTTCTTCCTCCCTCTGGGTTTGGTATTACTACTGCCTCGCCACCCTCAAGTACGGATACGCAAGAGTTTGTTGTTCCTAAGTCAATTCCTATAATTTTTCCCATTGTTTTTTCCTCCTCAAATTGTCGGGGGGTTACCCCGTATATAAACTTTATTTTTACCTATATTAGTTTGCTGTTTGTACCATAGCATAGCGTAGTATACGCTCGCCTATTTTGTAGCCAGAAGCAAAAATCTGTGTAACTTCGTTTGCGCCATATTTGTCGTCCTCTATGTGCATAACAGCGTTGTGTTTGTTGGGGTCAAATGTTTCGCCGACTTCGCCGAACTCCTCAAGCCCCAAGCTTTTTAGTGACTCTGAAAAACCGTTATAAATCATCTTGATACCTTTAACATACTCTTCGTCGTCACAGCTAGTTTCTAGCGCTCTTTTAAAATTATCCATAACAGGTAGCATCTCTTTTATTGTGTCAGCCACTGCTGATGGATAAAGTGCCTCTTTTTCTTTTTGTGAGCGTCTGCGGAAATTATCATACTCAGCCAATAGGCGCAGGTTACGGTCTTTTAGCTCTGCGAGCTCTGCTGTTAGCTTTTCTTCTACAGTTGGCTCTGTTTCCGCCACCTCTTGGGTGTCCGCTTCTTCATTTACAACTTCTTTTTCTTTTTTAGCTTCATCTTCTATCTCTTTTTTCTTTTTACTGGACAAAGGTGAAACCTCCTTTCTATACTAGCAAGCTATTGTTCTTGCAGTGTGTTGTTAATTAACTTTCCTAGTGACTGAGAAAAGTACTCAAGATATGGTATAAGGTGGGAATAATTCATCCTAACAGGCCCTATCAGACCGATAGCACCCAGACTGTCCTCGCCTATCTTATACCGAGATATAATAACTGTAGAGTCGCTAAGTTCCATCAAGGTGTTTTCTCTGCCGATGCACACACCCAGTGGGGAAAGGTCACGTTCTATTAGCATCATTATATCTTCTCTGTTGCCAAGCACCCTAAAAAGATGGTTTGCAACACTCCTAAGCTCGCTATACTCAAGTAGATTTGATGTGCCACCGTTATAGACTTTGCTCTCACTCACTTCTCTGCATAGCTCATAAATAGCTGTGAGCAGTGGGGAGAATATGTTGCTATACTCACCCAGTGTTATGGACACGGACTGCATATACTCTGCTGTTATCTGGTTTATGCTCCTGTTGACAAGGCGAGAGTTTGCGTAGTTTGTAAAAAAGTCCACTACTCTGGGGTTAAGCTCAAAATCCACACGGCATACTTTGTTTTTTATCATACCATTGGATGCTATGAGTAAAATAACCACAGTGTGCTCGGTAGCTGGTATTAGCTCGATTTTCCTTACAGATGCGCTCTGGCGATATATGGTTGTGGAAATAGTAGCACAACCTGTATATTCTGCAAGTGCGTTTGCTGCCTCCTCCAAGATACGCTCAGGGTCCGGCGTTCTGGAATTGAAAAAAGCATCTACTCGTTGCAGTTCCTCTGCGGTGGGTGGGGAAGTCACCATAACTCTATCCAAATATATACGTAAACCAAGATGTGATGGTATCCGCCCTGCAGAAGTGTGAGGTTGTTCCAGTAGTCCCATCTCAAAGAGAGTTGCCATATCGTTGCGTACAGTGGCAGAAGAAACTTCGCCATCTAGCAGTCCCGAAACTAGCTTAGAACCCACAGGCTCGCCTGTTTGCAAGTAAGTGTTTGTAATGGCTGCAAGTATTCGCAGTTTTCTTCCATCTACACTCATGCAACCACCTTCCTTTCAATTAGCACTCTATGTGTGTGAGTGCTAACAACTATTATTCTACACATTTTTTCGTAGTTGTCAAGGGTTTTCAATCATCTTAACAATTAATTTACAATCTTAAATTATAATCCATAATATAGGTGCAAAAAAGAAATAGTTCACATACATTACATTAAAAAAGCTCATAGACACTATCTAATAATCTATATACACACTTATCTTTTTTTGATATGATATCATTTATACTTGCCATTTTATGCAAAAAATAGTAAAATAGTATTACGATTAAATATTATGGAGGTTATACGATATGGACTGTATATTCTGTAGAATAATAGCGGGGGAGATACCTGCAAAAAAAGTATACGAGGATGATTATTGCCTTGCTTTTTATGATATTCAGCCACAAGCACCTGTGCATGTTATCATTATCCCAAAAACACATATAATATCTGCGAGTGACATAACAGCACAGAACAGTGTAGCGATTGGCAAGATATTCGAGGCAGTGGCAAAAATAGCAGACGAGCTAAAGCTTGATAAAGGCTATCGTGTGGTGACAAACTGTGGTAAAGACGGTGGACAAACTGTGGCACATCTGCATTTTCATCTGCTTGGTGGACGTAGCTTGAGCTGGCCTCCAGGCTGATAATATGCGCCCGTTAATGCTACTATGCACAGCTTTTTTACTAGCTATAGGCGCTGTGCTATATTACCCAGCATTAATATATGTTGTAGTTGCAAGCGCTATGCTATATGCAGTTGCAAAGAAAAATATAGCGGTCTTGATACCTGTTGCAGTGGGCTTGCTTTTGGCTGTCTTGGTATCAGGGCTATATTTGAGGCGTGTTACAAACGCGCAGAGCATAGTAGGTACAACACTCACTGGTAATGCAACATTGCTGTACACTGGCTTTGCGCAGTCTTTTATGCTAGAGAGCGCAGAGGGAGAAACTTATATTATCGACCTTGGGAGCTATGCACCGGAGCTACGCAGTATGGATATTGGAGAAACTGTGGAGCTTGTGGTGACGGTAGAGAGTGTAGAGCGTGAGAGCTATGAGTATTTGGTGTCGGCAGGTATCAAGCTTGTCACTAGCTTGGTGAGCTATGATACAGACACAGCGCAGTCAGAGCATATCTATAGCGCATTTATACGCATGAGGGAAGATGTGTGCAGTACGATATATAGTGCACTATCATCACAGAATACAGGGCTTATGCTGTCGCTTTTGTTCTCTAACAAAGACTATCTTGATGATGATATTCAGGAAAACTTCCGCGCTAGTGGGCTTAGTCACTTGATGTCTGTGTCTGGGCTACATATATCTATAATGATGTTTGTGCTGATACTGGCACTAAAACAGCTGAAAGTCCCAGTAGTTATAAGAGTTTCGCTGATAATGTTTGGCAGTATGTTTTTGTTTGTGGCGGCTGGTATGTCACCGTCCATTTTTCGCTCGCTTATAATGCTGATGTTTACTATGAGTGCGGTTGCACTTGGTAGGCAGAATGATAGCCTCACTGTGCTGGCGTTTTCTGCGACTATATTAGTTGTAATATGCCCGCCCATACTCTCTAGTATATCCTTTTTGTTGTCATATCTATCTACACTGGGGATACTACTATTTTACAAAAAACTGGTGTTATTATTTAGGGTATTGTGGCATAGCAAGTTTATTAATATGCCCAAGTGGGTTAGATATATTTCTAGCGCTATGATAGTGTCATTCGCGGCACAGATTATCACTCTACCCATTATTGCATATCAGTTTGGTAATATATCGGTATTGGGCGTTTTTGTAAACCTAATAGCTATACCACTATGTTACCCCATACTGGTGTTTGGTTTTGCTGGTACAGTGTTTATAATGCTTGGCGCAGTGCAGGTAGCAAGGCTGATATTCGCTATACCACTACTCTGCACGGGGCTACTGGGGTTACTGGCACAGGGCGTGGCAGAGATACCATACAATACGCTATACATACGCACATTTGCAGAATTTGCCATGCTGTGTTTAGTCTGCACAACACTTACAATACTAATAATGATATCCCATAAGCACAGAATAGCAAAGATTACTACACGGATTATGTTGATGTTACTGCCGATAACTGCTATACTGCTTTATATGTATAATAGCAATACTATCACGCTGGTATCCTCCACAGAAACAGGTGGGGTACTCGTCTACAATAGAGATGGCTCGGTGTTTATTACATCTGCTACTAATAATTATGAGCGCAGTAGTGACCTAGCATTGTGTATGGACTACATAGGCAAACAGCCAGATTATTTACTGATAACAGACCCCACACTGACAGAAAAAGAAATTGATAGCATTGCCAGTACGTTTGAGCACTACACATATATAAACAATGCACCATATACACAGCCACTCTGGAATAGTGCATATATTGTGCTCACTGATAAATACACCACCGAGGTATGGGTGGAAGATGTAAAGATTATGAAATATTATGGTAGTTATGGCACTATGACGGGTGAAGAAACTACACATACACAAGAGATAATGCTGGACCGCACAGGCAGGGTGAATGTTGTGGGGATAGATAGACTTATATATAATTACAGGGGTAGGCAAGTAATCCAGTTTATGCCCGAATGACAAACAAGGAGCTGATGTTTTGGAGATAAAAGGGAGCAAAGAGCTAAAAAAATGGCTGAAAACCAATAGTTTACCGACAGCCATACTTATACATGGCGAAGATAGCTACCAGATAGAAAAAATGCGTGACATGATAATAGCACTCGGTAGCGAGGTGATGCCGGAGTTCAACCTGTATAGAGCTGATGGTAGGGTGGCTATAAACCTGCAAGCACTACAAGATGCAGTGTTTGCTATGCCATTTATGGCAGAAACAAAGGTTGTTGTTGTAGATGATATAAACTTCCAAACACAGGGTACTACAGCCGATGGCATTATAGAGCTAGTAAATGCGCAAGTAGAGGGTTGTACACTTGTGGTTACTATGACATCTACAGACATTGATACAAAGAAAAAAAGCTCAAAAAGCAATAAGCTCTGGGAGGCTTGCAACAAAAATGGCATTGTGTGCAAGATGGACAAACCTAGCAGGAACGAAATATGCCGTGCTGCTACAGCCCTGTCTGTAAAACTTGGTGCTACTATGGAAACAGAGGCAGCGAATTTGCTAGCAGAATATTGCGGTGATGACAGTATGAGGGTGACAAACGAGGTACAAAAACTCTGCCACTATACCCAGCACATCACAACAAGCGAGGTCAAGCTACTGGTAGAGCCTGTTATAGAGGCAAAAATATTCGACCTAGCGACGTCGCTCACAGATAAAAAGCTGGACCGTGCACTGGGTATCATTAGCGACCTTATTTTTATAAGAGAAGAACCAGTGACGATACTAACTGTAATGTCCATGACCTTTACAGATATCTACAGGGCAAAGGTAGCGCAGGACTGTGGCGTGATACAGCCAGATGCTGCTAGTGGCTTGGGGTACTATGGTAGCTCTGTATTTCGTATGAAAAAAGCGTGGACAGTGGCAAACAAGCTAAACAAAAAGCAGAACAGCGCTATAATAAATGCACTTGCGAATACAGATATGCAGATGAAAACCACTGGTGCCAACACTGTTGCACTGCTAGAAACCTGTGTGGTAGAAATATATAGCATAATCACGCACAGTTTGCTAGTGTAGAGTTTGTGAAATAGCAACATTCCGTTAAACGGAAAAGTAATGTAAATACGCACAATTTGCTGGTGCAAAACGGAGGAACAATGCTAAAAGTAAAATACCCAATAGTGGTAGAGGGAAAATATGACAAAGCTAAGCTGTCCTCGATTGTGGATAGCGAGATAATAGTAACAAATGGCTTTTCTATTTTTAAGAACAAAGAAAAAGTAAATTATCTACGGAAAATATCTGTTGATGGCAAGCTTATTTTGCTAACAGATAGTGACACTGCGGGTTTTAAGATACGCAATTACCTATGTGGTTGCCTGCCAACACATAGTATAATACACATATATGTGCCAGAGATTATAGGCAAAGAAAAACGTAAGGAAAAACCATCTGCACAGGGGCTACTGGGTGTAGAAGGTGTGCCGACAGATATACTACGCAGTGCATTTGCACAGGCTGGCGTGCTAGTAGATGATGACGCAGAACAGCCACCACAGAGAGTGCAGATAACAAAACAGTTTTTATATGAGCTGGGTCTTTCTGGTGTGGCAAACAGCGCAGAGCTACGCAGAAAAGTCCTAAAACACTATGACTTACCACAGGCACTAAGTGCTAATGCACTATGCACAGCACTGTCGCGCGTGGCAACACAGGAGGAACTGGCGCAAACTCTGGAGAGAATATCACAAGAATAAACGTGTAAAAATAGCACATAAACATAGATATGTTTTGTCTAAACAAAGGTGGTTTTTATTTGAGCATACACAGTCTTAGTTTTATATTTTTGTTTCTACCACTAACACTGGGTGTTTTTTGTCTAGTGCCCAAACACTACAAAGTTTTTACACTTGTGGTGGCATCATTGTTTTTTTATTGGCTCAATAGCCAGTATCTGCTCGCTGTCATGGCAGTCAATGTCGTGCTGGACTACTTTGCTGGCTTGCATATTATTTCCAAGGAAAACAAAAGTGATAAGCTGAAAAAATTCATAGTCTTTTTATGTACTATTAAGGCTATCGTGTTAGTGGTGATAATGTCGCTAACAGGGCAGTTTTCACAGACTATTTATGTGTTAGGTGTCACTATCTACACATTTACTTCGCTAGGGTATATCATAGACTTATACCACAAGGAGTGCGAGGTAGTGGACTCAATTTATGATTATCTGCTTTTCTGCTGTTTTTTGGGGAAACTAGTAGTAGGTCCTGTAGTTTCTGCACAGCAGTTTATGCCACAACTAAAAAACCTAAGAACCTCCTCTGATAGTTTCTTGCAAGGTTTTTTGTGGTTTACACATGGTATTGCAAAGATAGTTATACTTGCAAGCACAGCTAATGCACTGGCTACACAGTTTAAGTCGATACCACAGGACGAGATAAGTGCTATAGGTGTGTGGGTGCTGGTACTATGTGATTTGTTTGTTGTTTACTATACATTTTCTGGATACAGCGACATGGCACGTGGTATGGGTGCACTGTTTGGGCTGTCATTACCAGAGAATTTCCATTATCCTTTTAGGTCGGAGTCTGTTACTATGTTTTTTTCAAACTTTAATATATCGGCGAATAGGTTTGTTAGAAAATATATTTACAAGGCTCTGGGAGCAGAGGACAACGGCAAACTAGCCACTACGCTAAATATTATGCTGATAACTATGATAATGGGCATATGGTATGATATATCACTTAATATGCTGCTCTGGGGTAGCTTTTTGGGTGTGTTTATAGTTATAGAAACAATATTTGCAGATAAATATCTGGTGTATGTCCCATCGCTTATTAGGATTGTAGGCACAATAGCAATTATAACACTATCGTTTACTATATTCTCTACGGACACGCTATCACAGTGCTTTTTCTACCTGCGCACAATGTTTGGTATTACAGGTGCAGATATAATAGACCCTGTTTCGCAGTACCTAATATTTTCACACAGCATAGTGATTATACTGCTGTTTGTTTTTTCTACGGGAATATTCTCGCTAACAGTAAAGCGATTTTCTGCTACTCACCCCAAAATTGGCAGGGCGGTAACAGTGCTTATTAATATCTTGATGCTTGTTGCGACAGTGTCTTATTTAGTATAGGAGGCAATATGGATAAAAAAATATATACTTGCTTGATATCTGTCTTTGTACTAATGATTTCTGTACTTACATTTATGCAGACACCGTTCCAGTTTGGTGAGAAATTTGTAGATGGTATATCGGAACCACTTATTACGGTGCAGTCCACAGAGGAATATTTTACAGAAAACCTTGCTTTTAGGGACATACTAAGAGATGTTAATTTTGCGATGAAAAGAACTGCTGGCTATGTGGAAATGGACGGTTTATTCTTGGTAGATGACGGGCTGATAAAGCGGAATTCTGCCCACAATGCGAGCAGTATAGTAACTGCAAACACAGAGGCTATTATAGACTATGCAAATAGCACAATAGCGCAAACAGCAGTGGTGCTACTTCCCACAACAGCGTCAATATATCAGGACAAGCTACCACTATATGCTACTGACACCCTGATAAATGAGCGCAAGCAGATAGAAGATATCTACAAAGATTTTAGTGGCTCAGCGATGGCTATAAATGCATATACCAGATTGTTTGATGAGAGAGATGAGTATATATATTACAACACATCACAGGAGCTGACAATGCGTGGTGGGTATGAGGTCTACTGCGTGATAGCGGATAGGTTTGGTTTGTCAAAAGAACCGGAGAACAGCTTTTCTATACAGTACCTAAATACACCATACTATGGTGAGCTATATTCACAACTGGGGTATGACTATGATGCGCAAGATACAGTTGCTGTTTATCACTATATGGACAAGCCACTCATATATGATGTGGAGCACTGGATAAGATACGAAACCAAGCAGTACCACTCGCTATATCCTATAAACACAGTAACAGGGAGCAACCCAAAAGATGCTATACTGGGTGGTGTGTCACCAAAGATTACAATAAAGACATTTCCACTGGCAACAACAAGGAGTTTGCTGATATTTGGTGATGAAAATGCGCTTAGCTTTCTTCCGTTTTTGGCACTGAATTACTCGGAGATTACGTACGTTAATCCATCACTTATGACAAATGGTGAGATAGCACAAATAGTACCTGATGATTACTCGCAGATTATTTTTGCTTTTTCTATAGAGAGCTATACAAACGACGAAATGGCACCAAAAATAGCAAGAGAATATGTGTAGAGGTGGTGAAAGAGTGAAAAAAATGCTGGCAGTCCTGCTTGCCTTGGTTTTGGTGGGGTGTGATGCTCTATTACATCAAACACAAGCCCCACAACCACAGGTAGTTACACTGGCAATACCTGCAGATATTAGCGATAGTATGGACTATACGCTTATACTATTTGCAGCAAAAGTAAGCGAGCTAAGCGGGGATACTATAAGAATAGAGAGAGTGCCCGTGGGTGGCATTGATAGCTACCATAAGGAAGAAGCAGACTTATACCTGCTCTCTGTAGATGAGGTTACAGAGCTTGATGATAGGCTAACATTTGCAAAGCTACCTTTTCTTTTTGAGAGCAACGATATTATGTTTTATTATCTAAATGCAACAGGAACAGCTATTAGTAACTCCGACGAAACACGTGAGCGACTAGATGGTGAGATAATGGCTGTGTATGAGGGTGCACATTATTATTTTGTAGGTACTGACACCATATATCCTGAGAATGCATTTGGGGAGAGTCTGGGTGTAAGCAGTAGCAAAAGCTATGCTATATATGATGCGTTTAGCAATGTATCCACCTATATGGAAAGCGACTATGAGGGCTTGTTGGAGGGGATAATTACAGGACAGATAGACTATGCAGAACACTTATCTACAGATATACTACCAAAGCTAGCTACAGAATACTTGACATCGGTGGAGGATTTGGGGCATCGCTCACAGTCTTGGTGGCTACTTGCACGCCACAACGAAACACTGGATGAAGATACTCTTGCAATAATGCACGAGGCGGCAGCATACACATTGGATTATCAGGAAAAGGCTATAGCACAGGAGAATGATGTGTTGCTATCACAACTCACAGAACAGCTAGGTTATGAGGATAGTGGTTTTTATTACTATAGTTTTTTTATAGATGCAAACAAATACTATCAGTCCAACTATGCAGATGTGAACATTCCAGATGATATTTGGAAAGATATATCAAGCTATGTAACCATAGTTGTTTGATTACACCTACAAACTGTCGTACAAGAACCTAAAACAGCGAAGAAACTTATAGTAGCTCCACAATTCTGTAGAAAGTTAGTGCGTGAAAAAGCAAGAATTGCTATTAGTAGTGCCAAGTATACGCGAGCTATCACATAGTGGAGCGTGCATTGGGGGTCTTTAGGGGGGCGAGAG
>CAYJFF010000019.1:0-23163 GCA_964369345.1 uncultured Oscillospiraceae bacterium
ACCAGTCGAGATGGCTCGACACCCTATTCGCTCTTAGTTTCTGCTAGGGGCGTTTTTTTATGCCCAAATTTAAACAAGTTCTATATCACCAACCGCACCAAACAGCTGTGTTAAAAAGCTAGCCCTCACGAAAACTGAGAAATCAGGAGAATTCGAGAGATAGGTGACTTTTTGGCACCGTATTTTTTGAATAAAACAGCTAGAACGACAGATGCTTTAGCTAAAAATAAAGAAAACACAACAACTGTTAATTAGGAGGATACTTAATGGGTTTTTTCACTAAATTATTTGACAAAAGCAAAAACGTAGATAATGAGCCACATGATGATGTTAAGAGAGCCACTGACACTCAAGATTTAGAATGTAGCGAAACTGCTAAGGATATTATTGAGTTGTTAGGGCTTGAGTATACGATAATACCATATGGCACTGAAATCGGCGATATTCTAAAACTTTTTAATTCAGAGGTTGTCAAATCTTTTGATAATAATTGGTCATATCGTCCCATATTTATTATCCCCAGTGACACACTATACGAAACGCTAATTATGAATCTCAATGATGATGAGCCAGAGATAAACAGAGAAACTATCGATAGTTGTATAAAAAACACTCTGGGTACTCCTTTTGTTGATGGTGAGAGATATTTTAGTGAAAAGCTAGATAACGATCCTTTTCTGAAATCTTTGGAAATCAAAAGTGTAGATGATGATGTATATGGAATAAGAGATTTTGTTAGTATTTATAATGATGAGCTTTCAGAAGATGGAGAACCTCTAACAAAGGAGCTTATTTTTGTTAGGGTACCTGTGTCAAACCCGTGGGAGGTCTTCGCCTATCTGCCTTTTGGTGGTTGGAATGAATGCCCTGATAGCTTGGATTTAATGGCTGTTTCCAAGTATTGGCATGAAAAGCATGGTGCTGTGCCCTTTGCAATAGGCTTTGATACCTTAGAGTTTTCCACAAGAATTGTTAGAGATAAAGTAGACGCAAACCTTCTTGCTAAGGAGATGTATCTGTTCTGCTCTGATATAGTGGATCAAGGTGTAGGAAGTGTAGATATTTTATCAGAAATTATCACCGATTCAGATGCATGGTATTTCTGGTGGGACTAAACCGAACAACTACATTTTTTCAACTAATTTGCACACATTTCGCTCCTAGTTTCTACTAGGGGTGATTTTTTATGCCCTAGTATATGTACACAAAAATAACCGATGCAGAAACTCTGCATCGGTTATTATCATATTATCTATAGATTTACTTAGTCGTGCTTGATAGCCTCTAGTGCAGAAATCTTAACAGCACGGTTTGCAGGTAGATAGCCAAATATTATACCAATAAGCATTGCAAATATCAGTGCATATACTGCATACTCTACAGGTATGATGGATATTTTAAGTGTCTCTGTGCCATCACCATAGTAGCCCATGCCCATGCCCTGCATTATAGCCTCTGAGGCAAAAGCATTTATGAGTGCAGATATACCATAGCTGAACACAACGCCTATAATGCCACCTATTAGCCCTATAAGCCCTGCCTCCATTAGGAAAAGCCCACGGATATTTCCCACCTCGGCACCTATAACTTTCATAATACCAATCTCACGTGTGCGCTCTATGATTGACATTACCATAGTGTTTGCTATACCAATAGCTGCAACAAATAGTGATATACCAGCAAGGCCACCTAGCACTAGCTGTATAACAAGTAGTTGTTCATTGAACATCTCTAGTTGTTGCTCTAGGCTGTATGCATTATAGCCAAGTCCCTCAATATACTCACGTACAGCCGTAACATCTTCTGCGCTATCACATTTTACACGCACATCAGAGTAGCCGTCTTCATCTTCCTCGTAAGTTTCTCTATAGTCCTCTACTAGCTTGCGTCCCTCTCTGTCCATTTGTTTTTGATAGTTACGCAAATCATCTACATCCATGAAAACACTGTTTCTTGTTTCCCATGCACCGTCTTTCATTTCTAGCACACCCATTAGGTTTGCATCAACTTCAAACTCATGCAACGGCTCATAGTCATCATCATACTCTAGCACTGTGAATAGTTTTAGATATTCGTCCATTGGGTTTAGCAGTGGGTCTTCTATAACACCATATTCATCAGGCCATGGGCTAACTGTATCCCCATTGCCAGAGCGTTTTTTTGTATCACGAAACTGATACGCAAACTGTTCACCAACTACCATGCTGAATGGTTCATCATCAGCTGTTAGCGGTCCACCCTCTATAAAGTCGTAGCCTAGGTCCTCAAAGGCTTCTGGATACACACCTATTAATTCCATCCAGCGTGTTTCGTATCTCTCGTCCTTTGTTCGTATATTTACCTGTACATGCATATATTCATATGGTGTGACAGCTTTTACACCTGGCTGTGCAGCGATATCCGCAAGCACTTCATCTGTTATGGGTACGTCTGAGTTCCAGTTGTATATCTCGATAAGGGTAAGGTCGCCATAGGACTCCATTTGTGCCCTAAAGAAAGACTCTAGACCCTTACCGATGGACACCATAACAAGTATGGCGCACACACCGATAACAACACCTATAGCAGTTAGTATAGTTCTTAGTTTACGTCTTGTCAGGTTTCGCAGACAGATAGAAATTATATCAGAAATCCGCATCCTCCTGCTCCTCTCTCTTACGTTTCGCACGTTTAACAAGCACTACAGTAACAACAATACCAGCTATTACTACTACCAAAATTATAGCGCCTACTAGCACCCAGTTTGTCTGTGGCTCTGGCTCAAACATATCATCTCCACCCATGCCATCTGGTCCGAATGGGTCCATACCTGGGTCAAATGGCTCTGGTACATATGGTTCCATAACGTTTACAGAATATGGCAGAGATAGTGTTTTTATCTGCATATTGGTATCTTCATATGTAAGTGTTAGTGTACCTGTAGTGGTGCCAGCCTCTGTAGGTGTGATATAGAAGTCAATGCTACCCTTACCACCACTTAGCACATTACCTATATTCTCTACTTGACCAGGGGTTGTTATATTGCCGTCGATTGTAGCTGCAAGGTTATAAATTTCGCTCCTGCCTTTGTTTACATACTCAGCAGTAACAAGCAGTTCGTCACCCAGCTCTATATCCTGCTCATCAACTATTACACTGCTTAGCTCGAAACGATCTAGCTGAACAACTGGAATAGAAACATCAACGCTTTGTGAATTTGCTGTTGTCAAGATATCATCTGTTTCCCAATACTGGAAGTCGCTTGTTACACCTATACTGTGTGACTCTGGTGCAGCACTAGCTTTTGCTGTTACTTGTACAGTTTTTGTTATTGTGCCCTGCTGTGCTAGTTCCTCTATATAGAATGTGTTGGAGGAGCTTGTTAGCATAAATGCATCTGGCATTCTTAGTGTAATCATCATATTGCTAACATCAACATCTTTGGAGGTATTGAAAAATGTCATACTAAGCTGGAAAGTGTCGCCAGCTGTTATTTGTCCACCGCCATAGCCATAGCTACTTATAATAACATATGGTTTCTCAACTGGTTTGTGCTCATCGTCATCATCATTGTCACTGCCTGTGTCATCCGGTTCTTCATCACGTGTCATAGCCTCGCTAATAGTTGTAGAAACTAGCAGAGATGCATTGGAGGGCGAAGTTATTGCATCACCAACAACAAAATCCAGTCTTTCACCATTACCGTTGTACTGCAAACCTTTTAGCTCTATCTCCAAGTATCCATCTGTAGATTTTACTACTCTATAGCTACTAACTCTATCACCTTTTGTTATGTTATAATCCTCATTATCGTCGTTGTAGGTATAGTTTGTATACAAAAAGCTACCCAGGCTATCTGGATTATCAATCTCTATATCGCTAGTTGCCACACCGCTAGATAAATCATCATTATATATCCTCAGTGTAAGGTCTACAAAATATGTTTGCTTTATGGTGCTATCAGATGACCCGTTTATTTCATCAGCATCAAAATTTATACTACTTAATTTTGCTGTGTTGCTAGTGCTGTATGTACGCATGGTATAAACACGGTCTATATAATAATTCACATTGGATGACCCTGTGGTTGCAAATGCTGTGGTTATACTCGGTATAATCATCATCACCACCACTAGCACAGACAGAATTTTCTTATTAATTTTCACTTGTTTGTTCCCCCTTTATTTCTTCTTTCACTGTTTCTTGTGTTTGCTCACTTGTATCTTTATCTTTTTCTATCTTGCCTGCTATCTCTTTTGGTATATAACCAGACTCTCTACCAAGTTTTATAAACAGCGCTGTGTCCTCTGCGCTATCTGCAAGCATTGCTTTCATTTCGTCTATCCATATCTTTGCTTCTTTATTTGGCTTTAGGAACTTTTCTATCGCGTGTATAGAAACACCCGAGCCATGCTCGTCACAGTGGCTTTTTAGTGCTTCCCACATACCTTGTCGGTCGCTTATCTTTTCTCTCTCCACCAGTATATCACGCAGGTTATTGGCTACATCATACAGCGACTTATTAAGTATATCACCAACTATAGCACCATCGACAAGCGTTACTATCCTGTCTGCATAGCGTGCTAGCTGTGGGTCATGCGTTACCAGTATTATGGTTACTAGCCTATCACGAGAGAAGTTCATAAACATATCCATTACTTCACGTGTTGTGCGTGTATCCAAGTTACCTGTAGGCTCGTCTGCAAAGACAACATCCGGTGTTGCCACAAATGCACGTGCAATACCTACACGCTGTTGCTGACCGCCCGACATCTCATTTGGTGCGTGTTTCATACGTTTGCCAAGCCCTACTTCTATCAAAGCTTTCTTTGCCATTAGCAGGCGCTTGCCCTTTGATATCCCGCGGAAAGTAAGTGGCAGTGCTACATTCTCCACCGCAGACATACCAGCTAGTAGGTTGTATGACTGGAACACAAAACCAATATGTTTCTGCCTGAACTTTGCCAGTGTTCGTTCGCTCATTTTCGAGATATTCTTCCCCCTAACAAGCACATGCCCACGTGACGGCTTTTCAAGCCCAGCAAGCTGGTTTAGCAGTGTAGACTTACCAGAGCCAGAAGTGCCAAGAATACAGCATACCTGTCCTTTTGGTATTTCTAGGTCTATAGACTCCAGTGCTATAACACGCTCGGGACCTACGCGGTATACTTTTCGCAAGTCCTTTGTAACTATCATAGGTTTCAATTTATCTCCCCCTTTCCAAAAAAGCGAAAAATCTTTAAATTAACAATTTGGTAAAATTTATGTCATTTAAACATAAATACTATCGAATATGTGTCTATTATATCAAATAACAGACTATTATGCAAAGCAAAAGTGCATAAAAAAGTATTAATATTTGATTAAGAATATATCTTTGCACCAGTTAGTTTTTTTCGTTCATATTATGTCCGTATCTAGTTCACAAAAAGTCGTAATTGTCTGAGGAGTGCCTGTGCATTCACGTAACAGTTTGTACATATATACAATATCGCACCATACATTGTTTTTGTAACCACATCTTGGCAGTCGTGCGCACTCTACAAAGCCCATTTTGCTATGGAACGCTATGCTGTCTGGGTTTGGCGTGCTGATAATAGCATATACAGCGTAAATACCCTGTTGCTCCATTATCTGCATGATGATATTATACATTTCTCTACCAATACCCAGCCCCTTTGCTCTTGGCGCTAGGTATATAGATAGCTGTGCGCTCCAGTTAAACCCTGCACGCTCTGCAAGGCGTGAGCCATACGCAAAGCCTATAACCTCGCCATCTAGCTCTGCTACTAGATACGGATAATCTCTGCTATATGTATTTACACGTTGCTCAAACTCTTGCACTGTGGGTGGTATAAACTCAAAGCTCACTGTCGTGTTTTCGACATATGGTTTGTATATTTCTACCAGTTGTACAATATCTTCGTTTTTTACTCTGCGTATTACATAGTTTGACATAAAATGTTACTCCTTATATTAAGTGCTTAGTTATTCATATTTTATTCCATTAAACTAAAATATTTATTAAAATAATTATTCACCTTGTGTCATTACAAATATTTTTCGCTCTCTTGTTTCTTTGTAAGCTCGAATGAATGTGGGAAAGAAAGTGACAACAGCAAGCCCCATTATAGTTGTGCATGTCAAAATATATGCAGTAACACCAAAGCTGTCTATAATAATACCACCCAAATAACTGCCAAGCACTGCACCAAATCCATTGGTTATTGCACCAAATAGCAGTATCGCTATAGCTGTGTATCCCTTGGGGGCAATCTCATATATATACTCTATTACCACGCGCAAGTTTAGCCCCACACCTATAGCCATAATAGTTTGCATGGCTATCAGCACCCACACATTGTCTGTAAAGACGAATAGCAAGAACCTAAACGATAGTGAAACAAAAGAAGCCATTAGTAAGTATGCAAGTGGCATACCACGTAGCATTAGGCGAGATGCGATTACCATAACAATAAGCTCACAAAATGCACAGACAAAGACAGCATAACCAAAATGGCTCTCATCTCCACCTATATCGCGTATAACCATGGGGAGATATGTGCCTGCTATTCTTATAGAAAACTGGTAAAAGCTCATACAAAACAGCAACACAATATACTGCTTATTTCTAAACAGTACCGCCATTCCCTGTGAGAATTTCATCTTTTCTTTTGGCTGTTCTATCTCTTGCTTACTCATAGCTACTTTTTTGTCATCTACTAGGAAAAAAGCGAGCAACAGTGTTAAAATTACAAAACCTATATGTATGTAAAAAAGTATCTGTGCGCCAAATGGTGCTATTAACCCACCTGCAAAAAAAGCCATAAAGGCATAGAAGAAAGAACCGCCACCACGTACTAGCCCATAATCTACATTCTGTACATTGTTTGATACAGAAACTGCCCATGTATCCATAATAGGGGTAGAGCTAGAATAAAACAAGCTGAGCACTGTCATGTATATCATCACATACGCAAACTCAAGCTCTAATACCACTGGCAAAAATGCCGACATTATAGCGCCAATAGTCGCAACTATTATCAGTAGTTTTTTTGCAGATAAAAAGTTATCTATTATATAGCCATATACAGGCTGTACAGCCATAAAAGCAACGCTCTGCAATGTAGCTATTGTGCCACACTGTATCTCCGTGAAACCATACCACAGCAATATATTTACCATATACCCATACAGCACGCAGAAACCCGCAAAATACAACCCCATAACAGTGAAGAAACCTATATTGCTACATCTAAAATCTTTTAACATAATGCACCTCATGTACATAATTAATTGCTCAAAAAAGGTGCGCTGATAATTAAAAAGCACACCTTTAACTGTCAAATATTACAAATTATTCGAAAACCTCTATTGAGTTGATAAGAATTGGCTCTGTTGGCATATTGTTTGCATCTTTAGGAGCATTTGCGATAGAGTCTACCACGTCCATACCACTTATTACATGCCCAAATACTGTATGCACATCATCAAGATGTGGTGTTCCGCCAACCTCTGCATATTTATCTACTATTGGTTGCATAGCAGTTATATATTCCTCTGGTGCACCCTCTGCTATTTGTTTATCCAGAGTTTCTTGCTCCTCTGCTATATATGCGGTTAACTCGTCTTCTGTCAGCTCTGCTGATTTTTCTGATATACGTGCAAGCGCTGCATTATACATTTCATTTACATACATGGACTCCACATCTACAATACTTGCTGTATCTGCCTGTACTATAAAGAACTGGGAGCCGTTAGTATCTGCGCCAGAGTTTGCCATAGATAGCGCACCCCTAAAGTTACGCAGATTGGAGCTAAATTCATCTTCAAAAGCCTCGCCCCATATGCTCTCGCCACCAGTACCGTTGCCCAGTGGGTCGCCACCCTGTATCATAAAGTCAGCTATAACACGGTGGAAAGAAACGCCATCATAGTAGCCGTTCTCTGCGTGTGTCAAGAAGTTTTCAACTGCTTTTGGTGCTTCATCGGGGAAAAGAACAACCTCTATATCGCCCATTGTTGTCTTGATAATAGCCTTTGGCCCTGTTGCTTCCTCGAACTGCTTTAGTACTACTGGCTCTGTTGGTAGCTCTGTCTGTGGTATGGTAGCAGTTTCCTCGCAACCAGCCAGCAGACATAGTGCAGCTGTAGCTACAGCCATTGTTTTTAATATTTTCATATTGATACTCCATTCAGCCGCTTCACGTCGGCATTAATTTTAATAAAATTCGCTTAACCACGTGAAGTACAGAATGGTTAAGGTAAATATCCCTGTATAATAAACAAATACCACTTAGTCTATATTGGTATTATTACATCAGTATATAGCGACTTATTCCAAAAATTGCAAATAAATATTATTGTTATAATTAATTTTCCGTGAACGATTTATCTATCTCCATGTATGGCTTGCCATTCAGCGCCATATCTGCTGTGTTGCCAGCTAGGTACTCATAATATGCCTGTGAGCCTATCATCGCAGCATTATCGCCACATAGCGACAGTGTAGGCAGAAATAGCTGTAAGCCAAGCTCTGCACTGCGTTCTTCTGCTATCTTTCGCAGGTGGCTATTTGCAGATACACCACCAGCTAGCGCCACTGTGGTATAGCCCATATCTCTTGCTGCTTTCTCGAATTTCCCCCACAATATGCTAGCTACCTTGTTACAAAAAGATGCTGCAAGGTCTGCACTGTTTATTTCTTCTTCCTTTTGCTTTGCATTGTGCACCAGATTTATAACCGCAGTCTTTAGGCCAGAAAAGCTAAAGTCATACTCGCCCTGTGTGCGTGGGTTGGGCAAGGTATATGCCTGTGTATTACCCTGTGCGGATATCTTATCAAGCTCCACACCACCTGGGTAACCAAGCCCTATTGTACGCGCTGCTTTATCAAATGCCTCACCAGCTGCATCATCCGTTGTCCTGCCTATTATGCGGTATGTGGTGTAGTCTTCCACAGCTACTATATGGCTGTGCCCACCAGATACTATCAGGCAGAGAAAAGGTGGTTTGCACTCTGGGTGGCAGATATAGTTTGCTGCTACGTGCCCACGTATATGGTGTACAGGTATTAGCGGTTTGCCCAGCGATAGTGCTAGTCCCTTAGCAAAGTTTACACCCACTAGCACAGCGCCAATCAGCCCTGGTGCCGCTGTTACTGCTATAGCATCTAGCTCTTGCTTTTCTATACCAGCCTGTGCTAGCGCAAGCTCCACTACCTCGCAGATAGTTTCTGTATGTCTGCGAGATGCAATCTCTGGCACTACACCACCATATTTTCTATGTTCCTCTATCTGGCTATAGACCACTGATGACAGCACTTTTCTACCATCTTCTACCACTGCTGCTGCTGTTTCGTCACAGGTAGTTTCTATGCTAAGTATTTTCAATGCTTACACCTCGTTTTGTTTGCGAATGATAGGCTGTATATCGTGCAGTGTTTCTACACATTCGCTTATATATGCTTGTAGTTCCTCTGTTGGTGGCATCATATCTGGCACCATTACGGTGTACATACCTGCAATACTTGCCGCTTTTACACCATTGTGGGAGTCCTCTATAGCTAGGCACTCACTGGGTGGTATGCCTATTAGCTCTGCTGCTTTTAGGAAAATATCCGGTGCTGGCTTGCCATTCGCTACCTCGTCACCAAAAATACTAGCATCCAAATAATTTGCAATGCCAGAAAGCTCCAGCTTTTTCATAGCAGAGCTACGGTATGTAGAGCTTGCAACAGCCATGGGTAGTCCCAGACTCTTTGCATAGTCCATCAGCTCAAAAACACCTGGTTTTAGCGGCACGCCAAACTCAGCTATATATGCGTGTACGCCTTTTCTGACTAAAACAAACAGCTCCTCCATGTCCAGCCCGCTACCATAGTGCTCGGCTAGTGTTTCACAGACTTTATCGTGTGGTAGTCCCATGCTCCTCATCACGACTTCTTCGTTATACTCATAGCCCATCTGTGGCAGTGCTAGTTTCAAGTTATCATCATATAGTTTTTCGCTGTCTATAAGTGTGCCGTCCATATCAAAGACAATGCCTTTTATCATCATGCTCTCCCTAACTCGCTGTGTCGTTTTTATCTGTTTTCTTGATATTGCGTGTCATAACTACGCCGTTTTCTTGTGGGTTGCTGTAGAAATTTTTTCTAAGACCCACTGGCTCAAACGAAAATCTCTCATAGAGTGAAATTGCTTTGTTATTGCTCTCCCGTACTTCCAGTGACAGAAACATCAGGTTTTGCTCTGCCGCGTAGCTTATTGCGTGTTGTATAAGCTCCGATGCCACGCCCTTGCTCCTGTGCTCTGGGAACACAGCAATATTTGCGATATAGCCCTCGTCCAGTACAGTGTTCAGCCCAAAATAGCCCAGTACCTCCCCCGGTGCCGACTTTGTCACAGCCTCTGCAACAAAGAAATTCGCCCCATCTTTATCCAGCTCGCTTATAAATCCATTTGCTGTCCATGGGTGGCTAAAGCATATTTTTTCTAGCTCCACTAACTTTCCTATATGAAATAGCGTCATTGGAACAATTCTCATTAGTGTGTTTCTCCCCAGTCCTTGCCTGTTTTAATATCAACTTGCATCGGCACTGCAAGTTTAATTGCTGCCTCCATTGCCTTTTTCACAAGCACACGAACCTGCTCTGCCTCGTGTGGTGGTGCTTCTACTATCAGTTCATCGTGCACCTGTAATATCAGCTTTGCATCTAGTTTTTGTGCCTTTAGCTCACGGTAAACATTCACCATTGCCACTTTTATGATATCCGCCGCTGTCCCCTGTATTGGCATATTCATTGCTACACGCTTGCCAAAGCCACGTAGATTATGGTTGCTACTCTTTAGCTCTGGTATATATCTTCTTCTGCCCATAAGTGTGGTAACAAAGCCATTTTCTGTTGCCTGTGCCACCACGGTGTCCATATAGTTTTTTACACCCCCATATGTCTTTAGGTAGTCTTTGATATATTTATCCGCCTCTGACATGGTTACCCCTATGTCCTTTGCCAGAGAAAATGCGCTAATGCCATACACTATACCAAAGTTAACTGCTTTTGCACGGCTACGCATAAGCGGTGTAACAAATAGTGGTGGCATATCAAAAACTTGGCTAGCCGTATTTGTGTGTATATCTTCCCCTGATAGAAACGCGTCTATCATGTTCTCATCACTTGCAATAGCTGCCAAAACTCGTAGCTCTATCTGCGAGTAGTCCGCATCTACAAGCACATTGCCCTCACGTGCTACAAAGAAGCTCCTCATCCTGTTGCCAGGCTCTGTACGGATGGGAATATTCTGCAAATTAGGCTCTGTGGAGCTAATACGCCCCGTGCGTGTTTCTGTCTGGTTAAACGAGCTACGTATGATATTATCCTCACCCGTTACCTTTATCAGCCCCTCCACGTATGTGGATTTTAGCTTGCTATATCTGCGGTAGTCCAGTATCTTACGTATGATTGGGTGGTGTCCCTCTAGGCTTTCCAGTGTTTCTGCATCTGTGGAGTAGCCACTTTTTGTTTTTTTGCGTGTTGGCAGTCCCATTTCCTCAAACAGTACCACGCCCATCTGCTTGGGTGAGTTTATATTGAACTCTACACCTGCAAGCTCATATATGTCTTTTTCCATAGCCTTTGCAAGTGTACCTACTTCTTCGCCAAATAGCTTTAGCTTTTCTATATCTATCCTAAAGCCTATAAGCTCCATAGATGCTAGCACCTGCGATAGCGGTATTTCTACATCGTGCAGTAGTGTTGTCTGCCCATTGCTCACTATATCCTCGTCCAGTTTCTTACATAGCTGTGGCAGTAGTGCAGTTTGGTTTATTAGCTCATTGCTATCACCCTCGACAATCGGTGTAGCTATGCCATACTCCCCTGCTAGCCTATCCACTGTGTATTGTGTGGAGTTTGGGCTTAGCAAATATCCAGCCAGCGCACAGTCAAAACGGACATTCACCATCTCGCTACCCTGTGCCATAATAACCTTGTGCAGTGGCTTGCTATCTGCCACCCATTTTTCGCAGTCGGCAGTTAGTATCTCTGCTATCTGCTCTGCTGTTGGCTCTTGCATATAGTAAATTTTATTGTCCTCTGCTACTACTGCAAGCTCCTTAATATTACTATTCTCTACACTGGCAGATATATACAAACTTTTAGCATTTGTCGGTATTTGCTCACCAGTCTTTGCTATGGTATATGTTTCTGCTGGCTCCTCCGTAGCTGTAAACACTGGGTGCTGTGGTGGTGATAGCGCAAAGCGTTTTATTAGTGCGTGTAGCTCCAGCCTTGCAAATATAGTATATAGCTTGTCACTGTCACGCTCTTTGCTCTGTGTTATCTCCATATAGTCGCCAAACGGTACTTCTGTGCAGATTTCGCCAAGTTGTCGGCTTAGCTCTGCCATTTCTTTACCCTCTGTCAGCTTTTTCTTTACCGACGGCGTTGCCTCTATGCTGTCGATATTATCGTATAAATTAGCCACTGTGCCATATTTTTGTATAAGTGCAAATGCTGTTTTCTCACCAATACCCTTTACCCCTGGGATATTGTCCGATGCATCTCCCATGAGCGCCTTTGTTTCTATAAGCTGGCATGGCTCTACACCATATTTCTCTGTAACAGCCTGTGGTGTCATCATCAGGTACTCTGCACCGCCCACACGTGTGGTAGCGAGCACAACAGTAACTTTATCACTAACAAGCTGTAGTGCGTCCCTGTCCCCTGTGGCTATCAGCGTTTCATTGCCGTCTTTCTCGGCAGTTTTTGCTATAGTACCCAGAATGTCGTCTGCCTCATAGCCCGCAAGCTCCACTATTGGGTAGCCCATGGTAGTTATGATTTCTTTTACAAATGGCATCTGGCTTGCAAGCTCCTCTGGCATACCTTTTCGCTGTGCCTTGTAACCATCGTACATATTGTGCCTAAATGTGGGTGCACGTAGGTCAAAAGAAAACACAACCCTATCTGGTGCAATATCGTCTATTAGCCTCTGTGTTATATTAAAGAAACCATAAATAGCATTGGTGAACTGCCCATCTTTTGTGCTAAGTAGTTTGATACCATAAAAAGCACGGTTCACTATGCTGTTAGAGTCGATTATCAATAGTTTCATATTTTCTCATTCCTTAATTAATTATTATATGCTGTTTATAAACGGTGTCATCCTATCCCTCTTTGCATCTATAAAGCTATCTGTTTCCATTATCTCCAGTAGTTCCTGTCTGCTAATCCATTTATATGAGATTGTTTCACCCTCTTGCAGTGTTACACTGTCTTTGTCACAGTCTACTACACATAGGTAAGCGTAGTAAAAAGTATTTATCATATTACTATTTGCATAAATAAACGTCATATCACCACCTGTGATACCTGTTTCTTCTGCAAGCTCACGCACAGCACCCTGTAATGGTGTTTCGCCCTTTAGGATACTCCCACAAGCACCTGTCTCGAACAGTCCTGGGTAGCCTATCTTGTTCCAGTCACGTTGCATTAGTAGATATGTACCGTCTGTGTGCCTAACATATACCTCACTTACTATGTGGTACACACCACGTGGTATTGCTTCGTCACGCACCAGGTCTATTCCCAGTAGCTCACCATCTTTTGAATATCCGTCCCAAATTTCCATTTTTTCTCCTTGCTCCTGTTGGTTGCCATATTATTTTGTGTATTTCTCGTACATACCCAAATATCTACCACCAAATGTCACAGTAACAAGGTCTTGTAGTGGCACTGTCGCTTCTTCTTTGTTTTGTTTGCCTGTAGCGTCTATTGTTTTCATATACAGGTTGTTGTTGTCCACACGTGCTATCTTGCCTAGGAAGAAACACTGTCCGTCGTCCTCTGACATACTCTCTGCTGTTAGCCAGCCACGAAAACTCGCCTGTACACCAGACAATAGCTTGTGCCAGCTCTCGCCCTCTGTCAGTTTGGGTGCAGATACTTTGCTATACACGCCCTCGCCCTGTAGCACCTTTGCTATGAACGGGTTGTCGTCCACTTGCTCTATATATGTTATATCTGCGTTTCTCATAGCCACATAGCCATCTGTGGTAAAGTCGCTCTCACGCGTTAGCACCAGTATCTCCCTACCCATAACCACTGGGAAACCTGCATAGTCCACCACCTGTGCCATGTCATCACGGTACACAGCCAGCAGATTTTTATTCTCTTTTGCTTTTATTAGTTGTTCTTGTATAGTCATTTTTAGTCCTCCTGTGCTGTTATCACAAGCAATATGCCTTCTAGGCAAGTTATCTTTGCAGTTTCTGCCACTACTCTGTTGCTGACACCCAGTGGGAAAGACGAAGTAAGCACTGCGTTTTTTAGTGGATATTCCACACCCAATGTGGTTACACCACGCACTGTATCGCTATATGCAAAAACCGACAAATATCCATCAAATTTTTCTATCTCCAGTGGCTTGTATGGTGTTGCTACTTGCAGGCTGTGTCTATCATCAATAAGAATACCGTTACAGCCACGCTCTGCCATATAAACTAGCGACTGCACATTTGCATAGCTATGGTCTATTCGTCCACCAAGCCCACCTATAATAGTCACCTCTGTACAGCCTTTTTTTATAGCTGCTTTTATACCTATTATAGCGTCTGTATCGTCTTTTCTGGCAGAAAAAACAATGGTGTTAGACTTGTTCTTCGGCTCTTTTGCAGAGTCAAAATCGCCCACTATAAGGTCCGGTGTTATACCCATTTGCTCACAGTGCTCAAAGCCCCTGTCTGCCGCTATAATAAAATAGTCGCTATAGTCTGGAAAACGCTCTTTTATATCCACACGTGGTGGCATAGCACATACTAGCAAGCACTTTTTCTTTATAACTCCCATTGTTTCACCTGCTTCAGCTCCTCATAAATCGTACAGTAGCTCCTGTACCTACTCTCAGATATTTCGCCATCTGCTACTGCTGTACGTATTGCGCAGTCACGCTCAGCCACGTGGCTACAGCCTGTATACCTGCACTCCCCCAGATATGGTTGAAAATCCACAAAACAGTCCTCTAGTGCGCTCGCTGTCATTTTCTCAAACTGCAAGAAATCCACAGCAGAGAAACCTGGTGTATCGGCTATGTATCCACCGTCATCAGTTTTGTATAGCTCTACATGACGTGTGGTGTGTTTGCCCCTGCCCAGCTTTTTGCTGATATCCGCAGTAGCAAGCTTTAGCTCACCAAACAGTGCGTTTAGTAGGCTGGACTTGCCCACGCCAGAGTTGCCACAAAATGCTGTAATACCACTGCTAAGCTCTTTTTTTACAGCCTCACAGCCCTCACCAGTCATGTTGTTCACATTAAACACTGTAAAACCAGCTTTTCTGTAGATATCGTTTACATCAACAGGGTCGGACATATCTATCTTTGTAAAAATAATAACAACAGGTATGTCGCGCCTGCAAGCTATGGCTGTAAGCTTGTCTATTACCAATGTATTTGGGCGTGGTGCAGTGGAAGAAACCACCATAGCCAGCCTGTCTATATTAGCAACAGGTGGGCGTATCAGCGAGTTTTTACGCTCGCCTATTTCCATGATATATCCCTTGTTTTGCTCTGTTAGTTCTATTGTAACTGTGTCGCCAACATATGGTGAAATATCTTCTTTACGGAAAGCTCCCCTTGCACGGCACTCTATTATTTCGTTACCTATATTCACATAATAAAAGCCTCCCAGTGCTTTTACAATAAGCCCTTTTGCCAAATCATTCTCCATTCCGCCTGTGGTATCACAAGCATAAACATCACCACTGTATTACAGTGTAAACCCGCTTGAGTTATCCTCCGAAACCGTCGCCCTTGCTGGTGTGGAGTTAAAGTCCACGTTATAGCTCATATACAGCTTATTATTTAGGTATATGGACACTACGCTTGTGCCGTAGTCGCCAGGTATGCTCAGGCTTACTACACGTTTTGTGCTAGGCACAATGCTCTCATTGCTTATCTCTATGCCATCTTGACGTACTACTAGGTTTACAGATGTGGTTATATCCTGTGGTAGTAAGCACAAAATAGATGCCTCAGCAGATTGTGCTACTACATCGTCAGTAGAAACTACTATATTTACCTTGGTACCGATATTTACAGGTGTACCATAGCTTGGTGTTTGGTCTATTACTATGCCCTCGTCAAACTCGCTTGTGCGCTGTATAACATTACCTAGCACCAGTCCCGCTTCTCTTATCATCATCTCTGCTGTTTCTTGGTCCTGTGCTATAAAGTTTGGTGTGGATACTTTTTGCTTGCCATCACCTGCACTTACATTTAGCATAACTGTAGAGCCAACTGGCACTGTGGTATTTGCTGGTGGGTCGGTATCTATAACCATACCAGCTTTTACAGTGTCGCTCTGTAGTGTGGTGGTCTGTACAGATAGCCCCATTTCTTGTAGTTTTGCAGCTGTCAGTGCTTCTTCATCACCTGCAAAGTCCGGCAGTGTTACGGACTGTATACCAAGACTAACGCTAAGCTGTATGGTAATACCCTCTTTTACATTCTTGCCTGCTGTGGGGTATTGCTGGTACACCTCACCCTGTGCGTATGTTCTGTTATACTCTTGCTCTACTATCTCAAAAGAGAAGTTATACGCATCAAACTGTGTGTTGTTTATTATTTCTTCGTATGTTAGTCCCTCTAGCTCTGGCATTTCTACCTCTGGCACTTGCTCAAACGGCTTATTTTCCCAGAACATATAGCCAACAAACGCACCAGACGCTAACACAAACGCAAAAGTAATGCCAAACAGCACACCTAGGAAAGTTGGTTTACGCCCTAGCTTTTTCTTTCTTTTCTTTTTGCCCAGTCCCTTTTTATCTTTGTCTTTCATCTTTCCACCGTCTTTTTCGGCACTATCACTGCCTTGTTTTTTGTCAGAAGTATCTATATACAAAACATCACTCTTGTAGCCAAAGGTTATTGTTGGGTCCTGTGACAAAGCACGGATATCTTCCATCATATCCACTATGCTAAAATACCTGTTTTCTACTTTTTTTGCCATAGCTTTCATCACTATTTCCTCTAGCCCCTGTGATATACGGCTGTTGAGTAGGCTTGGTGGTGTTGGTATTTCTTCTGTCTGCTTTAGTGCTACAGCAATGGGGTTATCACCCTCAAATGGCAGTCTGCCTGTTAGCATTTCGTATAATATAATACCCACGGAGTATATGTCACTACGCTGGTCTATGCTTTCCTCGCCACGTGCCTGCTCTGGGCTTATATAGTGCACAGAGCCAATAGCCTGACGTGATATCGTCCGTGACTGCGACATTGCAAATCTTGCTATACCAAAGTCCATTATTTTCAGTGTTTCATCTATTTGTAGCATAACATTCTGCGGTTTTACATCTCTGTGTACTATGCCGTTTTCGTGCGCGTGGTTAAGTGCTTTTAACAGCTTGATAATAATTGCAAATGTTTGTTTAATGCTTATACTACCGTTGCGCAAAATATATTCTTTTAGCGTGATACCGTCTACAAACTCCATTACCAGACATGGCGAGGAGCTATCCAGTATAACATCATAGACTTTTACTATACCTGGGTGGTTAAGTGAATATATGGCACGGGACTCGTCCCTAAAGCGTCGCAAAAACTCCTCGTTGCGTGTATATTCTTCTCGCAATATTTTTATAGCTACTACGCGTTGCCCCACTCTGTCAAAGCCTTTGTAGACATTTGCCATACCGCCAACGCCAATTAGCTCTTCTATTAAATATCTATTTTCTAGCGTTTTGCCAAGCATTTTATCTACCATCTACAGCAACCCCACTTTCGTCATAAACTAGAACAACAGCTGTTATGTTGTCCACTCCGCCCATTTCGTTTGCGGCATCTATAAGTATATCGCAGTTTGCACCACTGCGTATTTCTTCTAATAAATCTGCTATTTTGTGGCTATCCACCATACCATATAGCCCATCTGAGCAAGCAAGCAGTATATCACCAGCCTGTAGTTCCACACGGAAAAAGTCAGGCTTTACACTAATGGATGCACCTACAGCACGTACAAGTGCATTTTTATCTGGGTGGTTGTGGGCTTCTTCTGGCTGTATCTCGCCACTATCAAGTAGCATTTGTACTCTGGTGTGGTCCACAGTTAGCTGTGTTAATGTGCCACCACGCTTTAGGTACATCCTGCTATCGCCAACATTGGCAACAAAGCACGCACTGCCATGTAGCACGCCCAGCACACATGTAGTCGCCATACCACGCAGTGTTTCTATCTGCTCGCCTGACTTTGTATATATATCAGAGTTTGCAGCAGAAATAGTAGTCTCTAGCATCAGATAAATACTTTTTTCTGACATCTCGTTACGATAGCTATTCTTAATCTGCTTTTTTACTGCCTCGCTAGCCAAGGCACTGGCAACTTCTCCGCCATTCTCGCCACCGAGACCATCACATACATACATATAGCAAAAATCTTGTGACAAAATCTCGCTACCGTATGTATCTTGGTTTGCACTGCGCCTAAGACCTGTGTGGGTTGCTCCTTTTATTATATGCATCTATGTTCATCTCCTATAGAATAAGTGTCAAAAAAGTATAGTTTTATTGCGATTTTACACCTTTTTATTATGGTTCCTGCGCAACTGCCCACAGGCAGCATCTATATCTTTGCCCAGCTCTCTGCGTATAGTCGCGTTTATACCTTGCTTTTCTAGCTCAGCCCTGAATTTTGCTACGTTCTCGGGTGTACTGCGCTTGGTGCTACGCTCTTTTACAGCGTTTATAGGGATTAAGTTTACGTGGCAGTTTTGCCCTCTCACAAGCTTTGCAAGTGCTCGTGCCTCTGCTGTGGTGTCGTTAACTCCGTCAATAAGCGCATATTCATAGCTAATGCGTCTACCAGTCTTTGCAAAATACCGCTTACAGGCTCCCAGTAGCTCTTGTAGGTTATGACGTTTGTTTATTGGCATAATATTGCTACGTGTGCTGTCGTTTGTAGCGTGTAGCGATATGGACAGTGTCAGCCCCAGATTTTTCTCTGCTAGTCGCTCTATCTCTGGCACTAGCCCACAAGTAGATAGCGAAACATGGCGCAAACTCATATTCTGCCCATTCTCCGAAGAAAGTATTGACAAGAAATCCATAACATTATCAAAATTATCCAGTGGCTCGCCTATTCCCATGAGCACTAGCCCAGATATTTTCTTGCCCATTATGCGCTGTGCGGTGTATATCTGCCCCAGCATTTCCCCTGCTGATAAGTTGCGTACTAGCCCACCCAGTGTGGACGCACAGAATGTACAGCCCTGTCTGCAACCCACCTGTGTAGATATGCACAGGCTAGCACCGTGTTTGTACTCCATCCATACTGTTTCTATGCAGTTGCCATCACCTAGCTCTAGCAAGAATTTGTTAGTGCCATCGGTGGCTGAGGTCTGTCGTGCAACCATTGTGCACTGTGGTATATAGTAACCCTGTGCTAGTTTCTCGCGCAAATCTTTTGATAAATTGCTCATATCATCAAAGCTCTGCACCTGTTTTTTGTGCAGCCAGTCATATATCTGTTTTGCCCTAAATTTTGGTAGATTTATCGCCTGCATAGCTTGCGCTAGCGTATCCGCAGTCAGCGATAATATATCTGTCTTGTCTATAGTATTATTGTTCAAGCTATACTCTCCTAATCCTAAAATATATCATTATCTAGCCGAGAGAACAGCGTAGAAAAAACCATCTGTTCCGCCCACTGTTGGGAAAATGGTTGTCGGTGCTGTTTCTAAGCTAAAGTTCTCATTCTCTTTTAAAAATCTCTCCACTACTTGTTCGTTCTCGACTGGGTTTAATGTACAAGTAGAGTAAACCAAATGTCCGCCTTTTTTCAAATGTTTTGTAGCATTTATCAATATATTATACTGCAAAATAGGCAATTCGTCCAGTGTTTTGAGTGACTTATATTTAATTTCGGGCTTACGCCTAATAATACCAAAGCCAGAACATACAACATCACATAATATAATATCAAATACTCCCAAATCTGGGTTGTATATCGTGGCGTCGTTGCAGAGAGTTTTTATATTATCAAGCCCCAGTCGTGTTGCGCCCTCACGCACTAGCTCCAACCTATGTTCGTACAAATCACAGGAGAGCACCTCGCAGTTATCTGCCAGTTGTGCTAGGGTAAAGCTCTTGCCGCCTGGTGCCGAGCATATATCCAGTATACGCATGCCGTCTTTTACACCACAGGCAGTGGCGCATAGCTGGCTGGAGCCGTCCTGCACGTGGAACAAGCCATTCCTAAAGCTTGCAAGCTTTGTGACGCCACCATGTGCTGTTAGTACTATGCAGTTGTGTATCTGTGGGTGGGCAGTTGCTGTCACACCCTCATTTTGTAGTAGTGCTAGTAGCTTTTCTGTTGTGGTCTTGCGTGTATTCACCCTTATAAACAGTGGTGGCACGCTATCAAGCCCTGCTAGTATCTCCATAGCTTTTTCGTGTCCATACGCCTTGCGCCACAGGCTAATGAGTGGCATTGGCACCGAGTACTCTATAGAGGTTGCTGTTAGCTTGTCTTTTGGCAGTGGGTATGTGCAACCTGCACGCTCAAAACTACGCAAAATGCCATTGATAAACCCAGCTGCACGCTGTTCGCCCACACTTTTTGCAAGCTCTACAGTCTCGTTCACTGCTGCTGATTGTGGTACATTGTCCATGTATTTTAGTTGGTACAGTCCGCACTTTAGCAGTGTGAGCACCGCAGTATTCAGTTTCTTTACAGGTGTTTTGCTATATTTGGATATTATGTATTCCAGTGTCATATCTCTTGTGATAACACCATAAAAAAGTGCAGATGTAAATGAGCGTTCTATACGTGTTAGCTCGCTGTTTTTCAGCATATTATCTAGCACGATAGTCGAGTAACCATCGTTTTCTGTCATGGACATAAGTGCTTTGTACACTAACGCACGTGGGGTGTTTTTTGGTGGCATATTGGTCTCCGTTCGTTAATTTCTGCGTCTGCCAAGCACTGTAGCCAGTAGACGTAGTGTTTGTATGACTGTTACTATAAGTGCAACTACATATGTAAGGGCTGCGGCTGTTAGCACCTTTGATGCGCCTCTGCGCTCGTCCAGTGATAATATATCATAGTCTGCAATGGACTGCATAGCACGCTTGCTCGCATCAAACTCCACAGGTAGTGTGATAGCCTGTACTAGCACTATGGAGAAAAATGCAACAACACCTAGAAAGGCGAGAGGTGTAAACTCTAGCAACAGCCCTACAAATATAACAGGCACTGCAAAGCGTGATACTATATTAGATATGGGTATAATGGCGTTTCTCATAGACAAAAAACCATAGTCTGCTTGATGCTGTATAGCGTGCCCTACCTCGTGCGCAGCTACTCCCGCTGCGGAGATTGTAGTGCTGTCATATACATCGGCAGATAGCGAAACCACTCTTGCACGTGGGTCATAGTGGTCGGTTAGCTTGCCACTCACCTTTGTAATCTGCACATGGTATAGATTGTTTCTATCCAGTATGGCACGGGCAACCTGTGCGCCTGTCATGCCACGCTCTGTTGACACTTTGTCATATTTCTTGTATGTGTTAGTTACGTTTGCGTTTGCAATCGCCACCAATATCAGTGGTATAAACGCTAGTATATAATACATCATTGGTTTCTATCTCCAGCTATCCAATTTATTATATGTGTATGAATATATCGCCTTTTGCAAGCCTTGCACCGTTCATATAAGCACTGCCAGCAACTTTGCCCTTGCCCTCTGGTTGTACTTCTACAAGCTCTATAGAACCCTCGCCACAGGCTATTATTAGGCGTTTGTTATCCAGCACTTCGCCAATATCTCCGCTCATATCCACTAGTGTGCTTCGGTGGATTTTCAGCTTTTTGCCCGTGCTTGTCACCACTGTTGCAGATGGCCATGGGTTTAGCCCCTGTATTAGCTTGTGTATATCCTGTGCAGGATTTGCAAAGTTTAGCTCACCCATAGATTTTTCTAGCATTGGTGCGTGTGTAGCTTCGCTATCTATCTGTGGTATTGCTTTGGCAGTGCCATTTTCTAACATTTGCAGTGTTTGTGACAGGCAGTCCGCACCTATTGGTGCCAGACGCTCATACAGCTCGCCACTTGTTTCGTTCTCACCCACTGCTGTTTCTAGCTTTAGTATCATATCGCCTGTGTCCATGCCCTCTGCCATATACATAGATGTAACACCGCCTGTTTTGTCGCCATTTAGTACTGTCCACTGTATGGGTGCAGCACCACGGTATTTTGGTAGCAACGAGCCATGTATATTGATACAACCAAGTCTTGGGTAGTCCAGCAGTGGTTTTGGCAATATCCTGCCATATGCTACCACCACCACCACATCTGGGTTTAGCTCTGTAAACTGTGCAAGTACTGCGCCGTCACGTAGTTTTGTAGGCTGGTGCACAGGTATATTGTGCTCTAGCGCTAGCTCCTTTACAGGTGGGTATGCTAGTTTGTGCCCCCTGCCCTTTGGCTTGTCTGGCTGTGTATACACTGCCACTACCTCGTGGCCATCATCAATAATGCGTTTAAGGCATGGCACTGCAAAATCTGGCGTGCCCATAAAAATTATCCTCAAGCTTCTTCCTCCTCGCCATCTTCCTCGGCGTATATTTCATCAAGCTCTTCTTGTGTTAGTAGTCTATCTACATATTCTTTGAACACTTTGCCGTTTAGGTGGTCATACTCGTGGCACATAGCGCGTGCAAATAGCTCCTCGCCCTCTACCTCGAACCACTCGCCATTACGGTTTTGTGCTTTTATATGCACCTTGTTTGGGCGATACACCCAGCCAAACTGCCCAGGGAATGACAAGCAACCCTCTACTCCGTCTTGCTCGCCCTCCTCGGATATAATCTCTGGGTTGATGAACTCAAGCAGTCCATCACCCACGTCTATTATGAAAACACGGCGTAGCACGCCAACCTGCACTGCTGCAAGTCCTACACCATTTGCCTCGTCCATTGTTTCTTTCATATCGTCCAGTAGTTCCCATAGTTTTTTATCAAAATTTGTGACAGCCTTGCTTGTTTTTGCAAGTATATCGTCACCCTCTGTTCTCATTGTCCTAATAGCCATTTTATTTGCGTCCTTTCATAGGTAAGTTTATTTATTTTAAGTAATTATTGCCTGTAGAAATACTCTATCCCGTCATTTGGCTTAAAGTATGTTCTTAT
>CAYJFF010000019.1:23263-34421 GCA_964369345.1 uncultured Oscillospiraceae bacterium
ATTATTGCCTGTAGAAATACTCTATCCCGTCATTTGGCTTAAAGTATGTTCTTATGTATCCATCACTGGATAGCACAACAAATTGGTTTGTAGCCTCTAGGTAATATGCTGTATCTCCGTCGTCCTGTTTTGTTGTAAGCACACCAGCAGATGTAATAACCATATTTGCAGCCTGAAGATACTCTGCCTCTGTTGCGTGCCCTGTGTCTGCCTTGTGGTCCTCGAAATGCTCTGTTAGGTAATCGGAGTTTCTAAACCTATATGTTACCGTTTCTTTGCTACTTGATGATGCAGGTACACTGCTTGATGTTTCTGGTACACTGCTCGGTGGTGTTTCCACGCTACTGGGTGGCTCTGGCACACTGCTGGGTATTTCTGCTGTGCTACTAGGTAGCTCTACTACGCTACTCGGTGGTGTACTAACAACCTCCGCTGAGCTAGGCAGTGCCACACTGCTATTTTGTGGGTACTGTACAACTGTGTCATTAGTTGCAAGTAGGTCGATTGCAAATACAGCCAGTATAACCACGATTGCCAAAGTCAACAATATCGAGCGTGGGCTATAGTACCTCACCTTGCTCGGCTTTTTGCCTAGAGAATGTGTGCGTGTTGTTGGTGTATAGCTTGTGCTGGGGGTGTAGCTCGTAGACGTTGTCTGTTTGTTGTTGTGAGTAGAGGTGCGTTTTTTGCTATCTCTGCACGCCTTGCACCTCTTGGGCAGGTGTAGATTTTTGGATTTATAGAAATCAATCTCACCCTGTGATAGCTCGAAGTCTTTCCCACAATCTTTACATTTCATATTTATTATTCCCCCTAATCAAATTGCGCCGTCATAGCTTGGGTCAATATATACGTTTATATCTCTGCCCACAAGTGCCAGTGCACTGGATAATAGCTCCTGTAGCATCTGCCTTGTGCGCTTGTTGTTTTTTACTTTTAGCAGTATCTTGTACCTAAATTTCCCTGCTACCTTGTATACTGTAGCCTCCGACAGTCCCAATAGCCTAACAGGTATATCGCTATAGCTGTCTTTTAGCAGTGCTACTATCATTTCATGCACTTTTATCGCAGTTTCATAAGTAAGTTTTTCGTGCTCACCCACAATGCCTACACTGCACATTCTGCAAAATGGTGGATATAGCAGATATTTCCTCGTTGCTATTTCCTCGTTATAAAAAGTGAGATACTCCTGTGCTGCCGCAGACAGCAATATGGGGTTTTCTGGGGTGTAGGTTTCTATAAAAGCACGACCACGTTTCTCGCTTCTGCCACTCCTACCCACTACCTGTGTTACAAGGCTGAAAACTCGCTCGTAACTACGGAAATCCTGTGAATATAGTGCATTATCTATGCCCAGCACACCGACGAGTGTCACATTTGGGAAATCCAGCCCCTTTGCAACCATTTGTGTGCCTACCATTATGTCATACTCACCACTAGCAAACTGAGATAGATGCTTTTGGTGAGAAAATTTCTGCATAGTTGTGTCCGTGTCCATACGCAGTATGCGTGCACTTGGGAACATATCTTTTAAGTCCTGCTCTACACGCTGTGTGCCCGTGCCTGTGTGGTGTACATACTCACTGCCACAAAACTGGCATTTTTGTGTTAGTGGTATGGAGTACCCACAGTAGTGGCATATTAGCCTGTTATTTGCTGTGTGGTATTTCATAGAGATGGAGCAATGTGGGCAGTGTGCAGGTTTGTGACAGCTAAGGCATTTTATCTGTGTGCTGTATCCACGCCTGTTCATCAGCAATATGCTCTGCTCTCCGTGCTGTAAATTATAGTCAAGCTCATCGTATAGATATGAGGAGATACCGCCTGTTATAGACTGTGTGCGTAAATCTATCAGTGTTACATGTGGCAGTGTCGCCTTGCCAAAACGCTCCGTAAGCTCTACGAGGTTGTAGTCACCACCTTGTGAGCGATAGTAGCTCTCCACCGAGGGTGTTGCCGATGCCAGTAGCACCATACCACCACTTAGTTTCATACGCAGACGTGCTATGTCCCTTGTTTCAAAACGTGGGCTACTCTCTGACTTGTATGTGTGTTCTTGTTCTTCATCTATTACTATCAGCCCTGGGCTTGGTAGTGGTGCAAAAACAGCCGAGCGTGTCCCCACTACTACGTCTACTTCGCCACGCTTAATGCGTTTCCACTCGTCCAGTCGCTCCGATACCGATAGTGCGCTATGCAGTACAGCGACACGTTCACCAAAATACATATGGAACTTGGATATCGTCTGTGGAGTTAGCGAGATTTCTGGCACTAATATTATTGCCTGTCTACCGTCCGCTATCACACGCTGTGTATGTCTTAAAAAAACCTGTGTCTTACCACTGCCCGTTACACCAAAAACTAGCGTGGTAGCACCACTGTACTGTCTGTACTGTTTCCATAGCTCATCACAGGCTCTTTGCTGTTGCTCGCTAAGGTCTATTGTGGGTGCTGTGGCTGTCCTGTCCGTGTTTGCATATGGGTCACGGTAGGTTTCCATATCATAGTATTCTGCAACTTCTGCGCTAACTAGCTTGTCTATAACAGACTTGGTAACGCCTGTGTAGTAGCACACTTCTTTTACCGACATGCCCTGCGAAATCTCTGGTAACTGCACCACTGTTTGCTGTTTTGGTGTTAGCTTTTTGTCCTGCCAGTCACCAATAGTGCGCACCATTGTCACTGTTTGGTCCTGCACCCTACGCACAACATCTGTCTGCTCACTAACAAGACCTTTTTCTAGCAATGTAGCTATCAAGTTATCAACATCTGGGAACTGGTCCGTTAGTGTAGATGTTGCTGTTATCTTGCGTTTTTTTAGTAGGCAAGAATACAGCTTGTCCTCACGTGGGGTTAGCGGGGGCGGTGTTTCCGTCTTTATGGCTGTATAACCCTTGTTTATACGTTGCCCAAGGCCTGTAGGTATTACTGCACGCAGTGCATCAAAATATGTGCAGTATGTATTTTCTTTTAGCCATACCACCACTGCCAGTGTATTGCTATCTAGCACTGGTGTGGTATCTACCACGCTTATAATCTCTTTTAGCTGGTATTTTGTGTCTGTTCTATCGTTTATCTCCAGTATCAGACCCAGTCGCTCGCCCCCCCTGCCAAAAGGCACTACTACACGGCAACCTCTATCTGCGCTATATTCACTTGGCAGTATATAATCATAGATTTTGTCATAAGAGTAGCTCGCCTTGTCTATGGCAATTTTGGCAAATCTCTGCATCTGTACTCCTTTTATCAGGGTGTTATTTTTATCATTTGTGGCTTGCGGTTTACGTAGTGTGTAAGATATTTAAAGCCCATATTTTGCAGTTTTGCTGTTACTTCTGGTATGTGTTTTGCAAGGTCGTTGCGGTTATGCGCATCGCTACCCAGTGTTATCAGCTCTCCACCTAGCTCACGGTATCTTGCTACCATATCAAGGTCCGGTGCAGACTTGCCAAGTACCCCACGTAGCCCCTGTGTATTTATCTCCAGTGATTTTCCGTGCTCTATCAGGCTCTTAAATATGCTATCCAGTAGGTCGCTATATCTATGGTACTCTACTGGCTTGCCATAGTTACCGCTGATATATCTCTCTGGATATGTTAGGTGTGCCATTGTGTCAAATTTATCCCACAATGTCATATTGTACAGGTCTGTAAAATACTGCTCCAATAGCTTGTCTATATCTATATCTGGGTTGCTAAAGTCCACCCAATATGCATCTTGCCCACCCATTACTGTGTGGATAGAGCCAATGACAATATCATAGTCTGCCATGGAGAGTGCACGGTTTGAAATATCCTGATATATATGCCCCTGAGCAAGCTCTATACCCAGTGTAACCAGTAGCTTGCCAGCATATTTTTCTTTTGCCTCGTTTACATACTTTATGCTATTTTCCAGACGGCCATAAACGACTTCTATTTCTTCGTGGTCGCACTCAAAGTGGTCAGTAACGCTAAAACCATACATGCCACGCTCTATGGCAGATTTGCACATATCGTCCACGCTATCCACGCCATCATGCGAGTTATTGCTGTGTGTATGATTATCAAACAGCTTAATATTCAAGTTCTATTACCTCCTATTTTACATAAATATACAGAATATATTTTACCACACAACCACACGAATGTACATACTAAAAATAAAAGTTTACAACTATATAATTTGGCAAAAAAGTAAATAGTATAACATCTACACAAACACCACAAATAACCACAGAAACAGCACGTATTATGGATATATTAATAAAATGTAAACTGTGGTAACAAGGTATTGCAAAATGTAACTTTTTGTAATATAATTTGTGTATGAAGTAATGTTTACAGCGTAATACAACACTAAAAGTTACAAAAATATTACTGTTAATCATTCCTATACTTCACGTGATTAATAGCAGTATTTTATTAAAAAAGTGCCGATATGAAACGGCGGAATGGAGTATTAATATGAAAAAATTATTAGCTATGATGTTTGCAGTTGCAACTTTGTCCACTATGGCTATGGCTGACGAAGTTTGGCTAGATGCTGATGATACTGTATATGCAAAACCAGGAGATGTACTATATATAGAGGCTGAAGATTTTATTAGAGAGGGTTCTTCTGCATACCTTGATGCGCCTAGGTGGGAGTTTAACGAGGATTACTTTGCTATCACAACCAAGAAAATTTCTGCTGGCTCGGATATGGTAGAATCAATTGAGTTTGCTACTCTGGACAACGACAACGAGGCTCTTGTTATCCAGCTAGAGGAGAGCAATAGTACAGAAGATGTAAATAGACCAAACCTTGTAATTGAAGAAATTGTTATCCGTGCTAGGAAAGACGCTTCCGATGATGAGTTTGAGTATCGTGATGAATTTCTTTATCCATCTAGTGGCTCTATCAATGTTATAGTAGAAAACACTGTAACCACTATAAAAGAAGAAGACCTAAAAGACCTTGTGATGTACGAGGGTGAGTTCGTTAGAGTGGACATACCTGGCTATGACGAGGCTGAATTTGACAGCGAAAATGTTCTAATGTATGGCCGTGTTTATGATGAGGACGAGTTCAAGATTGATATTAAATCTAACTTTAACAAAGACCTTGCTATTGCAAACCCAGACGCAGATATTATTTTCCTAGAAATCGACATCTCAGGTTTAACATCTTCTTGGGATATCGAGATACCTGCTAATGAGGACGACTATCTCTATGTGCTAAACTCCAACGGTACTCTAAGTACTTCATCACTAAAATGGGATGATGACATCTATGCTTTTACAGGCAAAACACGTGAGGGTATGTCACTTGTTATCTCTGATATGCAACTAAAATCTGTTTCTGGTGGGTCATCAGAAGAAACAGTGCCAAACCCAAGCACAGGTATGCACGAAGTACTTGGCGTGACTATTGCTCTTGGCTCTGTTGCACTTGTAGCACTAGCTGCAACAACTGTAAAAAAGAAATAGTCCACCATACAAATTAACAAAAACACAATATTAACGAGGTACTAGGAGCGCTTTCTAGTACCTCGTTATTTCTATATCCCCGCTTTTTGCAACTAGCTATATACCAATAAATTTGTAATATTTACCTCTAATAGAAATGTAAGTGTGTGATATTTTGTTAAAAACCATAAATTCAGTGTACAAATTCTACAAATACTATAGTTTTTTTATATTTACAAATACATATAAATATGTTATCATTAAATTGTAAAATAATAGTAATTTAACAGGAGATAAAGATGAATTATAACATAGTAGGCGATTCTCTACCAGCAGTTATTTGTAAGCTAGAAGCAGGCGAGTCACTATTCTCTGAGAGTGGCGCAATGGCTTGGATGACACCTAACATTAAAATGGAAACAAAGGGTGGCGGTGCTGGCAAAGTATTCGGCAGAATGTTCTCTGGTGAGAGCTTGTTCCAAAATCATTTTACAGCAGAGGGTGGCGCTGGCGAGATTGCTTTTACATCTAGCTTTCCTGGCTCTATCCGTGCTATAGAGATAACACCAAATATGAACGTGATTGTTCAAAAATCCGCTTTCCTTGCAGCTACTCCTGGCGTGGAGCTTTCCATACACTTCAACCAAAAAATAAGCGCTGGTTTCTTTGGTGGTGAGGGTTTCATCATGCAAAAACTTAGTGGCTCGGGTATTGCTTTTGTAGAGATTGATGGTTTTGCAGTAGAGTATGATTTGGCTCCTGGTCAGGCTATGCTTGTTGATACTGGTAACCTTGCTATGATGTCTGCAAGTTGCACAATGGAAATACAATCTGTAAAAGGCGTGAAAAATATGCTTCTTGGTGGAGAAGGTCTTTTCCACACACGCGTAACAGGCCCTGGTAAGGTAACACTACAAACTATGCCAGTTTCCACAACGGCAGCAACAATAGCTAGGTACATACCATCCAAGTAATAACTAGCACTATAAAAGGGATATGTAGGGAATATGACATTATGATACCAAAAAAAATTGAAAATATATTATTAACAGTACAAAAGCCCGCACGTTATACTGGTGGCGAAATAGGTAGCATAGTAAAGAACAAAGCGGATGTAGATGTCCGCTTTGCTTTTTGCTTTCCTGATATGTACGAGGTGGGAATGTCCCATCTGGGCATGAAAATATTATACACCTGTATAAATAACCGTGCCAACTACTGGTGTGAGCGTGTGTTCGCCCCAGATACAGACTACGAAGCAAAGCTAAAAGAGCATGATATCAAGCTATATGGGCTGGAGAGCTATGACCCCATAGACGAGTTTGATATAGTCGGCTTTACTCTACAGTATGAGATGAGCTATACTACTGTGCTTAATATGATGGATATGGGTGGGATACCTGTGCGTGCGGCTGACCGCGCCAATAGCTGGGATGCACCAATTATCGTCGGCGGTGGCCCCTGTGCCTGTAACCCAGAGCCAATAGCAGATTTCTTTGATGTGTTCTCACTGGGTGAGGGTGAAGAAGCGCTTGTGGAGCTGTGTGACCTTTATCACGCTGCACGCAAAGAGGGCATTAGCAGGGCGCAGTTCCTAGAGAGAGTAGCGGAGCTAGAGGGTTTTTACGTACCGTCGCTGTATGATGTTTCTTATAACGCAGATGGCACTATAAACACAGTTACTCCACAGGGCAGTGCACCAGCAGTCATAAACAAACGTATTTTGCCAGACTTTAACAGCGCAGAATACCCAGAGTCCTTTGTTGTCCCTTTTGTGGATATTGTCCACGATAGAGCAATGATAGAAGTGCTACGTGGCTGTATACGTGGGTGCCGTTTTTGCCAAGCTGGGTACTTGTACCGCCCATTTAGGGAAAAAGATGTAAACACGCTAAACTCACAGGCACGCTCACTATGTAACACTACAGGCTATGATGAAGTTTCGCTTACATCACTATCTACAAGTGACCACAGCAAGCTTAACGAGCTTATGGACGAAATGATGACTTGGACGGAAGATGAAAAAGTAAGCCTTGCACTTCCGTCATTAAGAATAGATAATTTCTCGCAAGAACTACTAGAAAAAGTGCAGAAAGTTCGCAAAAGCGGGCTAACATTTGCACCTGAGGCTGGTAGCCAGCGTCTACGTGACGCTATTAACAAGAATATCACCGAGGAAGAAGTTTTGCAGACATGTAAAATGGCTTTTGAGGGTGGATATATGAACGTAAAGTTGTACTTTATGATGGGCTTGCCAACAGAAACACTGGAGGATATAGAGGCTATAAATATCCTAGCAAAAAAAGTTGTGGATTTATACTATTCTATGCCCAACAGGCCAAAGGGTAAACCAGTTTCTGTAACGGCTTCTGTAGCTTGCTTTGTACCCAAGCCATTCACTCCTTTTCAGTTTGAACCACAGGATAGTTTGGCTAGTTTCAAAGAAAAACAGTCCCACCTACTGAGTACTACACTTAGCAAAAAGGTACGCATCAACTACCACGACGCCACAACTAGCAGGCTAGAAGCTATGCTTGCACGTGGTGACCGTAGACTAAATGATGTCGTTGAGGCAGTTTGGCGTGATGGCGCAAACCTAGAGGGCTGGGACCAGCACCTAAAGGTGGACCGCTGGACAAATGCATTGGCAGATGCAGGGCTGGAGCTAGACTTTTATGTCTGTCGTCGCCGTGAATATGACGAAGTACTGCCTTGGGATCACCTTAATTATTATGTTAGTAAGAAATTCTTGGTAAAAGAAAACAAGATGGCATGGGATAGTGTAACAACCCCCACTTGCCGTGATAAATGCAGCAACTGTGGGGCTAATGTGCTTATTGGGGGTGTCTGCTTTGAAAACAGTTAGGGTATTTTTCCAAAAAACAGGCAGTGCGAAATATATATCTCACCTAGATATAGTGCGCTGTTTTTCCAGAGCCATAGCAAGGGCTAAGCTACCTGTGTGGTATACAGAGGGTTACAACCCAAAAGTACACATGGCGTTTTACTTGCCTATACCGCTAGGCTTTGAAGGGCTTGCAGAGTCTTTTGAGATTAGGATGCTAGACGATGACTATTCTCACGAGCTTATATGCCAAAAACTAAACGATGTTCTGCCACAGAGTCTTCGCATTACGCGTGTGCTATTGCCTAGTGCAAAAGCAGACCAAATAGCTACCGCAGAGTATAAAACCGAGCTAGCTAAGAGTAGTGCAATAGATGCAGAGAGCTTTAACAAGTTTTTTGAGCAGGACGAAATTTTGGTAAGCAAGAAAACAAAAAAAGGTATCAAAGAAATAGATTTGCGTCCTCATTTTAGCATTGTGTCTACAACTGAGGATAACCAAACGCTTATTGTTAAGCTACTTGTAGCTGCCGGAACTTCGCTGAATATAAATCCGACACTTATTTATTCTGCGTTCTTTAAATTCTGTAGAGTAAACGAGCAGCCTTACAATACAACACGTGTTCGCATCTTAGATGTAAACGGCAATGAGTGGCAATAATATTTCGGAGCAAAACGAATGATATATGATGTTATAATAGTGGGTGCAGGGCCTGCAGGCGCAACATTTGCACGTGAAGTGGCAGTGCATAGAGAAAATGTGTTGCTAATAGATAACCAGAGTGGTACAAACAAAAAACCATGTGGAGGACTTTTAGCGCCTGATGCACAGCGTGTTTTTGCAGAGCAAAAGCTCACACTGCCAAAAAAAGTGCTTACTGACCCACAAATATTTGCTGTGAAAACCGTTGATATCTGTAGTGGCAGTACACGTTTGTATCCTCGCAACTACCTAAATATGGACAGATATGCTTTTGATAAGTGGCTTGTTTCGCTTGTTCCGCATAATGTAACTATTGCAGATGGTAGGTGTCGCAAGATAGTGCGTGAGGGTGATATCTTCTCGGTGCAAGTGTTAGTCGATGGTCTGGTAAAAACCTATAAGGCACACAGCCTAGTGGGTGCAGACGGCGCTGGCTCCATGGTGCGCAGGCAGTTTTTTGGTGACACTGTTATGCGCTATGTAGCTATACAGCAGTGGTTCAAAAATACTAGCGATATATCGGCAGAGTATTACTGTGTGTTTGACCGAGAAACTAGCGAGAGCTGTTCTTGGCTCATGCATAAAGATGATGATGTTATATATGGTGGGTGTTTCTCTCCACAGAACTGTCGCAAAAATTTTGATATACAGAAAAAACGTTTTTGTGAGCTGACTGGGATACCACTTGATGGACTGCACAAGACAGAGGCGTGTATAACGTACCGACCAAAGAAATTTGCAGATTTTGTTACAGGAAAGAATGCTGTGTACCTTATTGGTGAGGCAGCAGGTTTTATTAGTGCTAGCTCGTTCGAGGGGATAAGCAGTGCGTTACTCAGTGGTGCTATACTGGCAGATGCTTTTGGTTATTCATCTGCACACAAAGATATTGCACTGAGATACAGGCGAAAAACAGCTACACTTAGGCTAAAACTTGCTACAAAGATGCTAAAGCACGATATCCTGTACAACCCTTTTCTACGTAAAATGATACTAAAAAGTGGTATTTGCAGTATATAATAACAAAATGATACACCCCGATATAACTATTATTACAGTAGTTGTATCGGGGGTTTTTGCTTTTAATTTAACTCTGATGAAATTTTTTCTTGTTTTAATGCAATAATATATTAAAATAGTCGCACTTAATAGATGTAATGTTAATACAGCAATAAGAAAGGTGGAACAGAAAATGAACAAAAATACAAAGATTAAGTTTTCAGCACTCTTTACCGCAAGCATTGTTTTGGTTGCAACGGTAGTTGGTTGTAGCTCTGACTATAATAGTACGACTGCACCTGCATCTAGCTCTACTGCTATGGGATATAGCAACCATGACTCTATGATGTTTGAATCAAGCGCAATGCCACAGATTACAACTGATGAAGAGCTATCTTTTTCTAAAGCCCAAATGGATAGCGCTGTATCAAATACCACTACTTCGTCTAGCACTGGCGAGGTTATTGCTCGCAAGATAATAAAAAATGTGTACCTAGAGCTAGAAACCAAGGATTTTACAAACGCATTATCCGAGATTGACAGAATGGTAAACGAAGCTGGTGGATATACAAGCAGTAAGAATATCAGCGGTGGCAGCACAAGGTATAACGATAATTACTTTGAGCAAAGCGCATATATCATAGTAAAGATACCTTCTGGTGAGCTTGACGGCTTTGTGGGTACTATGGGCGAGCTAACACATGTGGTAGTTTCGGAAGAATCTGCACAGGACGTAAGCGATACATATTATGATGCTGAGCGTCGCAAAGAAGTACTGGTAGTGCAAGAAAACACACTTATAGACTTGCTTGCTAAGGCAGAAACACTGGAGCAGATAATAACACTGGAGCAACGCCTGAGCGAGATAAGATACGAAATAGAGAGCATAGAGGCACAGCTACGTAATATTGACAACTCTGTAGCGTACTCCACAGTTACTATGTCGCTAAACGAGGTTATAGACTACCAGCCGATAGAAAAAGAGCCTGAAACATTCTGGGACAGGCTGAGCAACGCTAGCGAAGACAGCATTGCAAACTTGACATATTCACTGGAGGCTATCCTATTCACAATTATCACTTTTGGACCAGTATTCATACTACAGGTTGGTATTTTTGCACTTGTTGTGTTTGCTATAATAAAAATAATACTTGCAATAATCAAGCATTACTCCAAGAAAAA
>CAYJFF010000020.1:0-29084 GCA_964369345.1 uncultured Oscillospiraceae bacterium
ATTTGAACCTTCGGAATGACGGAGTCAAAGTCCGTTGCCTTACCGCTTGGCGACAACCCAGTATTTTCTACACAATATGTGTAGAGATAACAAAAACTTATACGAATATAAGTAAAGTTATGGGGTGGATAATGGGATTCGAACCCACGATCTTCAGTGCCACAAACTGACGCGTTAGGCCAACTACGCTATACCCACCATATATACCGAATGTGCTAACCTCTTAGTAGAGATTATGGAGCGGGTGATGGGAATCGAACCCACATAGCCAGCTTGGAAGGCTGGAATTCTACCACTGAACTACACCCGCACATCAACACACACGTTAAGTGACGAGAGTTATTTTATCAAATAAATCATCTTTTGTCAATAGCAAAAATGATATTTTTATAAAAAAGTTTTAAAAAAGCATAAAAACTATAAAAACACCCACTATTCATAGCTACTTGTACTCTACTATACCATTTCTCTCTATATTAGGTGGGATATCGTTTGTTATATAAGCATCTAGTTGGTAAAACAACCTCATAGCTGCTGGTGGTGTTGTGAATATATCACCGAACACCTCACCAATAGCGTGTACTATGTTTAAATCTACTGTGACACCCTGCCCCATAATATAGAATGACTTGACGCGGAAGTCTGTGTCACTTGCTATAAATGCTGGCAGTGCAGCTGGCAATGTAGTACTTCTAATATACAGGTCTATGTTGTGTATTGATGTTGCTCCAATAATGCATAACGAAAGTGCTAGTGTGCTCAAAACTGCTACTCTACGTTGTTTGCGTCTCCTCAGTTTTGCTATCTTGTATTTTGGGTTTAGATATTTCCCGTCCAATATTTCCTCCGTCCCAAACTGCCTATTATACAAGTGGCAGTGAATACACCTTGTCGATACACTCACTGCCACGCATATAGCGTCAGCTTATTCTATATTATCCACTTCTTTGTAGCTATTTATAGTATCTGCTAGCGGTTTTGCAATCAGCTCTGCAGTATAAAAAGCTTCTTCTAGTGTGTTTGCATTGCTACCAAACTCCAGTAGCAGTGAGCCATCTGTCAAGTCTAGATTATAGTGATAATTCATAAAATATATCGGTCTTGACAGCTCTGGATACAGCTCCTCAATAGCGGCTGTCAGGTCTACTGAAAAACGCAAGTTTTCTCGCCAATTCGGTATGCTATTTGTACCATCGTCATATGGGGCTATTATCATTAGTTGTGCTGCCTTTTCCCCGTCTATCTCCGCTACTGGCTTTACTATCGAACCATCATCTCTTATTATTCCATCTCTGTGCAAATCTAGCGCTACTGTAATGCTTGGATATTTTTCTAGGTAGTACTCCACCGTTTCCCTGCTACGGTCATATGAGCCGTTATACGATGGATAATCATGCTGTGTATAGTCATGTATTACATTTATCCCCTCTGCCTCTAGCGCCTTTGCTAATACATTCCCTACAGCCACCATATTCTCTGCATCATCTGTACTTCTCCATGTGTTACGTGTGTCATATATATCGCTATCATATTTCTCAAAAGCCTCTGTAGCATGTGTGTGATATATAAGCACCTGCGGTTGCTCGTTATCGCTCACTGTTATATTAGCAGGCTTAGACAATACCTGTTCTATGTCTGTATTGTTTAGCTTTGTGTAGTTTCTTATCCATACATCTCCAGTGTTGTAAAAAGCTAGGCTACTGCCAGAGCCTAACATGGTTTCTTGCACTAGCGCTCCTTGGAACTCCTGTGGTATCTCCGGTGGTGGCTCTTGTATTTCATCTGGCTGGCTCTCAGCCTCGCTCTGGGGTAATGGCTGAGCTATGTCCTCATCTTTGGTGTTTGTGCTTGGCTCGTCTATTGCTGGTGTTCCCTCTTGGCTTATTTGTGGTATATAGTATAGCTGTGGTATCTCTCGCACTAGGTTTTCTTTTAGTGTATCAAGCGCACTTATGGGCATAATTACTGCTGTAGAAAAAAGAGCCACTTGACCCATTATGCTCTTAATCTGGGAATTTATACTGCTGGGTAGCAATAAAAGTGCACCTGCTAGTAAAAAGAGCAGTATTTTGGGGTTGTACTTTTTTACACCGTAGTAACCCCTGTTATAATGCTCTATAGGGATAGCCGTGTATGTTTCTTCTGCTTTTTCATCCGATTTGTTTACATAATCTTCCATATTAATCCCCACTTTAACAGAAATATTGCTGTAGCGTTTGTACTTTGTGGTATTCCACGCACAACTCTTGCTTTTTCTACGTTTGTACAAGTATATGTATACAAGCCTGTTCCTAGCACCTTTTTCACATACTATTATCAATATTAACAGTTTTTCTATATTTTAATGACACAGAATTTACAAATACAATATAGTTAGTACATTTATTTTATATATAATAAATACATCCAATAAACACAGGGGATGTTCGTATAAACATGCAATTTGGATATTTTTTTGCTAGTTCTATAACAGAATTAATGCAAAAACTAATGGGTGGACGGTGTTACCGGCCCAACTAACTTTACTACGCTTCATCAACAATGCAAAAGTTGTTTGTTGGAGCGTTTATTTTTTTGAACGAATAATCCAGTTTTCAGCAACATTTTTAAAAAACGTAAAGCTACTTATACAATTGGTAATTAACATATTCAACAAGCTTTTCAACAATCAAACCATCTGCATTGTTGAAAACTCGGTTGAAACTGTTAAAAGACAAGCCTTTACAAGGGGTTTTGGCAAAATTTGTTATGTGGAAAAGCTCGAATGTTAAATTTAAGTAATACATATTGTAATTTTGTGCTGGGATACTAATATTAACTCCTGTATAAAAGTTTGATATTTTAATAACTAAGAAATAAGTAGTTGACATAGCATACTTTTTTATGTAAAATATAGTAGAAGAAAGAAAACGTATATATAATACTTGAAAGGATAAAATAGATATATGGATAACGAGGAGCTAATGAGAGATATTGTTACCCTTGTAGACGAAGAGGGAAATGAACACGAATTCGAGATTATCGATTCTTTGGTTCATAACGAAACTGAGTACCTTGCTCTACAACCAACATTTGATACACCAGAAGAAAGTCTGGACGATAGCGGAGAACTTGTTCTGCTAAAAGTTGTTGATGATACTGACGAAGAAAACTTCATCATGGAAGCTATAGAGGACGACGAAGAGTTTGAGACTATCTCCAAAATGTTTATGGAAAGACTAGAAGAAATATATGACTTTGATGGCGAGGAAGAATAATCCTCTCTACTTTGTTTTATTCCTGCTGTGTGCGTGATGTCCGCTTAATATAATCCAACACTTATATTAAGGGAACGTTTCTCTTGCCAAAGATTGCAGACCTCCCGGCACAAGATTTGCTTGTGTTGGATGAAGGGAGCGTGAGGTGTCAAGGATCGTATTACCCACCTTTGTCTACTGACGGGGGTTTTATTGGTCGGTTCACACGGCACAGTGGGCTACTTTTTATATGATATTTGTTTGGTGAATACCAGTTGGTATACACACTTAATTTTATATTTTTAGCGAGATAATACATACTATTATCTTGCTATTTTTTTATTTATGACAAGGTTTGGAGGTACACACTATGCCTTTGGTGCAAGTGAGAGTAACAAAAAAATCAGGTGACCGCAAGCTTATAGAGGCTCTAACGCTTAGGTCATTCCCCGAGGAAGAACGTTTACCGAAGTGGCACCTAAATCTACTCGCAAAGAGAAAATGTGTTGACTATATTGCGTACTATGATGATAGTGTTTTTGTTGGTTTCACATATACCCTTGTTGCAGAAAATATGGTTTATCTGCTCTTTTTTGCAGTTTCAGATGAAATTAGGTCGCGAGGATATGGCTCACAGATATTAACACTGCTAAAAGAAAAATACCACGACAAAGTAATCACGCTGAATATAGAAACTGTTAGCGAAACTGCAAGTAACAACGAGCAAAGAATTACACGCGAGCTATTCTATAAGAAAAACGGTTTTGAGAACACAAAAAAATATATTAATATCAATGGTATGGACTTGGATATTCTGACATTTGGCGAGTTTAATGACAGTGATTTTGTAGCTGTTAATAGCAAGCTAGCTTTTGGGCTATATAAGCCTGTTATATGTACTCATTAAGCATTCACGCTCATATAGCACAAAACGCGTACAGCGCCCCCTTTTCCCACATCTAGCAAACACGTAACAAAGCAAAAGGCACATCTATTAATTATCTCTGTGATAATCATTAGATGTGCCTTTTTTATTATGCAATATTATTTGCCACTTTTCCTATATATCTCTGCCATTTCCTCTAGTGTAGATGCCTTAACAAGTGGTGCTTTGCCCACACTGTTAAACTCAACAATCAGTGTACCTACAACCTCTTTTACGCCCTTTTCTAGGCAATCTGTAACTAGCTTAACATCATTATGAGGTACCTCACCATACATAACAGTGTTCATTATTGGTGGTAGGAAAACACGTGGGTCAAACTGCTCTTTTTTACTCTCTAGCAGTGTAAATATCTCACCAACAAACTCACTATTTTGTAGCTCTGGTACTCTTGCGAATAGCTCTTTTAGGTTCCTTGTAACAGCAAGCCTGATATCTGTATCTACGTTTATTTTGCGTATTCCACAAGGAACAACAGATTTTAGCTCTGACAGCGCTATGCCGTATGCGTTTGTGATTTTGCCACCAAGCGCATTTATATCATTAACAATGTACTGCGGAACAGTGGAAGAACCATGGCTTACCAGTGTACCCTCCAAGCCTTCGTGTAGCATGCACTCTTTTATAGCTATAGCAATCTCTTTGCGCAGTTTTACATCTTTACCCTTGCTTGCGCCGTGCATTGTGCCATAACTGATAGCAAGGCAGTCGCAACCAGTCTTTTTGAAAAACTCTATAGCATCCAGTGGGTTTGTGTATGTAGAGTTTGCGTGGTTTACATGGTCCTCTACACCAGCAAGCACACCTAGCTCGCCCTCTACGCTTACACCACGCTCATGCGCATATTTAACAACCTCACGTGTTAGCTCTATATTTTGCTCAAATGGCAATGACGAGCCATCTATCATAACAGATGTATAACCACCATCAATAGCAGCTTTTACAGAGTCAAAGTCTTTTCCGTGGTCTAGGTGCAAAACCACAGGTATATCAGTTTGTGCAGCAAATTTTCTTACTGCATCACCTATATTTTTAGCTCCTACTTGTTTTTGTGCCAGTGTTGCATTCATAAAGTCTGCACAGCCACCCATAAAGCCATTGGCAAGGTCTGCGCCCTGCAATATAGCCGGTGAACGGAACATATCATGCACCTCTATAACTGCTTTTGCCTGTGCTACTGCGTTTACGTTGAAACCTCCCTGTGCATATCCGTATTTCTCTGCTGCGTCCATAAGTGGACGTAATGGTACTAATGCCATAATTCCTCCCATTCTGTCATTGTGACAATATATTATTATAACAAAGCGCTATTACGGTTGCTTTGCTGAATTCTCGTTAAGATAGATAACTGCGTCTGCGTGGTTCTGTAGTAATGTTGCTGGGAATGCGCTAGTAACTTCGCCATATGCAGTGCGACGAACAACAGCCCTGTGCCAGTCCCTAAACACACCTATACGTATTTTCTTTGCGCTAAGTATCTCGCTAATGCCGATTGTTATGCACTTCTTAGGCATGTCCTCTAGCGCACCGCCAAGGTCGCCAATGCAGTTTGTAGTGCGTGTTTCTGGGGCAATGTCTAGCACACGTGTTGTCAGCTTAGCAAACTCGTCTGCTGTTAGCTCTGTCTGTGGCTCATTGAATGCTAGGTGTCCGTTTATGCCTATACCACCAAACGCAACATCCACACCACCCAGTTTCTTTATAACTTCGCCTATATAGTCTGGATTTTTAGGGTCTGGGAAAATCCTTTGTGCCTGTGGCATTACCAGCTCATCTTTTATTTGTGAATACACTATTTTTTCCATAAACCCTCTAAAAGACAAATCACTGCTACAGTCTATATACTCACCTTCATCTGTAAGATACTCGTCCATATTAATAAAATACGTGTTCTTAAGAGATATATTCTGCTCATTAACCAGCCTTGTGAATATCGGGTACTGACCCACAGGGCCTACAGGTACGATGAATACAGCATTTCGCCCCTCGGCATTCGCTACTTTAATCTCGTTTATCATCTCCAGCGCAATCTCGTAAAACACCTCACCACTATCGCCCATTTTTATCAGTGGTACTTTTGCATTTTTGCCAAGCTCGCAGGCACTAATTTTATAGTACTCCATATTTCCTCCCACACATTATTTATTTATACTCTAACATACATTTCCTCAAAAAGCCATAAAGGAAGCAATAAAACTATCACTTCCTTTACAACTAGGTATTATTGGTTGAACGCGTTTATCATATATGAGAAGTCTATACAATCTTCAAAAGCTTTTGGTGCTACGCCATCAGGCAAGCTTGCTTTTTTGGACTCATAAAGAGCTTCCATATAAACATAACCATCGGAAGTATCTGTAGCAAACCACTCTTTGTATTCATCCGCACTAGGCCATATAGCAGATGAAGGTGAGAATGTGTTTGGTGCTGCTTGGCAAAGTATCTCTGCCTCACGGCAAGCATTATCTGGGTCTTCCGCTCTTACTGATGCTGCTTTATATAGTGCATTTACAACACGTTGTACAACGTCTGGGTCCTCTGCCATCCATTCCTCAGATGCTACCCATGTAGATGGTTGTGCGTTGTCTGGTAGATGTGTGCTTGTTGCAGCAATATGCTCGATATCCTCGTTATTTTCTATTGTTGTTGATGGTACTGGCGCAAATGCCACTGCTATATCAACTTTTTGGTCACTTGCTGTGCTCATTGCAGATGCGATGTTGTTATTAGCAAGCTGTATACAGTTAATTCTATAAGCTTCGTCGCTATTTGGTGCTGTGTAGCCATCTAGGTAATCGCTAGTTTCGCTGTATATCCATAGTTGCTCTTCGGCAGGGCGACCCTCATTCACTTTTGCAACAAGGCTCTTTAGCCAGCCGCCAGGTGTAGTAGATGTATCTAGGTATACAGTCTTGCCTTTTAAGCCGTTGTATATTTCTTCGTAATCAAACTCGCCATTGCCGTCAGTATCTTCGAACTGGCCTTTTCTTGCTATAAGTGCCTCAGCATCAGATAGTCCATCAAAGAACACAAATTTCAGCCCATTACCAGTAGGGTCCATAGCATTCCAAGAAACACCAGCACCGATATATCCCATATCCAGTGTTCTGTTACCAGCACGCATAGCTGCCATCTCTACAGGGCCGGACTCTACTTTTGTAAGCTCTACTTCAATGCCCTCTTCCTCGAAAAATCCCATTTCTTCTGCCACTGCTATAACAGTTGCGCCACCCTCATTTGCATGGTAGCCAATCCTTACTGTTACTGGCTCTGGTTTTTCTTCTTCTGCTCCACTTGTAGATGTAGATGTAGATGTACTACCTGTGCTGCTTGGTGTTGTTGTAGTTTCGCTACAGCCTGCAAATGCTGTCATTACTACAAGTGATGCTAATAGTGCGCTCATTAATTTAAATTTCATTTTCATAAAAAATTCCCCTTTTCATTATATGTTGCCGAAGATAGCTCCTCGGAATATACCAGTATTATTTTCTTACTTCTAGGTACATTTTGTATACAGTATCCCATACATGGTTTTTTAGCCTAATAAAATCTTCATCCAGCTTGGTCGCCTGTGTCCTTGGGTATGGCAAGTTTACATCTACTATCTCTTTTATCTGCCCTGGACGTGCGCTCATTATTATTATTTTTGTAGATAGCAGTACAGCCTCGTCTACATCGTGGGTGATAAAGAAACAAGTTTTTCTCTCTGTTTCCCATGTTGTCAGCAAGTCTTCCTGTAGCTGTGAGCGTGTTTGTGCATCTAGCGCACCAAATGGCTCATCCATCAGCAAAACTTCTGGAGAAACAGCATAGCCACGTGCAATAGCAACCCTCTGTTTCATACCACCGGAAAGCTCCTTGGGGTATGAGTTTTCAAAGCCTGTTAGGTTTACCATTTTTATGTATTTGTCGCTTAGCTTAGATTTTTCTTCATCAGAGTAAGGTGTTCCGTCCTCGTGTTTAATAAATTTCATGCCATACTCTATATTCTTTTTAACTGTCATCCAAGGGAACAATGCATATTGCTGGAATATTACACCTCTATCAGGGCCTGGGCCTATGATATCCTCATTATGCATTTTTATTTCGCCACTATCAAATGTTTCCAGTCCCGCTACTATATTCATCAGTGTAGTTTTACCACAGCCAGATGGCCCAACCACGCATATGAACTCATTTTTGTATATATCAAGACTAACATCTTTTAGCGCTACTACATCTTTGCCACCGGGCACTTTATAAACTTTGTTGATATTATTAATATGTATAAGACGTTCTTTCATCACACATTTCTCCTATTTCCATCTTGTTAGATGTTTCTCTGCAACCAGTAGCAATGCATCCAAAATATAGCCGATAAGACCTATAGTTATGATACCAAGTAACACTACGGATGTATTCATATAGCCCTGTGCTGCCTGTATTCTTGCGCCTATACCAAAGGTAGCGCCTGTAAGCTCTGCCGCTATAAGTGTTGTTAGTGCTGTGGATATGCCCAGCCTTGCTGCTACAAGTATAAATGGGAAAGAAGCAGGGATTATTATATCCTTGAATATGTGGAAGTCTGATGCACCAAATGTATATGCTGCTTTTACTAGGATTTTGTCAACTTCCTTGATACCTTGGTATATAGTTACAAGCATTACTAGGAAAGAAGTAACAAATATAATTGTATACTTTGCGTTTTCTGTAAGACCCATAGCCAAAACAACCAGTGGTACTAGCGCTATTGGTGGTATTGTTTTAAAGAACTTTATCCATGGGTCAATCAGACCACGGAATTTTGGGTACCAACCCATTAGGAAAGACGTTGGTATTGCACAAACAAAAGCTATGCCAAAACCGATAAGCACACGTTGTAGCGATGCAAATATGTCCTTGAAATACCTACCGTCGGCAGCGATTTCATCCATCATCGCCTTGACAACTTGTTCTGGGCTTGCTAGGAATGTGTTAATTGTTTCTATCCTTGTGATAAGGAACCACAAAAGCAACCCACCAATAACAGATGCGATATTGAGCGTTCTTTTGGTTTTGACGTCGCCGTCACTAAAGTCTTTCATCTTTTTGCGTTTTTTAATTTCCATCTAAACCTACACCTCCATAAGCAGTGATAAATTTAAGTACAGCAGTTTTTTTGCAACTGCTTTTCTCTGTATCTAAATCGTATCATAAGTATACAGTTATTTTAAGTATGATGTTTTCTCATACTTTTTGGTATCTACACAGTATAAACTGGCTAATTACGCCACTTTATTAGTAACAATGTTGAAAACAAGACTAAAAACCTCACTTTACAAACTTTTTACAGTGTTTTTGTGCTCTTTGACATATTACTCACTAAACATACAAAAAACCGAGCCACTTTTTATATAAAGAGCTCGGTTAGGTTTAGTTCTTCTATTTGTCTGACAATTTCTTTTGTGCGCTTAACGCCAAACTTTTTTAGCAAATTACTTGTCTGTGTTTTTATAGTAACAGGCTCTACACAGCGTATTTTTGCTATTTCGTTAATCTTTTTGTTCTGCAACAGTAGCTTTATTATCTCACGCTCACTCTGCGTTAATGATGCTATTTTCTTGGTGTAGCTGATGATATTAGAGCTGTTTTGGGATAGTCGCAAAAACTCATTACGCATATAGTTTTGTATCTTTGCATCCATCTCCACCTTGTCATTATACGCATTTTTTATGTGTGAGATAATACGCTGTGCATCATCACTCTTTACCATATAGTCCACCGCACCTGTTGCCATAGAAGAAATAATAGTTTTTTCATCTTCTCGCACCGATAAAAATATTATCTTAACTTCATCGCTGAGCTTGAATATTTCACTCGCACTCACTATGCCTGCTGTCGGCGTTTCCATCTCTATATCCATAAGTATGATATCTGCACCATGTTTCTTGAATGCCTCTATCGCCTTGCGCCCTGTAGGTGCAGCAGCAACAATCTCTATTTCATCATCACAAGAAAGCATCTCTTTATAATTCTCTCTTATTATATCTATATCTTCGGCTATGATAACTTTAATCTTCTTGCTCATCTTTTCCACCTCTCAAGTATCTTGGCAAAGAAATATAAAATGTAGTGCCTTGTAACACCTTGGATTCAAAGCGAATATCACCCATATGCTCTTTTACTATGCGCCTAGCATAGCACAGACCCAGCCCCCAGTTTGTGTCCGAGTTTTTGGAGCTGGTAAAGGGCATAAAAATCTTTTTCTTTACCTCGTTGCTCATGCCTACACCGTTATCTGTTACAGATATTACTGCGTGGCTTCGTGTAAAAAACATACGCACTACTATTTTTTTGTAGTCGTTCTGTGCTACTGCGTCTATTGCATTGGATACCACGTTGAAAATAGCTTCTGAGAGTAGCTCCTTGTCTATGAGCACCGAGCCACTTTCTAGCTTAAACTCCACTATGCTATCCATATCTTTCTTTTGCACCATGGGTATCACTATATCAAACAGCTCCTGCGTGGTGCACTGTGTAAATACTGTATGCACATTTGTCATTGTCTTATATAAATATGATAGTTTACCAGACATGTCCTCATTTATATCCAGTAAGCGTATTGTTAGTTTTTTCAGTTCTTCCCTGTCTATCTCGTCATCATCAATTCCGTTTGCTATCTTTTTGTTAAGTATCTTTGCAGATAACAGCTGGTTTTTTAGCCCGTGTAGCAGCATAGATGTGCCAAGCTCTGCATCTGTTACTTTTCTTTTGATAGTCAGCTCTAGCTTGGTACGGTCATAGTCATATTTAAAATACCTAAAATTCTGGTATATCATAAAAACACAGGCAATAATACATATGATAAAAACTAAAAACCACACATTGGTAGGGTTTGTGCTCACTAGCAATATTGGGTGTGTAAAAACGCTAACACGGTTATAGTCCTGATATATAATGATTGGGTCGAACTGCGCAAATATTACATATAGCACGCTAAACATCACCATACTTATAGTATAGTCCATATGTCTGCGCTTGTACCACGATAGTGCTATTTTCCTGTATTCGCAGATAAACAAAAATACAGAAAATGCGATATACCCCAAAATAACTATAAAGCTTACATTCACAATAAAAGTCTGTATATCATATTTATATGCAAGTGTAGTTAGCATAATAGTGGGGTTGCTCGCCACTACTACAAACAGTGCTGGCAGTGCAGAAAGCAGATAATACAGCTTGTTTTTTGCAAATCGCTTTCCTACATCTAGGTTTATCTTGACGCCACACAGGAAATACAGATACGCTACCAGTACCCTAAATAAATTCTCATAAAGTGCTATATCATCAAGCGTTATCGGCAGTGTCCTCACATAGTCCAGCAGTGCCTTGTTACCAAATAGTATTGTGGAGTACTCTGGCAGTGTGCCACCTATTTTCACAAAATACATCATCAAAAATGCGAGCATAACCAATAAGCCAACATTCATTGATATAAATGTGGCATTGACTTTCGTTCCTCCCATTAGCCATGTAGCAACTATTGTCATTAAAATAAGTAGCATAATTACAAGTAACACTTTTATACCTCTATCAGCACATTAATATTCCCACAGCCCCATATCAGCTAAGGTAATCCACTGCACTTTCCATATATTTTGTTATCAAGTAGTCTGTAACCTCTATGTCGGCTATACTCTCGTTGCTCTGTGCAAAGTAGTTTTTCTGTATAGAATACATCTCCACTAGCTCCCCACTCTCAAGATATCCTGCAAGCTCTTTTACGCTGAAGTAGTCGTTTAGGTACTGCCCCTTTAGCAGGTCTGTCAGCGGGATATTAAGCTCCTCCGACACCAGCCTGCAAACTTCCTCTGTGTTTTGCTCCCAGTAATTCTGCGACTTTAGCAGTGCTCTCACAAACTTGTTCACGGTGCTCTCATTTTCCTCTATATACTCCTCTGTAGCTACCCAGCTAGAGAGCGACACATAGTCCTCTGCAAAGTCGTTTGTTGTGGCAAGTAGCAGTGCATCTTCTCCCAGTTTCATCTCTGCATCATACCTATAGTGCTCCCACACACAAATAGCATCTACACGCCCTATCTCTAGCGCAGAGACAGCACCAGCCATATCATAGTTTACCAAAGTTACATCACTTTCGTCTATGCCATTTTTCATAAGCGCAACTTTTAGTATCTCCTCGCTAGATGTCCCGAGCATTACTGCCACTGTTTTTCCTGCAAGGTCTGCCACACTGTCTATACCATAGCTTTTGCGTGTTATTATTGCCTCTGCATCGCTGATATTCTGTGTTAGTACTATTTGTGCGTGCCCATTTATTATCAGCGAATGTGCCCCCTGACCCACATATGCAAAATCTACATTACCAGCATTTAGTGCTGCCACTGCGGGTGGCCCAGCAGAGAAAGGTACCATCTCTACCTCGAGCCCCTGCTCCGTAAAATAGCCTTTTTCTATGCCTGTTATTACAGCACCAGAGCCACCATAGTTTGTATGGAAGCCTACTTGTATTTTTGTTAGGTTTGTATTTTCTGTATCACTACAACTACCCAGCATAAACACACTGAGTATAACAAGAAATAGCTGTACAAGTTTTCTCAAGGTAACACCTCCCTCTACCTGTTTCTATATGCTTAGTTTTACTTATTCGCACCATAGCAAATAAGCAGTTTCTGCCCAGCGCAGAAAGTTTCTGTCTGTGTCAAGAAATACTCACGGCCTTTGTTCTCACCTGCTAGTACTACCACAATGGCATATTCATTTACCTCCACTGTGTAGCTATCCTCTGTGGTAACCTCATACATACTAAAAAGTTCATGCTCTAGCACTGTATCACCTTTTCGCTCTATCCTGTAGCGTGATAAAGTTCTCTCAAGGTCTGCACCGTCATAGTCAAAGCAGTCAAACAATACTTTCTCCGATGTTCCACCGTGTATATCATTCTCGCTCATCTTTCGCCCGTCCGGTGATGTCCACTCTGTACGCAATGTGATATCTGTAGGTTGCTGGACTTCTGCAAAGAAAACACCACTGCCCATAGCGTGCGGTACTTTGCCAGGTATCAAGAATACATCACCAGGTTTTACAGGTATTTTGTGCAGACAAGCTTCCATAGCCTCTATATCCTGCTCTCTATACACTTTTTCCCACTGTTCACGGGTAACATCTTCCTTAAAACCCAGAAAAACAAATGGCTCTTGTCCGTCTATCACACGAGTACCCATAACATACCATGACTCCATTTTACCATATTGTGAGCCAAAATGCTCCTGTGCATAGGCATCATCTGGGTGCACCTGTATCATAAGTCTAGTGTAGCTGTCTATTAGCTTTACTAGGATATCCAGCTGTTTGCCATAGCAGTCTGTCAGTTTTTCACCAGCCATAGTTTCTGATATGCCTTTACCATCTGCTGTGCCAGTTGTTGAGCATATCCAGCGTTCTGGCAAGTGGGCATCTACTGGGTTTTGTGCACCATTAAATTCATCTAGCAGTTTACCGCCCACAAAAGGTCTATATACTCTGTTTTCTTTTAGCTCAACCATAATGCTCTCCTACTATTCTTGTGCTATTTTAATTCTCCTTACAACAATCGTGCCACTATCCGCTGTGTTCTCACTAAATAGCTTTACAAGCTTTATATGTGTCACAATATCTTCTGCCTTGTCTATTACAAAGTGCAGTTTATTGTCGCCAGTTGTTATTTGTAGTTTCTCTCTCTGTGTATCATGCTCAGGAGTTTTCCAGAATACCTTTGTATGTGTTCTTGTTAGTATCTCCACCACTATACTATCTGCGCTACTATTATTTGTTATATCCAGTGTTATTCCGTACTTCTCACCTGGGTTCATCTGTATACCTGGGAATATCGGGCTTCTTAGTGCCACATTGCTATCCACATGGTAATGCACTGCGTTGTCACGGTAGTCACAGTCCTCTCCATTGCTAAGGTACCAGTGCATATCATATTGAGAAAAGTCCCAGTCACGCCCACCTGCCCACATTATTTGGTTATCTGCTGGTATTATAACTGTTCCATCCTCGTTAAAGTCTAGCTCACATACACGGATAGCACGGAAAAACACGCTAGTATCATGGAACTCTGCTGCTAGGTACTTCCTACCTTTAAACTCAAACACATCATTGTGTCCACCTGCAACAAACTCACCCATATACAGATATGGACCAAACAAATTGTTCGACATTGAGTAACGGTTCCCACAAGCAATATAGTATTTATCCCCATGCTTGAACACGCTAGATTTATCACCCATAGGTACAGAATTACCGTCTTTATCCACAATTTCTATCGCACGTGGCTCACCCACTGTGGATATCATATCTTCACCAAGTGTATACACATAATATTTACCAGCACCAAAAAATATACTATATACGCCATCTTCACAAAACACTGCTGGGTCATAGCAATGTGTAGGTACTGCATGTTCTGGTATTAGTGGCTTGTTTAGCGCGTCTACAAATGGGCCTGTGGGAGACTCTGCCACCATTACGCCTATATCTATATTTAGGTTGGAGAAATACCAGTAATACTTACCATCTTTCTCTGCTATATCACCAGCAAAGCAGTGGTCTTGGTCGCCGATATATGTATTCTGTGGCAATATATCAGTTTCTTCTTTATAATTAACTAGGTCATCCGTTGATATAACTGTCCACTTATGCATACGGCACCTGTCTTCTGCCCTAGCACTCCTATCCCTACCACAAAATAGATACACACGCTCACCAACCACTACTGCATGTGGGTCAGCAAACCCTTTTCCTGGGAAAATATTCTCGTTAATCAACATTATTTCTTCCTCCTATACGTAATCTATATATTAGCAAGGTACAAAATGCAAGAAAATCACCGCCTTATTATCACCTGGAACAGAATAGCCACAGCTAATAAAAACCACCCACATTCCCCACTCTTACTTAGAGTTATTATATTACAGAATACAGCAAAAAACAAGATTAAGTCGAAGTTTTTTATTGGAATTGTACTTGCAATATCTGGCTGTGTATATTATAATAATTGCTGAGGGTGTTTCTAAACTCTTGCAATACAAGGATGAGGTGAAGTAATGGAACTAAGAACAGTTAGCAACGAAATGAGAAAGCTAGTAGTAGAAAGTGTCTATAGCGCAAAAAGTGGTCACCCAGGTGGTTCACTATCAATTTGCGATATCCTTTCTGTTCTGTTTTTTAAAGAGATGAAAATCGATGCAAACAATGCAAAAGACCCCGATAGAGATAGATTTGTACTATCAAAAGGTCATGCAGCACCTGCTTACTATGCAGCTCTTGCACTGAAAGGTTTTATCCCAGTAGAGGACATGAAAACTTTGCGTAAAGTTGACAGCTACTTGCAGGGACATCCATGCCTTAACAAAATAGCTGGTGTAGATATGTCTACAGGCTCTTTGGGTCAGGGTCTATCTGCTGCTAATGGTATGGCTATCGTTGGTAAATATGACAAAAAAGACTACCGTGTATACGCAGTATGTGGTGACGGCGAGCTTCAAGAAGGACAAATTTGGGAAGCAGCAATGACATCTGCACACTACAAACTAGATAATCTGACATTGTTTGTAGATATAAATGGCTTGCAGATTGACGGCCCTACATCCGAGGTTATGGGTCTTGGTGATGTAGGCAAAAAGTTCGAGGCATTTTGCTGGAATGTAATAGAGATAGACGGACATAATTTCGAGGAAATAGAGAATGCTATCGCTAGTGCAAAAGCATGCAAGGACAAGCCAACAGCAGTAATATGCAAGACTATAAAAGGTAAAGGCGTTTCATTCATGGAAAACCAGCTTGGTTTCCACGGTGCTGCACCAAATGATGAACAATATAAAATAGCTATGGAAGAATTAAACAAAGGAGGTGCTGTGTAATGGGTATGTCAACAAGAGAAGCATATGGCAGAGCACTTGCAAAACTAGGTAAAGATAACGAATTTTTGGTACTTGATGCAGACCTTGCTCATGCAACACAGACTATGTTCTTTAAAAAAGAGTTTCCAGACAGGTTTTTTAATATGGGTATCTCCGAGGGGGATATGATGACAACTGCGGCTGGTATAGCTACATGTGGCAAAAAAGTTTTTGCTAGCACATTTGCTATGTTCGCAGCTGGTAGGGCTTATGAGCAAGTGCGCAACTCCATTGGTTACACAAACTTGCCTGTAGTTATAGGCGCTACACACGGTGGCACAATGATAGGCGAGGACGGTGCGTCCCACCAAGCTATAGAGGATATTTCTCTTATGCGCTCCATGCCTAACATGACTGTTGTTGTTCCTTGTGATGGGGAGAGTGTAAACCAAGTTGTTGCACAGTCTCTTGAGATGAAAACACCTCTATACATCAGAATGGGCCGTGGTGCTGGTAGTGATGTATACACAAATGGCGAGAAAATAGTAATCGGCAAAGGCAATGTCCTAAAAGATGGTAGCGACCTTACTATAATTGCTATTGGCGACCTAGTACCAGAAGCTATGAAAGCTGCTGAGATACTTGGAGCTGAGGGTGTTTCTGTTGCAGTAATAGATATGCACACAGTTAAACCTATAGATAAAGAGCTAGTTATGACATATGCTACCAAAACTGGCAAGGTTATCACAGCCGAGGACCATAGCATTATCGGTGGTCTTGGCTCTGCTGTTGCTGAGATTTTGGCAGAAGAAGGTGGCGCTAAGCTAAAACGCCTAGGTATCAACGATACTTTTGGTAAATCTGGCACACGTGATGCTCTACAGGCATATTTCAACCTTAATGCAGAAGGCATTATCAACCTTTACAAAACAATGTAATAACACTCCCCACCGATTTATTTTTATAGTAGTCGGTGGGTTTTTATTTTATTATATAAAAACAGAGCTGTGACACAAACATCACAGCTCTTATATTCATAATAAACTTATCATCAGAATAAGCTTCTCTCTTTCAGTTCCATCTTCGATTTCCATTTTATCCAATTTTACGCATTGGAGTAAGTGTTAGTATAATATCATTTGGCGTTGTAGAGCCCTCATTCTTTGGTGTAATATCTACAAATTCTTTGGTATTGCAAACAATCAACGAAGTTACTGTGTGATATCCAGCCTCTTTTATCCTGTTTATGTCACATTCCATTATGAGTTCCCCGCGCCTTACTACATCCCCCCTTTTTATGTGTGAGACAAAGTGCTCACCATTTAGGTGCACAGTGTCCAGCCCTATATGTATAAGAATTTCTGCCCCAAAACTTGTCCTCATTGTGATAGCATGTAGTGTTTTAAATAGCCCCAACACTTTGCCATCATCTGGTGCGTAAATCTTACCCTCGTCTGGTTCGACTGCCACACCTAAGCCTATTACCCCCTGCGAAAAAATTTCATCGGGGATTTCTGTTAGTGGTACAACCTTTCCACTCGCCGGCGAGTTCAGGACAAACCTGCTGCCAGCATTTTCTTTTGATGTTCCAATCATCTGCTGTACTTCCCCCTTACTTCTGATTATAACTAATAACGCACCAACACTAACTACACAAGCATTGATACAACGTACAACATGGCTAATAAGCACGAGCATACAGCTACTATCTTTACTGGTAAAAAGCCAATATTCATAGTTATGCTCAACTTTATTTTTTTATACTAAAAGGCTGTAAATTCACTTAATAAAAAGTGTTTTCAGCCAGCTATAACCATTATCAGGGTCAGTTTTTAGGTCTTTCATTTTGCTCCAACTATATGGTTGGTCATCAAAATACAGCTCACCTATATCATCAGTTGCACATAAACGCTTGGGAGCAGACTCTTTCTTTGAGTAATATGTACTATCATAGTCCCACTCAATTTCACCGTTTTCACCGATTTTACCGATACTCCACATATCGGCTATTGGACCAGCAGATTCGCCATAGCAATAACGAACAAAGTGCATTCTGCCATCTCTATAAAAAGTAACTGTGTCACGATACTGGTGCACAGGTGGGTTTTTCTCATATGTAACACCTACACAGCCTTTTTGTATAAGCGAAATTGGCGAAAACACTTGGAAATCCAATAAAATCATCTAAACTACTCCCTAATTCTATAATCATATATATTATATCATATAATTTTTAAAAAAGAAAGCTTTTTTTGTCGGAATAATACAATTGCATATTTTTCGTAACATTGTACAAAAACTACACCCTATCTTTGGAGGGGGCATCCAAAGATAGAGTGTAGGCTAATTCCGAACAAGGCAAATAGTTCGGCACGAAGATTGTTTGCTCAATTGCTTTTAAAAAACAGGTTTGCGAGCTTTAATCTCTTATAATTTTTTTCTAAGTACTGTAAAGTTGAAATAGTCTGTATAGTACTCTATGGAGTGTAGTATTGGGCGACTTAGTTTGCAGTATCCCACTTCATCAAGATAAAGAATAGGTTTTCCTTCTGCGATATTAAGCTTGCGAGCTATTCTTTCGTCTGCACCCACCGCTGCAATCTTAGATATATCCATAACCACAGATAGTCCACAATAAGTCTCAAATATCTCGTGTAGTGGCATGGACCAGTCTATATCTCTGTAATCCATACCATCAAAAAGCTCCATAGGGAAATAGTCCATAACATATATTACAGGTACGCCGTCTGCTAGTATACGCTTTTCGCACACTATAACACGCAGGTCGTCATCTAGTTTTAGTTGTTCTGCCATCGCCTCATCAGCAATTTCGGCACGTACTTTTATGGTGTCTTGTGTTGGTTTTGCTCCACAATCAAGAATCATCTTGTCACGATCGCATTTAATATCAAGCCTGTTGCTCAAATTAACTATTTCACGGTTTATCACCGTACCAATACCGCGAACACGTTCAATGAAACCTTTTGATTCCAAGTCTGCCAAGGCATCGCGAATAACTGTGCGACTGACACCCAGCTTTTCGGAAAGTTCAAGTTCGGCAGGGAGCTTTTCGGAATCCTTGAAAACACCAGTACGCAACTCTTTTACTAATAGCGAGCTTATACGCGTTGACATAAGCTTTCCGCCGTAATTTGGTAAAATATAATCTCTCATAGTGCTCCCCTTTCTCTCGGCCCAAACCGAGCATTATATTTATACACATCTGCAGTGTATATGCAAAACTATGAATAATAATACTCTGTACCATCCTATATCATACAGAAAAAGCAAGCCGAAATTCACTTAACACACACACCATCGTTAGTTTAGTAAATCTTACTTATTACTATTCCCTTTTGCAACATTATTATACCTTATAAGTGGCTAAAATACAAGCTTTACGGGGCTTGGTATGCTTTTTGATGATATTACCATAATGTATAAACTTATTGCGTCATTTTTCATATACTTATAGTTTTTTTTGATGATATGGTGGGATATAAAGTGTACATTTGTGCGATAAATGCTCGTATGCGTCAAAATAAGTCATTAAAATTATGTAGAATATTAGAATATTTTCACCAATAACGAGCAGATTTTACAAGTCACATTAGGACAGTTTACACTAAAAACACATATTTTCCCACATATTTACAGTAATTGTTATTCAAGACTAACTTTGCACCTGTGATTATTCCACCTTATTTTTTCTCTAAGAGGCAGTTTTTATGCCTGCATTACAAGAACAGGCATTTATTCTATATCGATAAAGTGTATAAATATACAAAAAAGCCACAAAGAAGTATAACTTCCCTGTGGCTTAGTATCATTATGTCAGATTATAAATTATGCTTTTATTATTTCGCCATACATCACGCCATTTATAGCAGCAGCATTAGCTTCGTCTGTATCAAAGTGAGCAGCAAGTGCATAAGAAGAGTTTGCACGTACAACAACATCACCAAATATAGTTGTTCTACCCTCAGTCTCTACTTTAAGAGATACTATCTCTTTGTCTACAACATTTAATGCAGCAGCAGATTCTGGTGTCATGTGAATGTGTCTTTTTGCAACTATCACGCCCTCTTTTATCTCTACCTCACCTTTTGGTCCCACTAGCTTACATCCGCCAGAACCAGCAATGTCACCAGACTCACGTATTGGTGCAGCAACACCGATAGTGCGTGCATCTGTTAGAGATATCTCTACCTGAGTGTCTTTACGAACTGGACCAAGTATGGACACACCAGCAAGTGTGCGTTTTGGGCCTACTACATCAACTCTCTCTGCACAAGCATATTGACCAGGTTGTGATAACTCTTTCTTAGGTGTTAGTTCATAGCCCTCACCAAAAAGTATTTCTAGATGCTCTTGAGAAAGATGAAGATGACGTGCTGAAACTTCTAACAAAATTTTGTTTTCCATTTATATTCTCCGTTCTGCTGCTCTGCTACAGCATATGTTATTATTATTGCAGATATAATTATTAAGATTAATGAATATCAACTATCCCTTATAATAACACAATACAAAACAGATTTCAATGCTTTTTGACGAAAAAACATTGTTATTAATATAACAAACTCGACAATTTACACAAAAATCCTACGTACCCTTGCAGATATGTTGCACATGCACTCATAATTGATTGTATCGCATATTTTTGCTATGTCATCAAATGTAACAGACACCCCATTTTCTTCGCCCACAAGCAACACCCTGTCACCAATATTCACGTCCGGTATATCCGTAACATCTGCTACTAGCTGGTCCATGCAAACGCGTCCTATAACTGGTGCATACTGCCCATTTATAATAACATTTGCCTGACCGCTAAGCTTTCTTGGGTATCCATCTGCATATCCAGCAGTGACTGTAGCAACTTTGCGCATTTCTGTAGCTATGTATTTTCTGCCATAACTCACAGTATCTCCTAGCGCTATTTCTTTTACCTGTGCTACCGTGGAGCAAAATGACATAGCTGGGGTTAGTGGCAGAACATCTGCAATCTCTGGTGATGGTGACAATCCATACTGTGCAATGCCCACACGCACCATATCCATTTGCATCTCTGGGTAACATATCGCCGCTGCCGAGTTCGCACAATGCCGTACGCCCAGTGACAGACCCATTTTCTCTAGTTGCTTACATATATCATCAAATGCATCAAACTGTTTCTTGGTAAACTCTATCGAGCTATCAGCAGTTTCGTCAGCCACTGCAAAATGTGTAAATATACCTGTGAAATTTAGCGCGCTTGAATACAGCTCATTCACTTGGTGATAGAACTTATCGTCACGTATATCAAACCCCAACCTAGACATACCAGTATCTAGTTTTAGGTGACAATCAATGCTCACACCCATCTCTGCAGATTTTTGAGCTATTTTCTTTCCATATTCATAGCAATATACAGTTTGTGTTAGGTTGTTATCCACCAAGATATCTGCAAGCTCTGGCAAGGTGTAGCCAAATATCAAGATGGGCTTTGTTATGCCACTTTTCCTTAGCGCCATGCCCTCCTGCGCTGTAGCAACACCAAACCACTCTGCACCTAGCTCCTGCAAAAATCCCGCAACTGCTATGTCGCCATGTCCATATGCATTCGCCTTTACTACTGCTAAGTATTTCCCTGCTATTTTACTGCGTATTTGCTTGTAATTATATTCAAGAGCGGATTTAGAAATCTCCACCCAAGTACGTTCTCCATGCAACATCTGCTTTTCTCCATTTCAAGTAATCTATTTTAATCAGATATTCTAATTATTGTATCACAAAAATACGTATATTTCCAGCAAATAATATCACACTGTTAATTATGATAATGATTAGCAAAAAATAACTCTTTTTTTGTAAATATTGTACTCATTATTAAAATTTACATTAAAATACATATATTTTTATATTAGATATTGATATAAAATAGCAAATAGTGTATAATAAATCTAACAATTACATTTATTAAAAAAGGAGATTTATTAACTATGAATTTTGATTATAATACATCTGGAGTTTGCTCAAAAAAAATCCACTTTGATGTAGTGGACGGAAAAGTCTGTAATGTAGCTTTTGACGGTGGCTGTAACGGCAACCTAAAAGGTATCAGCTCTCTTATCGAGGGTATGCCTGTGAACGACGTTATAACTAAACTAAGAGGTACTACTTGTGGCAATAGACCTACATCATGTCCAGACCAGCTAGCAAAAGCACTAGAAGAAACACTATAAACCTCAGCCATATATTTTAGCGAAAGGGGTGATACACCATGATTGACGAATATGTAAAAATTTATGACCTCAAGACCTCATCCGATGCCAATAATGATGCAGAGCTTTCTGCCGATTTATTTTTGCACCACAAAGAGAACGGTAATCTAGACAAGTGCAACGAACTAGGCACTGTGCTCGCCAAAACTTTTATAGACAGTGGTGAGCGACAAAAAAACTTCCCATACTATGCGCAGAAAATGGTGCTCATAGCATATATATTGGAGCGTGAACTACATAGAAAAATAGAGAATAGCCTATTGCAAAAATCTGTTCTTGGAACATTTAAGCGTGTGTTAGAGCGTGAAAACAAAGATTTGTTCTGTGATGCACAAGATAGCGCTGCTTTCACTATGTACATTCTGCAAGATGACGAGCTTGGTGATATCGGTATATCCACTTCTTTTGCAGAGTTTTGTGGCCATGAAAACGACCCCACACTTATAGAAACAGGTACAAGACTTATAAATTATCACTGCGGACTTTTTGGCAGTATGATTATTGATAGTTTCCAGTTTATGAAATAAATGAGGTAAAAACGCTATGTCATATAAGGTTGGTGTCATTGGCAACGGTTGGCGAACAAGGGCTTTCTTAAAAGTTATGCAGGAACTACCCCATATTTTTGAGTTTGGTGGTATGTTTTTCCGTGATAGCGAAAAAGCCAGCAAGTTTGCCGAGAAAAATAACGGACTAGCTTTCACAGATAAAGATACATTCTTTAGCCAAGGTTTTGATTTTGTAATTGTCGCAATTCCTAGGGCTTTCGTTGTTGATATCTGTGAAGAAGCTTTTAGGCGTGGGGTTCCTGTATTGTGCGAAACACCCCCTGGTAAGGATATTGCAGATTTATCACGTATGTATGCACTAAAACAAAAGTATTCTGCAAAGGTACAGGTTTTGGAGCAGTATTTTTGTCAACCATACCACAGTGCTATGCTAGAAGTAATAGATAGTGGTAAGCTTGGCGATATCTGTAATGTATCGCTCTCTATGATACATGACTACCACGCTATTAGTATGATGAGAAAATATCTTGGTGTTGCTTTTGGGCAATGCACTATCAGTGGCGAAGATTTTACATTCCCAGCTACGCCTACTTGTAGTAGAGAGGGTATGAACACAACTGGTGAGGTTGTGGATGTAGTCCATAGGCGAGCTACGTTTAAGTTTGATAATGGCAAAGTTGCTTTTTATGACTTTAACGGCCAGCAGTATTTCAGCTATATACGCACACGCCACGCACTGCTACAGGGTACCAGAGGCGAGATTGCAGATTTCTCTGTGTGCTACCTAGATAACGATAACTACCCTATTTCTGCTACTATAACACGTGCAGACCTAGGGCATTATTCCAACCTAGAGGGCTACACAAACCGTGGGCTTACACTAAATGGTGAGTTTATCTATAAAAATCCATATGAGGGTGCAAGGCTACATGATGATGAGATAGCTATTGCAACTATAATGGAGGGCATGGGTAAATATGCAAATGGTGGAGAAGAAATTTATCCACTAGAAGATGCACTGCAAGACAGCTACCTGCACCTAACAATGGCAGAGGCAGTAGCTACAAGGCGCACCATAACTACCCAGCCACAGGAGTGGCACAAATAATATTCTTAGGTACTAGAACAGGCTATGTGAAATCAACTCACATAGCCTGTTTTTTGCTATTCTTATAACTTTTGTGATACCCACAGTAAGAAAACAAAACAGCGGAGCATCCAAGCTATAACTGCTAAGATACTCCGCTATTTAAAAATCAGTTTATAAAAGAAACGCCGATTGCGTTAAGCCCTATGTGGTTTGCTATTACTGGGCCACCACGTTGCATCTCAATAAATGCATTAGGACGTCTTATCTTTATATACTCTTGTATTTTATCTGCTATTAGTTTGTCATCAAAATATGTTATAACTATGTGTCTTTCGCCCTCTGGTATTACCATATACATCTCACGTATTAGCTGGAAAATACCACGAGCAACTGTATGCTGTGTTACAACACCATTCTTGCAACAAAGCAGTGGTTTGTGGTTTAGTATGGTCTGTACACCTTGTCGCACAAAGCCTATACGCTGGCTTAGTAGCAGTGGTCGCATATCATCAACATAGAAAAACAGCTCTGTCTTATCACGCATTGATACTACATATTTCTCTATCTCTGCTAGGCTAGCCCCTGCATCACGCAATAGCACAGCCTCGCTAACAAGCAAGTACATAGCACCAGATGTGCTCATGCTATCAACAACAACTACGTCATCACCCATCTGATTTGCCACTGTTTTTGCAGACCTGTACGCGGTGCTAAGACGTGAAGAAATGGTTATGCAGAGCACTTCATTGCCACGTGCCTGTGCAGATTTTATAGCATTGAAAAACACTGTGTCCTCCGGTGGTGCTGTGCTAACGCTGCCAGCTTTTTTGAATACGCTAGCATAATCGCCATAATCATCGCTATACTGCTCTGTATGCACCTTGCCATCGACAATATACTGCATTGGCAAAACTGTAACACCCATACTAACGGCTTGCTTTTTAGTCAAATGAGCACAAGAATCGACAATAATTTCTATCATCATTAACCTCCAAATCTACGGAAACGCTCATATCTCTTTTGCGTAAGCTCTGTAACATCTAACTCTTTTCTCTCGGAAATAGCATTGTAAAGCTCAGTTTTTAGGTTTTCTATTAAGTTTTCATCTTCTGGTACTATTTTCTCTATTACACCCATTTCCATAAGGTCATCAGGTGTTATTTTTAGGCAGTCACAAGCTTCTTGTACTCTTGTGCTGTCTTTCCACAATATACTAGCACAGCCCTCTGGGGATATAACAGAGTATACAGAGTTTTCCAGCATCCATACTTCGTCAGCAACAGCAAGTGCAAGCGCACCACCGCTACCACCTTCGCCTATTAGTACAGAGATTACAGGTGTTTTCAGTGTCATCATTTCCATAAGGTTCTCGGCTATTGCCTGACCCTGTCCACGTTCTTCTGCACCTATACCACAGTATGCACCCGATGTATCTACAAAGCAGATAACAGGCCTGCCAAATTTCTCTGCAAGTTTCATCTGTCTTAGTGCTTTGCGGTAGCCCTCTGGGTGAACAGAGCCAAAATTACGCAGTCCACGCTCTTTTGCTGTTTTACCCTTCTCGATACCTATAACAGTAACGGGCATTTGGTTAAGGTATGCTATACCACTAATAATAGCTCTATCATCTGCAAATCTTCTATCACCATGCATTTCTAGGAAACCTGTGAATATACCACTGATAAAATCAGCCGAGGTAAATCTCCCGCTAGAACGTGCAAGAGATACTTTTTCATAAGCGTTCATTATTTATCCTCCTTGTGGTGTATCTTAAGTACCTGCGCAAGGTAAGAGCGCTGTCTTTTTCTATCAACGATAATGTCAACAAAGCCTTTTTCCACCAAGAACTCTGCCTGTTGGAAACCCTCTGGTAGTTTTTTGCGTATAGTTTGTTCTATTACTCTAGGACCTGCAAATGCCACTAGCGCTTTTGGCTCTGCTATTATAATATCAGCCTCCATAGCAAAGCTTGCTGTAACACCGCCTGTTGTGGGGTCTGTTAGCACACATGCAAACAGGTTGCCATTGTCGCTATGACGCTTAACTGCACCACTTGTTTTCGCCATTTGCATTAGGGAGATAATACCCTCTTGCATTCTAGCACCGCCAGAAACAGTGTAGCCGATAACAGGCAAGTTGCGCTCTGTAGCGTACTCAAACAGCCTTGTTATTTTCTCGCCTACAACATGCCCCATGCTACCCATCATAAAGAATGGGTTCATAACAAATATAGCAGTTTTTATGCCTGCTATCCTTGCTGTGCCACAGGTTACGCCCTCTTTTTCACCACTATCCAGACGTGCAGAGTTTAGCTTTTTGTCGTAGTCTGGGAAATCTAGCAGATTGTGTGAGGTAATCTCTGCGTTATGCTCTTTAAAACTACCCTCGTCACATATCATGTGTATTCTCTCGCGTGGGTTTATTCTAAAATGGTTACGGCAATATGGGCAGACTTTTTTATTATCTTTTAGCTCGTCTTCTGTTACATTTTTCTTACATCTTGGACAGTTGACTTGCATTGCTCCCATATCATCATTCATAGATTTACTCTGTTTACTTTGCCCCTCTAGGGAGTTTGTAGGTTTTTTGAAAATCATTTGTTTTTCTCTCCCACCAAATAGTTATATTAAGACAAGCCATTGGCTATAAAGTCTGTTGTGTACGTACCTTTTTCAAATGCCTCTTGGGATAATATCTGCATCTGATAGTCGCTATTATGTGATATACCCTCTACTATTAGCTCGCACAGAGACGCTTTCATCTTCCTTATAGCCTCGTCCCTAGTAGATGCATAAACGATAAGCTTGCCCACCATGGAGTCATAGAAAGGTGGTATAACATAGCCTTGGTATATTGCAGAATCAAACCTAACCCATGGGCCACCTGGTACATGTAGCATAGTTACTTTGCCACAAGATGGTCTAAAATCATTGAATGGGTCCTCTGCGTTTATACGACATTCTATAGCATGGCCACGGATTTTAATATCCTGTTGTTTGTGTGCAAGCTCCACACCTGCTGCTGCTCTTATCTGCCATTTTACAAGGTCTATGCCTGTTATCATCTCTGTAACAGGGTGCTCTACCTGTAGACGTGTGTTCATTTCCATAAAGTAGAAATTGCCATCTCTGTCATACAAATACTCAATAGTACCAGCACCTTCATAGCCTGCTGCCACGCCTGCACGTATAGATGCTTCCATCATTGCTTCACGTGTTTCTTTGCTAAGCACTATAGCTGGGCTTTCTTCTATTAGTTTTTGGTTTTTACGCTGTGTAGAGCAGTCACGCTCACCCAGTGCAATTACATTTCCGTGCTGGTCTGCTAGTATCTGCACTTCTATGTGTTTTACAGGAGATAGATATTTTTCCAGATAAACACCGCCATCGCCAAAACAGCTCTCTGCTTCGCTAGTAGCCATATTATACTGTTTTTCAAACTCGTCTATGCTATCTACTTTTCTGATACCACGGCCGCCACCACCGGACCTTGCTTTTATAAGTAGTGGGAAACCGATACGCTCTGCCTCTGCCTTGCCACTCTCTAGGCTCTCTACTAGGTCACAGCCAGGTATAACAGGTACTTCTGCGGCACGCATTGTTTTCTTAGCCATATCCTTGTCGCCCATTTTGTTTATAACAGCAGAGCTTGGGCCTATGAACTTGATTTTGTGTTTCTCGCACAAATCTGCAAAGTCTGCATTCTCTGACAAAAAGCCATAGCCTGGGTGTATAGCCTCTGCGCCTGTTGCAATAGCAGTTGATATAATAGCTGTTTTATTAAGGTAGCTATCTTTTGATATTGCGCCACCGATGCAGTAGCTCTCATCTGCTAGGCTAACGTGTAGCGCATCTCTATCTGCCTCAGAAAATACTGCCACAGTGGAGATACCCATTTCTTTACACGCACGTATAACACGCAGAGCAATCTCTCCACGGTTGGCTATTAATATTTTTGAAAACATAGCCTTACTCTCCTTTTACTATCGCAAATGATAGCTCACCACTTATCGCCAGCTTGCCTTCTACCTCGCCTTTACCTTTGACAAAGATAAAATTGCTACGCTGTTTGATAAGCTCACAGGTAAACACTACTGTGTCACCAGGTAGTACAGGTCTTCTCATTTTTACATTGTTAAGCCCTGTAAAATATGGTATAAAATTGCCTTCTTCCTCGCCTGTGTCTGCAAGTAGGCAGGATGACTGCGCCATCATCTCACACAGTATAACACCGGGCACTACTGGCTTACCAGGGAAATGCCCTTGTAGGAAAAACTCAGTACCTTTTACAGTGTATTTACCAACGCTTATATTGTTCTCAACAGTCACTTCTTCCACAAGTAGCATTGGCTCACGGTGTGGTAGTATTTTTTTTATTTCTTCGATATTCATATGAAAATCTCCATTCCGCCGATTATACGGCACAAATAGTAGTAAACAAATTACTATTAAGCACTATATCAATTTGAAAAGCACTTGACCAAACTCAACTATATCGCCATTTTTCACACAGATATCAGCTACTTCTCCATCTACCTCAGCTGTAATCTCTGTCATTAGCTTCATAGCCTCAACTATACATAGCACATCGCCTTTTTTCACATTGTCGCCAATGGATATAAATGGCTCTGCATCTGGTGACGCCGCAGAGTAGAACACGCCTACTATAGGGGACTTAACTTGTTTCATATTGCTGTAATTAACTGAGTTATCCGCAGTAGTTTCAAGAGTAACAGGTGTCGCTTGTGGTATTTCCTGTGGTGCGACAGTAACTGCACTTGTTGTCACAGCTACTCCTGCTACAGCTTTCTCCATACGGATTTTCATTTTGCCATCTTCTATATCCAGTCTTGTAAGTCCATTAGCAGAAACTATCTCAGCCAATGACTTAATATCGTTAATGTTCATTGATAATACTCCATTCCGCCGACAAGTGGCTCACTCCCACAACATCAGCATAAAATTTAATTGAATTAGTTCTCTTAGTCATTATTAATCAAGGAATGACCAAGAGTATTATTGCACATTAGACAAGTTTTTGAGTGGAACAAAAAAGCTTGTTGTGCATAGCTTTAGTTTGAATTTTGTATAGTTGGAAGTCTGTAGAAAGTTTCTTTCAAACTAATACTCCATTCCGCCGACAAGTGGCTCACTCCCACAACATCAGCATAAAATTT
>CAYJFF010000020.1:29184-34374 GCA_964369345.1 uncultured Oscillospiraceae bacterium
TATAGTTGGAAGTCTGTAGAAAGTTTCTTTCAAACTAATACTCCATTCCGCCGACTAGTGGCTCGCTCCCACAACATCAGCATAAAATTTTATTTAATCTATTGATTACATGCACATTCCGCCATCAGCACGAATAACCTCGCCAGTGATGTAAGACGCTTTGTCCGATGCTAAAAACGCCACTAGGCCAGCTATCTCCTCCACCTTGCCCATACGGCGTAGTGGCACAGATTTATTCACATACTCGGTCACTGCCTCTGGTAGCTCTGCTGTCATATCAGTTTCTACAAAACCAGGTGCTACAGCATTGCAAGTAACTTTTCTTGCTGCTAGCTCTTTTGCTACTGACTTTGTAAGTCCGACAAGCCCTGCTTTTGACGCTGCGTAGTTCACTTGGCCTGCATTGCCCATTAGCCCACTTACAGATGCAATATTTATTATCCTACCAGCAGATGATTTCATAATAGGGCGTGATAGGTGCTTAATAAAATTGAATGCACCTTTTAGATTTACATCAAGCACTGCATCAAAATCTTCTTCGCTCATACGTAGTATCAGGTTATCCTTTGTTATGCCAGCATTGTTTACAAGAATATCCACGCCACCTAGGTCTTTTGCTATAGTGTCACAAACTTCTTTTACCTGTGCAAAGTTTGCAACATCGCATTTATAAGCTTTTGCAGTAACACCATACTCGGCAGCTTGTGCACACACAGCCTCTGCGCCTGCTTGGCTACCAGAGTATATAACAGCTATATCTGCACCCTCTTTTGCAAGCTCTAGCGCTATTGCACTGCCTATACCACGAGAACCACCTGTAACTATCGCTTTTTTACCTTTTAGCATCCCATAACCTCCGCTACTGTAGATTTTAGAGTTTCTGTATCGCTAACGGAGTATATCGCAACTCCTTTATTAGTCTTTTTGATAAGACCTGCCAGTGTTTTGCCAGCGCCTACTTCTATAAATGTATCAAAACCATCTGCTATCATATTCTCTATAGTTGCTTGCCATAGCACAGGGTTGTTCACTTGTTTGGATAGTAGCTCTTTTGCATCTGTATATACACTTGCTGTCAGGTTTGCATATACAGGTATGCGTGGGCTGTTAGTATTTACATTGCCTAGATATGTTCTAACACCCTCAGCCGCGCTATCCATAAAAGGACTATGGAAACCACCACTAACAGCTAGTTTCATCGCTCTGCCACCAGCCTCTGCAATAGCTTTTGCAAGCTCGTCAGATGTTTCGTTGCTACAAGCTACTACTATCTGCCCTGGGCAGTTGTAGTTTACTGGGTATGCTTTATCAAGCTTTGTGCAAATCTCGCTAACTTGCTCTGCACTTAGTTTTAGCACTGCGTACATAGTGCCTGGGTTTTCCTCTGCCGCCTTTTGCATAACTGTACCACGGTGGCAAACAAAGTCATAACCTTGCTCGTTTGTAAACACGCCAGCATATGTAACAGCCGCTACCTCACCCAGTGAGAAACCTGCAACAGCCTCTGGTTTTACGCCTGCTTCTTCTAGTGCTACAGCACATGCAAGGTCGTTTAGGAACATACATGGCTGTGTGTTAATAGTAGTGTTTAGCTCCTCCACTGGTCCCTCAAAGCATATATTCTGTATACGCTCATCAGCTAGTGCGAATACAGCTTTTGCCGCAGCTGAATTATCATATAAATCTTTGCCCATGCCCACATATTGTGCGCCCTGTCCTGCGAATACAAATGCTATTTTACCCATTTATTTGCACCACCCAGTATTTCTTCTGCCTCTGTGAACATCTCTACAATTATCTCTTTTGCAGGTTGCTCTTTATGCACCATACCAGCTATTTGTCCAGCCATGATGCTACCACGTTTCATATCGCCCTCAACAGCGGCAATACGCAGTGCACCAGCACCAAATTCCTCTAGCTCCTCATCTGTTACTGTGCTATCATATTCTTTTGTATATAGTTCTCTCGCAAAATTATTTTTAAGTACACGTACAGGGTGACCCAGTCTTCTGCCTGTTGCTAGTGTATCTATATCTTTTGCTTTTAGTACTTTTTCTTTGTAATTTTCGTGTACATTACACTCTGTAGCTACAAGGAAACGTGTGCCTATTTGCACGCCAACAGCACCAAGCATAAATGATGCAGCTATGCCACGTCCGTCCGCTATACCACCAGCAGCTAGCACAGGTATATTAACAGCATCCACTACCTGTGGCACAAGCGCCATAGTGCTCAAATCACCTACGTGTCCGCCACTCTCGCCACCCTCTGCAACTACTGCACAGGCACCGCAACGCTCCATTAGTTTCGCTATACCAACAGATGGCACAACGGGGATAACTTTTACACCTGCCTCTGTCCATGTTTTCATATATTTAGATGGGTTTCCCGCACCTGTAGTAACAACTGCTATTTTTTCTTTTGCTATTACCTCTACCACTTCTTCTACAAATGGGCTCATAAGCATAACGTTAACACCAAACGGTTTTTTTGTTAGGCTTTTCGCAACTTTTATTTGTTCATCCACCCAAGATGCAGGTGCATTACCAGCTGCTATAATTCCCAGACCACCAGCCTCAGAAACTGCTGCTGCAAGCTCTCCGTCTGCAATCCACGCCATTGCGCCTTGAAAAATAGGGTACTCTATACCAAGCATTTCACATAATGTTGTTTTAATCATGTCAATCTCCGTTTCTTTTTTGCCAAAGCATATAAATCCAAAAAGCTCGTAATATAAAAGATAGAAGTCGATAGCCAGTGCATATCAGTTAAGTAGCACTTGCTATCACTTCCGTTCTCAAAAATCTAAGCTATAACCTATGTCCTAGCATACCTACATATGCCATAAGCAATAAATTATTCAGCTTTCTCGATAGCATCGATAAGATCACCAACAGTTTTCATATCTTTGCTCATCTCGATAGTTACATCGAATTCTTCTTCTAGGTTCATACCAAGCTCAACTGTGTCAAGGGAGTCTAGCTCTAGCTCCTCGAAAGTTGTGTCTGCTGCTACTTCTAGTGTCTCGTCGTCTTTGTACTCTCTGATGATTTTTGTAATTCTCTCTAGCATTTTGGTGCCCTCCATTATTTTTATTTATACGCTATTTGCGTTAGAAAGGCTATAGTCACAGGGCATTACCAGTCACTACGCCATTTTCCCAAAATTAATCAGCTCTCTGCGCTGTCTTTGAAGAAATCACGCAGTTTTTGTAGTGCCTGTAGCAGTACTGCTCTTTCTTCTTCTGTGAATTTACGGCTGATGTTGTTCACCATTCTACGGTGGAATATACTGTGTACACGGTTGATGTGGTTGCCAGTTTCTGTCAGGCTTATTGTGTAACGCCTACCGTCATCTGGGCATGGGTGCTTTGTGATAAAGCCCTTGCTCTCTAGTTTCTTTACCGCTACTGTCGCTGTAGGAACTGTAACACCTAGCTGCTGTGCAAGCTCGCTAACTGTTGCTGTATCTTGCTTTTTTGCAATAGCGTCTATCATATGTGCCTCGTTTATTGTCACGGGAACAGTATGTATGTTACGCAACGAAACTTCTTCATATTGTGTTATATACTGGAATGTATCGACCAAAATTTCGTTAATACAGCTCTCAAATTCGTTCAACCTACAACCAACTTTCTTTACATAGTATTCAATAACAGATAATTTAGTTTGACTAACTAAGTATATTTTCTAGATAATGGAGAACCGCAAAAGTTCTCCAATCTATACGCTTATCTTAAAAGAATAATAACAGAGTAGCTAATATTTGTCAAGTAAAAAATGTAAACAATATGCGTACATTATATCTATATTTATAAACTACTTGCACATACACCAAAATGTAGCTTTATCTCTCTGCTGAGTGCACTGGATGAGGAAAAGCCACACAAAACCGCTGTATCTTTCACTGTCTTGCCCTGTTGTAGATGTGCTCTTGCTTTTTCTAGTCGCAACAGCTTTATATACATATGTGGCGACATAGTGGTGTGCTGTTTAAACAGATTAATAAAGTGGTTCTTGCTATATGATATCTTTGCACTTAGTTGCTCGTTTGTGAGCTTTTCGCCTATGTTATTATTTATATAGTTTAGCACCCACGCTATACTCTCATCTGCACATATCTCAAGTATGTCATCAGCAATACACGCCTCCATAAGTGCCCCAAGTAAGTGTTTTGTAGTGCCATCACCCTTGCTCATACCAGTTTCTAATGCATCTGCTATGTATTTATAAAAGCCACTGTTTGCGCTGACTTTTGTTATGGTATTCCCCAGTGGTGGGTTAGTGTTTATGTGTGCCCATATTACTTCAAACGGGTCGTTTGCATCGTGCACTATCCTACACCTAGAAAAAATAGGAAAGATATAAAAACAACCTTTTTCTAGCTTTACTCTTTCTTCTCCCAGTATGTAGTACGCACTGCCAGCGATACAGTAATATATTTTATGATGAAAATTATCACGCCAGTCTGCTTCCCAGTTTGGGTTGCATAGCAGTTTTCCATATTTTAGTAATGTAACTTCCATCTCTCCACCTCTAATACAACGATATATTCACCAGTATATCACATTATTATGAGATGTGCAAAAACTATTGCTTAAAAATAATTTTACCTATTCCCCTGCCTATGGCTACTGCCATTACTAGCTTGACTATATCTGGTATGATGTATGGAACTACGCACATCATCAGTGCTGTGCCAATGCCGATACTGCTATTTTGTGCGCTGTAGACTTGCACAAACCACAGTGTACCAAAGAGATAACAAGCACTCTGCCCCAGTAACATCGCTAGCACCATTCCCCATACTTTTTCTTTTGTGAAGTATGTTACCAGCATGTATATCAGCCCCATAACCACAAAGCCGACTATGTATCCACCAGTGCTACCAAACAACACGCCCAACCCGCCAGTACCGTTGGAAAACACAGGTAGACCCACTGCTCCTAGCAGTATGTACACCACTGTTGATAGTGTACCTTTTTTTCCACCGAGTAGCACAAGTGCTGTAAACACGCCAAAAGTTTGCATAGTGAAGGGTGGTTTTGTTGGTATGCTAATCCATGCGCATGCTGCTATCACCACTGCCATTATGGCAATATATGCCATTTCCTGTGTTTTTGTTGTCTTTTTCATAACAATCTCCTTTTTACTTCTATTCATACTTTCTTCGTTGTTGTGTTGTGAGTTA
>CAYJFF010000021.1:0-34277 GCA_964369345.1 uncultured Oscillospiraceae bacterium
TTTTGTACTGCTCTTGTGGTGACTATATGCGTCCGAAAATGTCAAGCAGAGTGAACGCTGACGGTGAATTTATCTATTCTTACCTTTGTACGATGAAAGAAAAAAGCAAAATGCAAAGGTGCAAAATGAAGAACCCTAACGGGAATGACTTGGATAGGCTTGTATGTGAAGAAATTAAAAAGCTATCGACCCAGCCATCAATGTTTTTAGCTGAACTTGAAAGGGTAATGGCTGAAATCAAGACCGACAGCGAGAGTGTTTCAGCACAGCTTGAAAGGCTTAACAAGCTAAAGATAGATAAAGAAAAGGACATTAAAAAACTGACTATCACAGTGACAAATTCTATAGGTACACCTGCCGAAGTGCATCTACTAAAAAAGCTAAATGCTGATAGTGATGAACTGAAAACAATTGAGCAGAGCATTTCAGAGCTTGAAAACATTACAACGCAAAATGTAATGACAGATAGCGAGTTTGATTTGCTAAAAGATTTACTTTCAAACTTTGCATTTACCTTTGATGATATGAGTATAGAGCAAAAAAGAATGGTGCTTCGTACTTTTGTCAAAAAGATAATTTGGGACGGTGAGCAAGCACACATTTATCTATTCGGTTCGGTTGATGACAATGTGGAGCTACCTGCTCTTGCCTCTCCTATCGGGAGAGGTGGCGACGAAGTCGACGGAGAGGGCAACCCCCTCAGTCACTCCGTGACAGCTCCCCCAAAGGGAGAGCCTGAGCCACTATGTGAGAATAGAAAATGAAATACTAATGTCATTCAGGGTTAAGCGTCGTAGTGCTAGTGAGCTGTTTATTAGTGACCCTATCGACACCGACATAGACGGAAACAGCCTGACGCTAAGTGATATAATGTCAGAAGAATGTGATATGGTAGAGATTATAGACTCACAGGAGCAGTATAGCAAGCTACACCGTTATGTCAAAACTAAGTTAAGCGACCGAGAAAGAGAGATTATTAATATGCGTTATGGGCTTAACAACGCACTCCCACTCACCCAGCGAGAAGTCGCAAGTGCTATGGGGATTTCTCGTAGCTATGTTAGTAGGATAGAAAAAAAGGCGCTAGAAAAAATGAGAGCTTGTTTTGAGCACGTAGCTACAGACGATAAAGGTAAGCGAATACAAGATTGCTGATGTTAGCAAAAGTAAAAGCCACATAGTAGCTCTGGGTAAATCCATTGGCTATCTATGTGGCTCTATTTGTTTTTTAGGTATTAGTCATCACAGTCAAAATCACAATCGTCGTCACAATCGTCGTCACTATCATCATTGTCATCTGGGTCATCTGCTGCATAATATATCCTGTCATCATATACACTGCTAGATGTCGACCCTGTTCTTTTAGCTTTTTTCTTCTTGCCAAATAATGCTTCCAAAAAACCCATTATACTTCTCCTTTTAATACCAATTTTTGTTCCTAAGATTAGCATCTTGTTCTGTACAATGTTATTGTAGCATATTCTCATGTGTCTATCAAGTATATCTTTGCAGTGCATTATTAGATGCAAATACCACCACTGTGTATATCAAATAATTATCAGTTCTGATATCTTATTTGCTGTTCCGTAATGAGCGTGTATTCTGTGATATTAGTATCATCTAGGTTGTGTGCGTGCATTTTGACTGCTGTTATCTGGCTATTGCCATATGTCTTGTAGTAATATATACCCTTATCTGCATTAGCACAAGATGCATATGTGGTATAGTCCGGTGTGCCGTCAGTCAGCCTTGTTGCACCACGCACCACAGCAACATTCTCTAGTATATGGAAAAACTGTGCTATATTGTCACCCTCACTGCAATCACCCGCAAACACGGAGTTACCCTTGGCAAAAACAGCACGTACAAAGCGTGAGCAAGTGGAGTTATCCCCCGGCAGTCCTACACCGCCAAAACCATGCCCAATAGACGGTATAGGTGCTGTATATATATGGTTTTGTGGCTCATATGGGCTACACCCCAGATAATTACTAAGGTTTGTCATATGAAAATCGAACTGTGGGTTATTTGTCATAATACCTGTTGGGTTGTCGTGTATCTTTAGTCCACTTGATGTTTGTTCCACAACTATACTGCCTGTTTTGTCCGATATTATCCAGTGCAGTGGCGCTAGTGGTATCCTCTGCGAAAATGGTATTGCGATAAGTGATAGCTTTTCTACAGCAAGCTTTGCCTCTGCCATATCTTTGCAACCACCCAGTATCCACGGGATAAATTCATATGGTGTTATATTGTCTTTGTCTACGCTCTCTATATCTGCATAATGTGCATATTCTGGGAAATTCAGCCCTGCCATACCCAAGCCTTTTTCATTTATAGCCTCTGCATATAGTGGGTACCCCTCTTGTACGCACGCCATACCAACCATAGCATAGTGCGTATCCACGCTTGGCATCTTTTTGTATGCAAAGGCAAAATTGCGTGGTGTAAAAACCACCCTTTCCAAGAATGAATATGCTATGTCCATATTTCTACCAAAATAAAAGTCCCCATTAACTAAGCTAAGCGCAGTACACATAAATCCACGACCCTTTCTCAAGTTGTTACCCTGAATGAATATGCTATATCCATATTTCTACCAAAATAAAAGTCCCCATTAACTAAGCTAAGCGCAGTACACATAAATCCACGACCCTTTCTCAAGTTGTTACCCTTTTCTTTAAGTGTACCACAAAAATATTAAATAATTACATATTTTACAAAAATTATATCTCCAGTGGCTGGGAGCTTATAACATAGCTACCTAGCAGATTTGTATTAATGCTTATCTCGTTTACATCTTGGCTGTGCTCATACTTTAGCGGATAGAGGTTGTTATATGCATAGCGATATAGGTAGAAATCCTCGCCCACCTCGTCTATTATGTCGCTAATGTCTATAGCAAGCTTGCCATGTACCAAAAATCTAGGCTGTGCAGAAAAACTAAAAAAACTTAACTTGCTATCTGGGTTGTTCTCTACTATTTTTTCCACTTGCGCATTATCTATTGCAAAATTAATATCTCCACTCTCTGTTACCTGTGCCTCGTACCGCCAGCCCTCTCCCACAAATGTAACAGGCTGATAGTCGTTTAGCTTTGCTAGTTTTTCCATTTGTTCACTGGTTACCAGCGGTGTCTTGCTATCAATCTCCACTATGTCACCAGGTAGCAAGCTATCCAGATACTCCTGCGACATAGCACTGTAAGAAACACTTATAGTCGGTATTGCTTTTATATCTGCACTGCTATCCACGCTTTTGTATTCCACACATACTCTACTACTCACTTCCTCAGTGCTATCATCTGCGCCTGTTTTAACATATAAATATGCAAGGTTGTTCATTTCTATAATCTCGGCAGTTTCTAGCCCATTATTATCGTCCACAATATATGCTACTAGGTGATTGCGTGCCATATCCTCGTTTGTCGCTTGTAGCAGAGGTAGTCCCTCCACCCCTATTAGTAGCGGGAAATAGTACTCACTACTCGGCTGTAGTGTTGTGTTAATTATGTTGTTACCACTATCGTCACTGCCGACATACACCCCATTAACCACAGCAGATACTGGCAACACCATGTTGCTTATCATTACTGCAAATATTATCAGCCCTATAAATCTTTTCATATCCTCACTCGCTTTCTTCATTATTTTGTTAATTACTACAGTTATATGTTGTATTATGCGGAAATATGAAAAATTGCAATACAAAACCATATATGTTATAATTACATTATGAATGTAAATTTTCATTTATTTAGCCTATAAGACTTACTTTTGTTATGTAATATACCAAAGGAGTGTAACGTTATGAAAAAACTAAAAATCTTCTGTGCATTTTTGCTTGCATTTGCTATGACATTGCCACCCTACACCGAATATGCACTTGCAGAGATTACCAGTATGCGTGAAAAAGCAGCACTGACAGACAGCAAAGAAAACTTAAACCTTGTAACACAGAACGAAGAAGAAGATACCACTACTGTTACAGACACACCCACTGTGGACGAAGAAGAATATTACGCAGACTATGTCATGTTTAACTATGACTATATAAATGCACTTAATTATCTGTATAGCCTGCCATATATAAGCAAGGACATCTCTCACTTTGGGGAAATATCTATTGATATGAGCACAAGTAGCGCTACATATACCATGAGTTATGGTACTGGTATGTACTACCTATTTGTTTATGATGCGCACAAAGCACCACACTATATTTCTGCACCTGCTTGGTTTGCTCTACAACAAGTAACAAGCTCAGATGTGCGCTTTTTTGTAGAAAGTACACCTACTGAGATGGGTATTAGTGATTTCCCACACTACCAGTTATATAACATAGCACGTGATAGCTGGACAAAAGAAGAAATTCCTATAAACCAAACAACTGTTAGCTATTCACTAGGTGGACAAACTGTGCTGGGCACTACTCTTGCCTCTGCTAGTGAGAACAACAGCACCGCCACACTTGTTTTTGATACAGCGGCTATATCTGGGCTGAATACTGTTGAGTTTTATTACCCAGAAATCACGTATACATACGACGAATACTCAAAAGAAGTAAAACTGCTAATACACGATGTTAACTACGTGGATGAAAGCGTAATAACTGCTATAGGCAAGCTTGCTGGCGTGTATAATACAGCTATGAACCGCATGGTGTCCTTTAGCGCTAAACACCAGATAGAAACCACAAGCACAGAGATTAAGTTCACACTCTCGGACGGATATTACCTATATGGGGAGGTTGACGACTCTCTGCGTGACCAGCTGAGCTTGTCGCTCTCTACTAGGACAGTGGACGAAGTTTATAACGAAGATTTTTACTATGACTATGTAGAAGATTTGCACATAATAGGTGTAATGTATGATGACTGGAGCGACCCAAACCAGCTAGACCCCAACAGGCTGAATAAATTTTATGAGTATAATGTCTACTATAAGGATTACGAAAACCTAGCAGAGCAATATTTGGAGGTAGAGGGCGCTAGCGAAATATATATCCCAGAGACCGTGGTGGAGGCTCATATTACACAGCATTTTGATGTCAGCACAGATTTTTTGCGTAATGCAGATAATTACGACGAAGAAAAGTCTGCATATAGATACCTAACTTTCTTTGGTATAGGTAGCTCGCCACTAACAGTAACTGCAATACAGCAAACCAACGATATGTATGTTGTAACCTGTATCGATGACGGTGGTATAGAGTTTTTACTAACAATGCAGATAACAGATAGCGAAAACTACAAGTATCTATCCTGTGTATTTAGTAACGAGGCTGACAGGTTATATGTACAAAGTATCAAGTCACAATAAAATTAATATGCTCGTGCTATCCATACTTGCTAACATTTATAAAGGTAGGTGGTTTTTTGAAAAAAGTTATTCTAAGTGCTGACAGCAACAGATATTTGTACTCTGTTCCAGATAAAGTAGCAGATAATTTGGAGAACTATTGCCAGTATTTTGCAAATGAGTGGATGATTAACAGCCTTGACAGAAAAATGATAGTAAAGAAAAGAAATCACTTTGACCAAACACATTTTATTTTATACTTGAACAGGTTTCTCTTTCCAAATGAGCAAGCCTACTTAATAAAAGATTTGGGCTGGATAGACTACGAAACTCCTATGCCAAAAGAATATGCTGGTATTCCATTCTTTAATTTTTGAAAAAGCAAAACCACCATTACAGACATATACCAAAACCCACATAGCTGGCATTATCAACATAGATAGTGCTAGCTTGTTTTTGCAAGTGCCTATATTTGGGTAAGTTCTTTTTTATTGACAGGGATTAACATTGTTTGATAAAATAATACTATTAATGAAATCTTAATAACTTTGATACTTTTATCTTAATCACATTTATGCGACAATATATGTAACGACTTAGGAGGTAGCTTAATGCTAAATATTCTGATATGCGATGACGAAGTGGACATAGTAAATGCACTAGAAATATATCTCGGTGTGGGTGAATACGTGGTGTTCAAAGCCTATAATGGTGCACAGGCAATAGAAGTGATACAAAAAGAGGATATACACCTTGCTATTATGGACATAATGATGCCGGTCATGAACGGCATAGATGCTATGAACAAAATACGCGAGATAAGCAATATTCCCATTATTTTGCTAACTGCCAAGAGCGAAGATAGTGACAAAATCATGGGGCTAAATGCTGGTGCAGACGACTATATCACTAAGCCATTCAACCCTGTAGAGGTGCTTGCACGTGTAAAATCACAACTGCGTAGATATATGCGACTAGGCTCTGCTATAGTAACACAGAATATTATAAAGGTCGGCGGTATAGTAATAGACGATGACAGCAAGAGTGTTACTATTGATGATGAGCCTATAAAGCTAACCCCCACTGAGTATGATATTCTAAAGCTTCTTTCCCAAAATCCAGACAAAGTTTTTTCCCCAGAAGATATCTACAGAACAATATGGTCGGACAACCCCATAGGCGCACAAAACACTGTTGCTGTACACATTCGCCATATGCGTGAGAAGATAGAGTTCAACCCATCTGAGCCACGCTATATAAAAGTGGTGTGGGGGCAGGGCTACAAGCTACAGAGCCAAAAAAGCTAGTGCTATGTAGCAAGCACACAAAGATACAAGGAGATTTAATACAATGACAAAAATAACCTACAGGCTATGGGCAAAGATAATTAACTTTATTCTCTTTCTCGGCTTTCTTGGTATGTCCGTTTTTGCTGGTTTTGCATATTACGTAATGACGTATACTGTAGAGCGAGAGCAATACCCTAGTCATTCAGAGTTTATGCAAGTTTATATGGAAGATACTCTGCTTAATAACATAACCTCACAGGCGTATCATATCGCCTATGACTACGATGCAGACAACGGTGTACGAAACTTCAGCTACAATGACGGTCTATACGTTGTGGCATATGATGGCGACAAGAAAGTATATTCTGATTATAATAACGAACCTTATGTCAATAGCTTTGTCTCTGAGGTCAACTATTCTTATGCAGAAAATACCGCGACTGTCAGCGGTGTACTCACTATGCACTTTTATCTTTCCCAAGATTTTGCAAATAGTATATACGATTCAAATGAGTTTGAGATAATGGCAATGGATTTCCTTTCCCAATACTATGACTATATATTACCACTGGGTATATCTGCTGTTATGCTCACCATATATTTCTTTATAGTGCAGATAGTTATGGCAGGCAGGAAGCTTGGCTATGACGGAGTTTACCTAGATATATTTGATAAGCTACCGCTGGAAGTAGCCGCTCTCATAACAATCATTTGTTTATCTATAGCAGTTTCTTTTTCAAACCAAAACTATAATGACTCTTTCTTTGTCATAATATCATTTATCTTATTGCCTATCGTGTTCTTCAGCATTGTAAAGAGAATAAAAGCTCGCACTTTGCTAAAAAACACACTGGTTTATATCGTGTGTCGCTTTGTTTGGCGTGTATGCAAGTTCGTATATAAGTTTATTGCGTCCGGTGTGCTAAAGTCACCCCTTGTTGTAAAAACACTGCTTTTTTATCTCGGTTGGCAGTTTGCACGTCTGATACTCTTTGCTATGTTCGGCTTTGAAATCGAGTTCATTATGCTTTTCACAGTCCTAGAAGTACCTGTAATATGTTTCTTGCTAATAATGCTCTCCCACCTATTTTCCAAACTGCACAAAGCCACTAAACTAATAGCTAGTGGTGATTTTGACACAGGTGTGGACACCAAGTATATGTTTATGGATTTCCTAGATTTTGCAGGCGACCTAAACCGAGTAAGTGATGGAATGAATGTGGCAGTAGATGAAAAGCTAAAGAGCGAACGCCTAAAAACAGAGCTTATCACTAACGTTTCCCATGATATAAAAACACCGCTGACTTCTATTATCAACTATGTAGACCTGATAAAAAAAGAAGAAAGCGACAACGAGAATATACAGGAGTACACAGAGGTGCTAGAGCGCCAATCCCACAAGCTAAACAAGTTGATACAGGACTTGGTAGAGGCATCTAAGATATCTACTGGTAATATCAGTGTAGATATGCAAGCAACAGACCTGTGTGTTATAGCACAGCAAATAGATGGTGAATACAACGAAAAACTGGCAGAGAATAGCCTAGAACTGCTACTAAGCCTTAATATACCACACGCTATGGTTATGGCAGATAGCAGGCACTTGCAACGGATATTTGACAATGTGATGAGCAATGTTATCAAGTACTCACTATCTGGCACACGTGTTTACATCGATATACAGGAAACTTGCACAGCATATAATATTATAATAAAAAACACCTCTGCCACACAGCTAAATATCAGCGCAGACGAGCTAATGGAGCGTTTTGTACGTGGGGATAGCTCACGCAACACAGACGGCAATGGGCTGGGGCTATCAATAGCACAGAGCCTTGCTACCGCACAGGGCGCAGTAATGGATATCAAGATTGACGGCGACTTATTCAAGGTCATAATTAGTTTTGACAAGACTGCTGTACCACCTACTACAGTAGAATAGCTAAAAAAATCCACAGAAATACACTGTGGATTTTTTGCTGTGTTGCACCATTTTTACATTCCTAGTGATTGACAAATTTATTTATAAAGTTTACAATAATAGTAACACACTTCTCTACAGTACAACATTAAACATACCACACTAACATATTATAGAGATTGGAGATTTATATGAGCATTACATCTGCACTTATGCTTTTTTTCGTCCTCACGTTGATTTATATGCTAATTATTGAAATTTTCACGATATTATTTCGTTTAACGGGTCTTACATATGATAAATCCCATTTTCAGGTTATATCCATGCTAACAAACAGTGGCTTTACCACGCAGGATAGCGAGGCTATAACATCTTCTAGGATACGGCGTAAAATAGCCAAATTAACTATAATCTTTGGCTATCTCTTTACTGTAATCATTATGTCTAGCGTTGTTAATATTTTTATGTCGCTAAGCCACTCGGAAGTCAATGATATGTGGAGCTCTGCTGTGGTTGTTGGTTGCTCTGTTGCACTTATTTTGATGTTTAATCGCTCGACTGTAGTAAAAAGATATATTGATAGAACTATTGAAAAAGTTGGCAAAAAAATGATGTTTGGCAAAAATGCAAACCCCATCATCTTGCTTGATATATATGGTGACAATGTAATGGCAGAGATAAGTCTGGAGCAGATGCCAGCAGGGCTAGAGAATGTAATGCTAAAAGACTCTGGGCTTAAAGAAAAATACATGATACAGCTTATTCTTATAAAGAGAAATGCAGAAACCAAGAGCATATTAAAAGGTGAGGAGATACTGCAAAAAGATGATGTTATAGTCGTGTTTGGTGACTACAAAAATATAAAGGCACTGTTTAGCAGATAGAAAAAAGACTACGAGTAACCTAAACTCGTAGTCTCTTTTTATCTGTTTTAAAACAAAGCAAAAATTATTTTTTAATATTAGCCTTTTACTGCACCAGCCATTACACCACGTACAAAGTATCTCTGTATGAATGGATATAGAGCCATCATAGGTGTAGATGATACAACTATCAGCGAATATTTGAGCAAGTCTGCCATTTCCTGCGCCTTGAGAATTTCATCTGGCGACATCATGGTGTAGTCCACTTGGCTCATAATAAGTATCTCACGCAGAACCATCTGCAATGGGTACATTGTATTGTCACTTAGGTATAGCATAGCATTGAACCAGCCGTTCCAGCTTGCTACTGCAACATACAGTGCAATAACTGCTATAATAGCACCGGATAGTGGTATTACAAACTGCCATAGGTACCTAATAGGGGTACAACCGTCCATAGATGCAGCTTCATACAGCTCCTCTGGTAAGTTGTTCTTAATGTATGACCGTACCAGAATTATATGGAAAACTGATAGCGAGCCAGGCACTGTTACACCCCAGATAGTATCTAGTAGCCCCAAGTCTCTTACTAGCATAAATGTTGGTATCATACCACCACTAAATAGCATTGTAAAAGTAAAGAACAATGTAAAGAACTTTCTACCTGGTAGGTGTCCTATAGAAAGTGGAAAAGCTGCTGTTAGGGTTAGTGTTACACCAATAATTACATCAATAACAAGGTACAGAGCAGAGTTACCAAAGCCCATTATTACCCTATCATTTCTAAAAACGCCCTCGTAACCTGCCAAGGTTGGCTCTACAGGCCACAGAAAAACTTTACCTGTTACAACAGCCTCAGCCGAGCTGAAAGATGCTGACACAATGAAAATAACAGGAATTAAAAGAACTAGCATAAAGATAACAAGCAGAATAGTATTCACTGTATAAAATATTCTGTCCGTTTTAGTTTCGCCACGTATAGCCATTACTACTCCACCCCCTTAGAATATACCACTGTTGTTTATTTTGTTTGCTATTTTGTTTACACTTAGTAGCAATATAAAACCAACTAGTGATTGGAACAAGCCGATAGCTGTTGTGTAGCCAAAGTCGGGCAAGCTCTGTGTGAATGATTGTTTGTACACATATGTACTAATAATCTCTGATACAGGCAAGTTTAGTGGGTTTTGTAGTAGGAATACTTTTTCAAAACCAACATTTAGTATCTGTCCTGTGTTTAGGATTAGCATTGTTATAGCAGTAGGCATAAGTGATGGTAGGTCTACATATCTCATACGCTGTAGTACATTTGCTCCATCAACAATAGCTGCCTCATGCAGTGTAAAATCTACACTAGAAAGTACACCAATGTACAGAATGGATGAAAAACCAACATTCTGCCATATACCCGACCAAACATACAAGTCATCGAACAGTGCCATATTTGCCATGAAATCATATGGCTGTAGGTCGAACAGACTGCGTACATTGTTTACAAAACCTGTTCTTGCAAAAAACTGCATAATAACAGAAACCATAACAACAGTTGATATAAAGTGTGGTGCGTATGATATCATCTGCACGCTTTTTTTGAACTTGATGTTCTTAACATAGTTAAGACTAAGTGCTAGTATTATCGGGAACGGAAAACCTGCTACTAGTCCATAAAAAGACAGCCACATTGTGTTCCATATTTTTTCCAGTGCGCCACCTCTCTCAAAGAAACGCATAATGTTTGTAAAACCGTTCCACTCAGAACCCCATATACCGTCAACTGCACGGTAGTTTTTAAAAGCAATCTGAACACCATACATTGGCACGTATTTAAAAATAATTATGTAAATCACAGGTACAAGTAGTAATAGATAGTACTGCCAATACCTCTGAATTATGTAACTAAAACTACGTTTTTTGTGTGTAAGCTCTGACTGCTCTATTTTTTTCGCCTTAGATGCCATAGTTGCTCCTTCCAGATTGTTAGTGTGTTAACAATCTTTTTGTACAAAATGATTATAATTCCCATTTTTTCAATTAACAGGACGATAAACATTTACCGCCCTGTCAATTATCGGTTATTCTATTAAGTGTTATGCACCGTATTGCTCATCATAAGCCATTTGTAGTAGTGCCTCATAATCTTCAACACCTATAGCCTGTATTGTAGCTATATATGCATCCCATTTTGCATCTATATCGCCATTAACGATAGCATCTGCAACAAAGATATCAAACTCTTGGTTTAGAGCTGTTTTGTAGTCAACAACAAGTTTTGCATCATACTCATCAACAAATGTTAGACGAGGAACGATTACATCAAAGCCTGGGTTGTATGCGGAGTATGCATTACCAGCGTTGTATAGGATAGACTCCATATCAATCTCAGGAGAGTCACCTTTTAGAGCTTGGTATGAGTGCCAGCCTGGCATTTCGTTATTGTTTGCGATTTGTGACCAAGTGTAGTTTGTATCCTGTGTTGTACCTGTGTTAGAAGAAGCGTATAGTTTATAGATAGCTTCTTCACCATTGATAGCTACTTCACCCTCTACATAATCCCAGTACTCGCCACGCATACCAGATTTAGCATTGTGTCCGATTTCTTCCTCATATAGAGCATCGAAAAGTCTAAATGTTGCACGTGGGTATTCACATTGGTTTGTAATATTTATCATACCAGCTGGGTATGGTACGAACCATTTAGTGTATTGAGTACCATCAGGGCCTGCAACTGGGTCTAGTGCTGTCCAGTTAGCCCAGTCACCTTCTTCACCATCAACCATAGCAGTGAAAGAAGCGATAGAACCACCAGGTACCACACCTGCTATTTTGTTGTCTTCGCCTGTTAGTGTTTTTAGTGCGTTAACATCTTGTGTGAAAGACTCGCTTAGCATTAGGCCTTCTTCAACAAGCATATTCATGTAGGTAACAGCCTCTTTTAGACCTTCATAGTCATAAACTGTTTCTACTTTGCCATCTGTTAGGAATGTTTTTTCTACATTATCATAGTACATAAATGAGTTGAACATCCATAGAGGAATTTGTGTGTTCCAACCACTACCCTGTTTAGAACCAGCTAGTGGAACCTCATCAGCTACACCATTACCATTAGGGTCCTCTGTAGCCATTAGTTTTAGAACATTATATAGCTCATCAGTTGTTGTTGGCATTTCAGCATCAACAGCCTCTAGCCATGGCTCATATATCCACATACGGTTAGCGTAACCACTGTGTAGAGCTTGACCGAATTTGTACATAGCATAGATGTTGCCATCTGGGGAGTACATTGTTTCTTCAATCTCTGGTGTTAGTATGTCCGCTTCATAAGCTGCTTCTCTTACTATATCATAGTAGAATGTGTCGTTCTCATAGTACTCATTTAGTGGGATTAGGAAACCTTGGTTACCATATGAATATAGCTCAGCGCCATTCCACCAGCTACCCATTACAACATCTTGGTAGTCGCCACCAGCAAACATAATATTAAGTTTAGCAACTTTATCTGCTTGAGATACTGTTGTCCAATCGATATGTATGTTTGTTAGGTCTTCAAAATACTTAGTAAAATCATTTTCTTCATATTCGAATACCGAGTTTTGAACAAGCTGTGGAGCAGTGAAAGCAGAGATAGTGATTTTATCACCAACTACTATTGGGAACTCGCCTAGTTCGTTTAGTACTACATCACCGTCCATATCTGGACCCTCGGATGCTGGTGTGGAACTAGCTTGACTTGAGTTAGTGGAAGGTGTGCTGCTTGTTGGCTCTGTAGTATCACATGCTGTAAACGCAGACATTGTGATAAGACCTGCAATGATAAGAGATAGTGTGCGCTTAAAATTGTTCTTTTTCATTTTCTTCCTCCTAAAATAAATGGATTGTGTATATTGATAAATAACATCTTAGCGACAAGGTAAAACTGATACGTTTTTCTCTCGCCGACCATGTATCCATTATATAACACAAAACCACCAACAATCAATACACAATAATCACAAAAAACTCAAAATAATTTTCAGTATAAGCAACAATTTACTGGCAATATTCCATATTAATTACATAATTTTTTGTGTAATTTATATATGAACGGTTTTTATGAACACGAAACGTTTCTTTATTTCTACAGTTTTTTTAGTATACCAAAACTACAAATCAAGTATACCTTAATTTTGTAAATTGTTTTTTTTAGGTAATTATTATTGATTAATTATTGTGTACATAATAACTTTCTGTGAATGACATCTCTTTATTATTATTTTTCTAAAAACCTATTGCACAATCCATAAAATAAGTTTATAATAAAAACAATATCGTTTCGATTTTTCAATAATAAAAATACGAAAAAGGAGGCTATCAATGAAAAGACCGAATATTTTGTTTCTTTTCCCAGACCAACACAGGCGAGAATGGTTCCCATATACAGCTGATATTTTTACCCAGTGGGGCATGCAAAAATTAGACTTAAAACTACCAAATATTGAGTTTATTCAGTCGCGTGGGGTAACATTTCTCAATGCTATAACACCGTCACCACTGTGCGCCCCTGCTAGAGCTTGTCTTGCTACAGGCACCGACTACACCAACTGTGCTACATATAACAATGGCTATGATATGCCAGTAGATATGCCCACAATATACAGTGCACTTAGCAATAACGGCTATGCAGTATGCGGTGTTGGCAAGTTTGACCTAGAAAAAAAGAGCTGCAACTGGTTTGATAGCGAAACACGCAAAGCGTGGGGATTTACAAAAGCGATAGACAACGAAGGAAAACTAGATGCCATAAGATTTACAAAACAGCGTGGTGAGCCTGCTGGCCCATATATGAAACACCTAGACACTAACAAGCAAATGCAGACACATCTTGATGATATGTTTGAGCGCAAAAACAAGACACATACCACACCTCTAGCAGATGAATTTTACTGTGATAACTGGCTTACACAAAATGCGGTAGATTTAATAAGCGATATACCAGTTGGTGAGCCTTGGTTTATACAAGTTAATTTTACTGGGCCACATAGTCCGTTTGATATTACCAAAAGAATGAGAGAAACTGTAGAAAATAGGACTTATGAGCTTGCAGTAAATAATACAGACCCACTCAATGAGGAAGTACGCAAAAATTACGCTGCTATGATAGAAAATATCGACAGGAATATCGGTATACTAATAGACCTAGTAAAAGAGCGCGGAGAGCTTGAAAACACTGTTATAGTATACGCTGCCGACCACGGAGATATGCTAGGTGACCATGGTAGATATTCCAAAGGTGTGGCACTGCGTGGCTCGCTGAATATCCCCATGATAGTAGCGCTACCAAATGCACAGCGAATAGGTGAGTTTGATAGCTCTATAGTAGAGCTACAGGACCTTACAAAGACATTTGCAGATATAGCTGGTGTAGATTATGCTTGTGAGCACTCTATTTCTCTTATTGATATTGTACAAGGCAAGACAACCAGCCACAGAGATTTTGCAACCTCCGCTCTTTATCACAAAGAGAGTGGATTTAGGTGCATAGTTGATAACAGCTACAAGTATATAGAAACTAGACAAGGCGAGAAACTTTTGTATGATATGCAGGCTGATATTTGGGAGTGTGATAACATTGCTACAAATAACGCTGATATTGTACAAGCATACTCAGAGAAACTAGATACAAAAGTAAAGTTCTTTGATGTTTAGGAAAGATAGTTATTTTTTTACTATAAATAAAACTAACACAAAACAGAATGGAGTATTACAGTATGAAAAAAATACCAGAGCAAGTAATATCTGATTTTTGCAAAAGCCTAGAGCCTATCGGACGTATACTAGAGGACCCCGACTATAATGTGTGGGGCTGCTCGCCAATATATGACAAAGATGGCAAAGTACACGTTTTTTACTCACGTTGGGAAAATAAGTTCGACCATCTGGGCTGGGTTGCAGCTTGCGAAGTTGGGCATGCAGTGGCAGACTCTGCCGAAGGCGAGTTCAAGCACGTTGATGTAGCTCTTACTGGCAGAGGTGGCACAGAGTGGGACGCTTGGTCCATACACAACCCATCTGTATACGAAGTTGACGGAAAGTACATAATGCTATACATGGGCTCCAATGGTAACGCGTTTGACAAAACACTGGAGGAAATAGGCGAAATGACACAGGAGGAGTATCGTCCATACTTCCACAAGCTAGTTAATTCCAAGCGTGTTGGAATGGCAATGGCTGATAGTCTATATGGCCCATGGACAAGGGTATCTGACGATGCACCAATGGTTGATGTTGGTGATGAAGAAGATTGGGACTCTTTCTGCACATCAAACCCTACCTTTACAAAAACACCTGATGGTAAGTACAGAATATATTATAAGGCTTGGAGCAATGCCACAGCAAAGAAATTTAACGGCAACAGAAAGTACGGTATAGCAGAGTCCGACTCTCTAACTGGACCATATGTTAAGAACGAGAATAACCCTGTTATAGACTACTCTGTATATGGCGAAACAATACAAACAGAAGATGGCTATATATGGCACCAAGACGGCAAATACCATATGGTAATGCGTGATATGGGTGTTTTCAACCATGAATATGGGCTATACATCAACTCTGTAGACGGTATAACTTGGTCAGAGCCACAGGTTTCTTACCTTGATGCACCATCGTACTTTGATGAAAACCTACCAAACATCTCCAGACAAGGTCGTTTTGAGCGACCACAACTACTGCTAAAAGACGGTGTTCCAGAGTATATTTTCTGTGCATACCGTGGTGGTAAATATGTTACATCTAGTGGCGTTGTGCTAAAAATAAATAAATAATCTAATAAAACAAAAAAAGAGAGCTGTAGTTGAGATAATCCCTCATTCTACAGCTCTTATTTTATAGTTTGATGTTGTCTAGGTCCACAGGTTCTTGGTTTGTTAGCTCATTCCACAGCACCTCTAGCTCCTCTACACAAGCAAAATATGTATCTGTTAGTATTTCGCTAGGCACACCCAGCTCCTCTGCTAGCTTGTCACACTCTGTCCAGTCAGCGTGCTCATATGCACGTATCAGGCCATACAACATTCCAGCGCGTCCCTCTTGCTTTAGCAGTGCATCTTTGATTTCTACAGTAATAGGTAGCTGCTCCAATATTTCTTCCATTGGTGCATCTATCAAGTAATGCAGTGTGGAGAACATACCCATTAGATATGCGTCCTGCCTGTTAATTGGCATTGCTCTTGCAAAGTTCATAAGTTTGTTACAGAACATCGCCCTACGCAGAGATATGCGCAACAGCTCCTCTGTGCCTGCGTCAAAGTCTTCGCCATCTATATTAAAGCTAAGTAGATATACCCACTGTTTAAGCTCGTTTAGACCCACAGTTACTATAGCTTGTTTTATAGAATTAACTTTTTTCCTCACAGAGAAATGTAGTGAATTTGCCATTTTCAGTATACCATATGTCAGTGTAGCATCTACAGATATAATATCTGTTATCTCCTCTACATCTGGGTCATCTTTTGTCACAGCAGAAACCAGACGGAAAAAGTTGCTGTGCAAATAGTCACTACTATGTGCTTTTACGGATAGTTTATCCGCAACATAGTTACCCTCTAGCACGGTTATACCTAGCTTTAGAGCACGGTTATAGTTCGCTTCATCGTCTATATCCATAGCAACACATATTTTGCCCATACTGCTTGCCATCTCTACTATATGCTTAATAGAGCTATCCTCCATATGTGGTACACTCATTTTTATATAGTCTATGGTATCCATGATAGCAAGGTACCTAGGTGCAAACTGGAACTGGTTTACTGCAATTTTATAACCCTCTTTTGCATATTGTTTTATCATAAACATAGCAAGTGGGTGTATTATAACACTATCATCAATCTGTATAACTAGTTCGTCTTTGCCAAAAAGTGCAGGTGTCCTTTTCATGAGCAATGTATTCGTAAATGTCATAAAATTCAGTGCGCCTTTTAGCAGTTTGTTGGTATTTGCTGTCAAAAAATTGTAGATAGTGTTTGCAGCCATAAATTCATTTGAGTTTGCTCCACCATCACCAAATGCAGAGTTGTCACCGTGATAGTGTATCTCATATCCAATAATATTACTCTCAGAATCCTTTATTGGTTGACGTACAATATGCTTACTACTCATCTCCAAGCCCCCCGTTTTATTTATTATTCAGTAGATTATCCATTATGCCGATAAGATGTGCTATCTCCGGCTTACTTAGTTGCTCGTTAGCGCCTAGCTCCTTGCCCTTTTTGCGCATCTCCTCACTAATAAGTGACGAGAATATTATTACAGGCAATGCCTTGAACTCAGGAGCAGTTTTTATTAGTTTGGTCAGCCTATGTCCATCCATCTGTGGCATCTCTATATCAGTGATAATAAGCGAAACCACTTTTCTAATATCATCTGCATCCCTATGTTTCTCAAGGTCGGACCATAGCTCTGCGCCATTTGTAAACATCTTTATATTTGTGTAGCCAGCCTTTACAAGCGATGTTTTTATCATTTGTGAAAGCAATATTGAGTCCTCTGCTACCCAAACAGGTATCTCATTATTAGCACGCACACCCAGTGCGTCTACTTCGCTTATCTGTATAGTAGTTTGTGGCGCTATATCGGCTACAATCTTCTCAAAGTCCAGTATGCTCACCAGTCTATCTGCTACCTGTGCTATACCTGTTATTACGCCATCACCACCACCAGAAACAGTAGTATCTGGCTTTTGTATACGCTCCCAAGATATCCTGCTGATACCCACAACGCTGTGCACACGAAAAGCAATATTTAGTTTGTTAAACCCTGTGATGATAAACAAATCTTTCTCTGATTTTTCCTGTTCCATACCACTTAGGTACTTCGGCAGATTAATAACTGTAATGACTATATCGCGTGGCTTGAAAACACCCTCTACTGCCTCGTGGCAGTGTGGCATATAGCGCACAGGTTTAGAGGAGATTATCTCACGAACCTTAGCTACATTAATACCGTACACGCTACCATCAATTATAAACTCCAAAATTTCGATTTCGTTTGTTCCTGTTTCCAGTAGAATACCTGTACCTTTATTATTCACAACACTTGCTCCTTTCTATAATAAGAGATTGTCAAAATTTTATTTCTGGCTTACCATAGCTACGTATAAAACAATCTCCTGTGGAAACGTCCATGGATAGTGTTCTTGCAGTAGTTCCACCGGTATGGTTGCCAACAAGCCTGATACCATGCTTTTTGAGCATAAATAAAACACTTTCTATATTTCTCTGGCCTATATTGCCCATCGTGCTCCCTGCTATTTCAAACATTTTTGCGCCACCTGCTATTTTAGCGGTAAGACGTGCGGGTGTTACACCTTTTATTCTTAGTTGATTAAGCGTTTCTGCTAAACCAGTATCAGCATATTTCATAGGTGATTTTCGCCCTGTTTCTATATTAATAGGTAGCATAATGTGTATCATTGCACCGAGTTTTAGTATTGGGTCGTACAAACAAATGCCAATACACGAGCCAAGTGCATGTGTTATAATCGTTCCCTTGTGCTGTGCCATTTTCATATCAGCTATGCCTACTACTATATTATCATTCATTTAATACACCCAATTTTTCTAGCAAATAGTTTAACGATTTCACATCTGGTAGCAGTGTTATTTTTGCTGGTATAACTTTTCCCTCGCATACTAGCTCTGCTGTTACTATCATAACATGGTCGGACTGGCTACCAAGTATTGCCATGGGCGATTGCATAAGTGCACCCTGCATATCAACTGTAAATGCAGGCACAGACAGCTTGGCAGATATATTAACAAAGCTAGTTAGTGCATTCATGAATGTTGATATCATTATATTACCGACTTCAAGAAGTGCAGATTTATCAATTTCATCAATCTCATCATAAGATGTCACTGTTTTTCCCATAAGGTTTTCTAGCACCACATTTACAAACTCTAGCTGCTGTAACGAAAGCATGATACCCTTTATCTCACCATCAAACACAGCAAGTACAGCCGAGCTTACGTCCTCTGGCTCACCCACTAGGTCACGAGCTTGTGTAAAATCTAGCACGTGCACATTTGGTGATATTAGTTTTATTTTTTGCCCCAGTATTGACGATAGTGATGTTGCTGCGTTTCCCGTACAAATGCTGGCTATTTCACGCATTACATCAAGCTCCAGCATATTTAGCTCATTAAAATTTTTCATACTTCATTCCCATCTGCATAATTGCGTTAATTTTTAGTAGCTGTTGTTCAACTGAACTGATAGCATTATCTATGGAAAGAACAAAGCTATTTAGGTCGAAAGATTGTTGACAGTGGTTTCTATTTCGTCCGCTGTTGTTACCATTTTAAGTGCGTATGAAAACGCTCTCTGTGATTCTATCATTCTTACAAACTCATTAGCAAGGTCAACATTGGAGCTTTCTAGCATACCTGTTTCCACACTAGATGTCTGTATAGCAGTCACTGCACCATTTGTTTCATTAACCCTAAACCTGCTAGAAGAAACATGCTCTAGCCCATCTAGGTATTGTATTGTGAATATGCCTACTGGGTGCTTTGCTGCTGTATCCTGTACTACTATCGGCTGGTTTTGTGCATCTACTACGTAATTACCCTCACCGTCGGATAGATGTATCAGTGGGTTGCCGTCTGCATCAAACTGCTCACTAGAAACAGAGTATGTAAACGAGCCATCACGTGTATATGTTATCTCCTCTGTTGCGGGGTCCATTATCCCAAAAAATCCATCTCCTATAATACTATAGTCTAGCACTCTACCAGTAGCCTCTAGCGATGCATCACTAAAGTCTGTAGATGTAGAAACTACTCGTGAGCCTGTACCTTTTTGTAGCTCTGCGTCGTCTGCACCTGTTAGCATACTGTACATAAGAGCCTCAAAAGCTGGTTGTTTAGACTTAAAGCCATGTGTGTTTACGTTAGCAATATTATTACCAACCGCACCCATTCTTTGCATTTGTTGTTCTGCCGCTACAGCAGCAGCATAAAATCCTTGCAACATAATACACTTCTCCTTATTCCTTGCAATCCACAAAACTAAAAGTTATATTTATCAACTAAAATACATATTGTATACTTACTTTATGATTTTTCTTTCAAACTATACTCTACCCACATCTGTAGCAGTTTTATTAACTACACCGTCATATATTTTCAGCACCTGTGATGCACTCTGTAGTGCCCTCTGCGCTGTTAATAGCTGTGTCATCTCTTTTACCATATCTACGTTGGAGCTTTCCACCCACTGCCACATAACCTTGGGGTTTTCTGCTAGGTCTGGGCCACCCTGTGCCTCGAATAGTCCACTTGGTGCTTTTATCAGGTCCTCTGCTGGTTCTTCAAATATAAACACGCCCAGCTGTGCATATACAGTGCCATCTACCGCATTTTTTATTGTACCAGTAGCATCTGCAATTATATTATCAGTAGGTAGCTGTATTTCTTCCTCGTCTATATCTAGCACACGCCCATGCCCCGGTAGTGTTAGGAACCCTTCATCATCCAGTGTAAAACTACCAGCACGTGTATACTGCTCACCGTCCTCTGTTTCTACAGCAAAGTAGCCATCGCCAGTTATCGCAAAATCTAGGTTTAGCCCTGTATTATCATATGAGCCATAGTTAAAATTTACGCTAAGCTCTGACGGTGCAAGTATATATGTGCTTGTAGCGCCAAGCTCTGTATAATTATCTTTTTCTTTGTTGCCTATGCGGTTAATGAGTACCTCCTCGAAGCTTGTGTCCACATAAGTTTCTGCTTTAAAGCCAGATGTACTTACATTTGCCATATTATTGGCTACAACATCAAGTCTACGGCTCTGTGATAGCATGCCTGAGGTTAAATTATAAAATCCTTTTGTCATTGTTTACTCTCCTCATTAATCAAACTATAAGCTCTTGCATATAAGTGCGCAAGCGTTCTACTGCCCTGCTATGTAGCTGGGAAACTCTAGGTGGGCTTATACCCATAACGTGTGCAATTTCTTTCATTGTCAGCTCTTTTTCATAGTAGAGTGATAGTACCATTTGCTCGTTTTCTCTGAGCGTTTCTACTCCATTTTTCAGTATTCTCTTTAGCTCTTTTTCCTCAAATACTTTTTCTGGCGCATCGTCATCACCACTAATAGCTGTCATCTTGTATGTAGTGTTGTTATAAGTTTCCATAATAGCTTCCAGTGACATCAGCCCTGTTACTGCTGTTTCGGATACCATTTCATCATATTCACTACGTGTAACACCTAGATGTGTGGCTATTTCGTCATTGCTTGGTTTATAGCCTAGCTTGTTGGATAAATCCTCCACAGCTTTGTTTATTTTTATAGATTTTTGTCTTAGCTGTCGTGGTACCCAGTCCTGCTTTCTCGCTATGTCAATTATCATACCACGCAGTCGCTTGGATACATATGTTTCAAACTTGACATCTTTTGTTACATCAAATCTATCCACAGCATTTAGCAAAACTATAATACCCTCGTGTACGATATCTTCTAGCTGTGTAAACTTGCTGTACATACCACAGGTTTGCGTTGCTATGCGCTTTACATAGTCGCTATTCCTGATAACCAGCTCCCATTTATAGCTTTCGTCGCCTGTTTCTTTATACAAATGCAGTAGCTGTGTGCTATCTAGTTTCTGTATATCCTCACTTAGAATGTCTACTTCGCCTATGCTGTAGCAGTCTAGCGCAGTATTTTGTTTTTGCATCAGACATTCCTCCTTCAGACATTTCTTGTGTTATGCTCTCTGCTCCTGTGGTTCCATCACTACATTTCCCAGTGCTTGTATCTGTACATTGCCAGTTATTTCATTGAACGACAGTACAACAACATCTGGGTAAAACTGCGATAGCATCCGGCTTAGGTATAGCCTGATAATCTGGCTTGTAAGCACGATTGGCGTCTGTGATAACTCGCTGAATTTTTTCCTTAGCTCGCCCAACTGTCCCACTATCTGCTGCATAATATCTGGGCTTAGTGCCAGATATATGCCTTGTTCGCTCTTTGTTAGTGCCGCAAGTATCTTTTTCTCCACTTCTGCATCCAGTGTAACAACACGTAGCTGTCCACCCTCACAGAATTTCCTTGTGATAGTCCTGCTAAGTGCACCACGTACCTGCTCGCTTATCATGTCCCAGTCTTTTGTGGTTGCTGTTGCCTCTACTATAGTTTCTAGTATAACAGCAAGGTCTTTTATCGGCACACCCTCTTTTAGCAAGTTGCGCAAAACTTTTTCTAGGTTTGCATATGACACAATATTGGGTACTGCATCTGCCACAAGCTCTGGTGCAGATTGTTTTAGGTTTTCTACTAACTGCATTGTCTCGCTACGGTTGAGTAGCTCATATGCGTGTTTCTTGACAGTTTCGGAAAGATGAGTAAGCATGACTGTCAGCGGTGTGATAACTGTATATCCATATATCTCTGCCATTTCTTTGTGCTCTGGCAATATCCACAGTGCAGGTATGCCATATGCTGGCTCTATAGTTTCTATGCCATCTACAGTGCCCACAGGGTTTGGTGGCTCTAGCGCTAGGTAGTAGTCCACAAGTATCTCACCACGGGATACTTCCTCGCCACGTATTTTTATAATATACTGGTTTGTTCCCAGAGATGTGCCATCGTGTAGCCTAACAGAAGGTATTACAAAGCCCATATCCTGTGCATACTGTCGCCTAAATATAATAATACGGTTTATCAGCTTACCGCCACTGTTTTCATCAACAAGTGGTATTAGGCTATAGCCAAACTCCATCTCTATAGGCTCTACACTTAGCAGACTATAGACATTGTTGATATCTTTATAATAATCTTGCTCGGACAGTGCTGGTTTTTCCTCTGCGCGCTCCTGTGCCTGTGCAAGCTCTTTTTCTTGCTCTTTTTGACGCTCCATGCGCCTGCTACCAACAACACCACCTGCTGTTAGCGCTGTGCCGACAAGTAGCAGTGGGACAGTTGGTGTGTTTGGGATAAAGCCTAGTATCAATAGTATAATACCTGTAGCAGAAATAGCTCTTGGCTGTGCCTTGAACTGTGAAAGCACGTCTGCATTCAGGCTGCCCTCGGATACGCTACGTGTAACTATCATACCTGTTGCTGTGGATATCATAAGTGCTGGTAACTGAGATACCAGTCCATCACCTATAGTTACTATGGAGTATGTGCTAAGCACTGAGCCAAAGTCGCCACCGCCCTGCACCATACCAATAATAACACCAGCGATAAAGTTAATAACTGTGATAATAAGCGACATTATTGCGTCGCCCTTTACTATCTTGGTGGCACCATCCATAGCGCCGTAAAAGTCTGCTTCTTTTTGTATTTTTGACCTGCGTACTCTTGCTGTCATCTCGTCTATAAGCCCAGAGCTTAGGTCTGCATCTATTGCCATTTGTTTACCTGGCATAGCATCTAGTGTAAACCTTGCTGCAACCTCGGATACACGCTCTGCACCTTTGGTAATAACTATAAACTGCACAAGTACTATGATAAGGAAGATAACAACACCTATGACGATGTTGCCCTGTGTTATCAAGTTACCAAAAGACTCAATAACGCTACCTGCATAGCCGTGCTCTAGGATAAGCCTAGTGGAAGAAACGTTAAGACCTAGCCTAAACAAGGTTGTTATAAGTAGTAGTGACGGGAATATCGAAAACTCCAGTGCCTCTGATATGCTCATAGTTATCATAAGTATAACTATAGAGAGCGATATATTTATAACTAGCATCACGTCCAGCAAAAAGGTTGGTAATGGCAGTATTAAGAACAGCACTATTACAACAACCATAAGTGGCACTGCAAAGCTTAGTAATTTTCTCATAAATTCTACATCCTATCTTGTGGGTTATTTCAGTTTGCCGTCCATGCGATATAGGTATACAAGCACTTCTGCAACAGCATTGTAAAGCTCCTGTGGTATAGTTTGGTTAAGCTCTGTAGCTGCATATAGTGCACGAGCAAGCGGAATATTTTCCACAACCGTAATATTGCTCTGCTCGCCGATAGCGATAATGCGCAAAGCCAGTGAGTCCACACCTTTTGCGAGCACTACAGGTGCTGCGTCCACCTCTGGGTTATACCTTAGCGCTACTGCGTAGTGGGTTGGGTTTTTTATGATTACATCTGCATTTGGCACTTGTTGCATCATTCTCGACTGTGCCCGTTTTCTCTGCATTTCTTTTATTTTGCCTTTTATCTTGGGGTCACCCTCCATTTGCTTGTACTCTTCTTTCACCTCATGCTTGGACATTTTCATCTGTCGCTCGTAGTCCCACCACTGATATGCAAAGTCGCCACCAGCAAGCACCACATACGCAACAGAAATCCACATAGCCATAGTAAATATCTTGTAAAACAAATCCACCCCAGCAGATGTTACATCTGTGTATAGATATTTAGAAAAATCTAGCAGTGCGCCTGTTATCGACATATATATGAGCACAAGTAGCACTGTTATTTTCAGCAAGCCTTTTAGTGCTTCTACCACACTTCTCAAAGAAAAAAGTCGCTGAAAGCCTTTTATCGGGTTTATCTTCTCAAACTTCGGCTTGATAGAATCAAACGCAAACAACATCTTTGTCTGCATAAATGTTACACCTATAATAGCTACAATAACTACTAGCATTATAGGCCCTACTGATATCGCAAGCGTAGACAGCACCTTGGAGGTAATACCTGCTAGGTCATTGCTAACGCCACCCTCGGTCTTTACTCTTGCAAGCCCCATGCAGTAGGTCATTAGTGAGTATATTTGCTCTATTATTGCACCGCCTGTTATACGCAAAACGAAAAGTGACGACAACAGCACTGCAACAGAAACTGCGTCCTTACTGGTAAATATATTACCTTTCTTACGTTCGTCACGCCGCTTTTTGGGGGTCGCTCTTTCGGTCTTTTGTCCGCTATCAGCCAATTTTCATCCCCCCTTTATAACACGCATTGCAAATATTTACATTGCCAGTATCTCTATTATCTGCCCCACTGTGTTCAGCATAGTTCTTTCCATGTCTAGCAAAAGCTCCGTCATAGGGGTTAGGAAGAAGAAAAGCATTGTTAGTCCTATAACTACTTTCATTTCCATATTGATAACAAAGGCATTTATTTGTGGTATGGCTTTCATTAGTATACCCATACCCACAACGCCCAGTAACTCTGCCGCTAGTATAGGGAATACAAGTTTTATCGCCAGTAGCATGCACGCTATAAAAACTTCTACCACAGCGCTGGATACATCTGGTGATATACTGACTGCACCAAACGGTAAAATATCTGCCGATGCCACCAGTAGCCTGATAAGTGTGTAGTGCCCATTTGCCGCAAAGAATGTAAGCACAAACAGGATATTTAGTATAGATGATGTAACACTCATATTAATGTTACTATTGCTATCATATGTCTGCGCCATGGATAAACCCATCTGTATATCTACAGCCTCGCCACCCATCTGTGCCGCCATAAAGAACAGCCACATCACAAACCCAACAACAAAGCCCACGCCCAGCTCTAGCACAAGTTTTAGCATAAAAACTAGCAGATTTTCTGGTACTTGCACAGTGACACCAGCAGTGGTGCTTATGCTGAACACAAACACAGCTAACACCAGTGATATACCTGCTTTTACATAGCTTGGGATATTGCTCCTGCCGAATATCGGGTTCATTAGTACAAACCCAGACATACGCATTACTATAAGTTCAAACAAAAACAACGCTGTCCAGTCCATAAATCATTTCCCCATCACATAAGTGTAAAGAGGTATCTGCAAAAGTCCAGCAATGTGTCCATCATCCAGTTACCGCCTATTATTAGTACAGATATCACCACTATCAGCTTTAGTATAAAAGAGAGCGATTGTTCGTGTATCTGTGTAACTGCCTGAAAAAGTGCAACTATTATACCCATAAGCATACTAAGTAGTAGCAAGGGTGCGCCAAGTCGCAGTGCAACTCCCAGCGCTTCACGCATTAAATCTGCAGTTTCCATCTAGCTCCCCCCTACCTATGAAAAACCTTGTACCAATGTGGTAAATAGTAGCTCCCAGCCATTTAGCGATATAAAAAGCAGTAGCTTAAACGGCATTGATATCATAGATGGCGGTAGCATAATCATACCCATTGACATAAGCGTTGTTGCTACTAGTACATCTATAAGCACAAATGGTATGTACAGGTAAAAACCAATCTGGAATGCTCGGCTTAGCTCACTTGTCATAAACGACGGTACTACTATAGTTAATGGTAGCTCCATTGCTGCCTCACCCTCCGGTGTTGGTATGTCGGACAAGCTACAGAACAAGTCCAGCGAAGATGAGTCTGTATTACGTAGCATAAATTCCTTTATAGGTACTTCTGCACGCTCTAAAAACTCCTCCTGTGATATCCGGCTCTCCGTATATGGTGTGTACGCCTCAACCTCTATTTGTTCTATTACTGGTGCCATGGTAAACATTGTAAGGAACAACGCCATGCCTATCAGTACCATATTGGGTGGGTTTTGCTGCAAGCCCATAGCAGAACGCAGAAAAGAGAAAGATATGATGTACCTTGTAAAGCAGGTCATCATTATGACTAACGATGGTAATAGTGTGAGTAGCGTTGTAAAAAACAGTATCTCCAGCGTTTGCACATTTTCGCCATTTACGTTTATTAGGCTATCCACCGATTAGTCACCCCCTTTTTGTTTTCTTTGCTCCATTACTTTTTGCAGAGCTTCCTTAAAACCCATGGGAGCTGTATCGTCTGCATCATCTTCAGAGTCAGATAAAGTCTGCCATTCTTCGTCGCTCATTTCTTTTAGGCAAGTAACACCACCCTCTGCTGCGCCCAGAAAAAACATTTTTTTCCCTACACGCACTAGCAAAATCTGTTGGTCCCTGCCTATTACAATTCTCTCCACCACTGACATATGCTGTTTTTTACGCCCCGAAACACCCAGTGGCACCCTGCCTACTACGTGCTTTGTAAATAAGTACGCCAGTGCTAGTACTATTATAATGACAATAAGCGCCCAAAGAATACCCAGTAGTTCTTCTATCATATTGCTTATGGTGTGCCAAGAATTGCTGTTACTGTTTTCATCAGTCTTTCTTCTTTAAATGGTTTTACAATAAAGTCTTTGATACCAGCCTGAACAGCCTCGACAACCATTGCTTCTTGACCCATAGCAGAACACATAACGATATTAGCATTTGAGTCTTTACCACGGATAAATTTCAGTGCTTCTAGTCCGTCCATATTGGGCATTGTAATGTCCATAAGTACTAGGTCTGGGTTAAGAACAAAATATTTCTCTGTAGCGTCTTTGCCATCTACAGCCTCGTGGATATCGGAAAAACCATTTTTTGTCAAGTAATCAACTATTACCTTTCTCATGAAAGCTGCATCGTCAACAACAAGTATTTTAGCCATAACAAATCTCCATTTCTAAATTGAAAGTTTAGGCACTAATAATATGCCGTATATTCGCTTTTCGTCGGTAAGCGGTACACCGTTTTATATTCATTATGAAATGTCATAATAAATTATGTTATTATTTCTTGCCCATAGCAAGCTCTAGTAGTCCTGGTTGTTTTAGTACTTCTGTTATCCTGATACCAAAGTTATCATCAATAACAACAACATCACCTTTTGCTACGCACAGGCCATTTACAAGTAGGTCTACTTGCTCGCCTGCTAGTTTATCTAGCACTACAAGTGAGCCTTTTGAGAATGTCAGTATTTCTTCTACTCTGCGTCTTGCTCTACCTATTTCTACAGAAACCTCTAGCGGAACAGATAGTATTAGCTCTAGGTTATCTGGCTGCTGCTGTGTACTGCTTGGCGCTGCACCAAAAGCTGGCATTTGTACTGGTGCTGTTTCTATTACTTTTGCCTCTGCCGCTTGGTGGTACGCACCCTGTGGTGGCATACCATAACCTGGCATTGGTGGGTAGTAGCCATAATATGGTGGTGGATACCCAGCAGGTGCACCCTCTTGTGGTGGGTATCCTGGGTAGCCTGGATACTGCTGTAGAGGTGCTGTTGGTGGTGCCTCTGCAGCTGGTGGTGGTGCTACTGGTGCAGGGGCAGGTGCTGTTGGTGGTGCCTCTGCAGCTGGTGGTGGTGCTACTGGTGCAGGGGCAGGTGCTGGAGGTGGGGTTGGAGCTACTCCGCCACCCATCATTTTTTCTATTTCTTCTTGGCTCAGTGGTTTGTTTGATGGCTCTGGAGCTGGGGCTGGGGCTGCTCCACCACCCATCATTCTTTCTATTTCTTCTTGGCTCAGTGGTTTGTTTGATGGCTCTGGGGCTGGTGCTGCTGCCACTGGCTCTTCGTCACCAAAGTCCATATCAAAGCCAGAGATAAGCTCACGAGCAAGGTCTGCCGACATAACATTTACAAACTCACTCTCAAGCACTTTGTCAATCTTTAGCACAAACCTTACGACTACCATTTGGCCGCCATATTCTTCGCCATAATATTGCTGTTTAAACTTTTCTAGGTCGTCCACTGTAAATGGCTGTGGTGTGGAGATATTAACCATTCTTCCCAAGAAATCCGACAGTGCTGTAGATGCTGCACCCATCATTTGGTTCATAACCTCACAAACTGCACTGATAGCAAGCTCGTTAAGCTCGAACTCCTCTACTGGTATTTCGCTACCTAGCAGTATACCAACAATAAGTCGTACATCTTCACGTTTAAGTAGCATAACATTACTGCCCGATATTCCAGAAACATATTGTATCTCAACACCCATAGCTGGCTCTAGCCCTGTAATAGTAAAGTCTTCTACTTTTAATGAGCTAACAGTTGGTGTTGTAATATCTACTCTATGATTAAGCATATTGGAAACAGCAGTAGCAGAAGACCCAAGACTGATATTCATAATCTCGCCTATGGCATCAAGCTGCATTGCATTAAATTCTTTAAATCCCATAATCTAGCTATCCCCTCTTCCCTGTTGATAAGTCTCACCTATTTTTATCGCCATATTATTGTTGAACATACCCACTTTTCCACTAAACCACGGACGACCACCGATATATAGATGTATCGGGTCTTCTACCGAGCGACTTAGATTTATCACATCGCCAACATTAAGGTAATTTACATCACGTAGTTTTAGCTCCGTACGCCCAAGCTCGGCTATTATCTCAAGCTCCGAATCTTTGATGATATCCATAATATTATCGGAGTTATCTTCTCCACTGCCTCTGCCCACTTGGTTTAGCACTGCTATCCTGTTAAAGACATCTACTAAGAACATACCGGGTAGACATATATTCATCCTGCCTGTATGGTTGGGGAACTCAATATTTAGTCCAACAAGCACAACTGCCTCATCCAGCCCGATAATCTGCACTAATGTGGGGTTTGTTTCTACTCTTTTGAAGTTAAAGCCTACATCAACATAAGTTTCCCAGCTACTAGCCATTACAGAAATTAGCTCTAGCACCAAATTCTCATATAGTTTTAGCTCTACCGATGTAAATATATAGCCATTGGAGATTTTCGAATTGATATTGCCTGCACCACCCATAAGTCTGTCCATCATACTAAGCATAATCTCAGTAGAAAAGTGAACTACAATGGGTTGTTCGTCGTATGGGTCACCGCCTATTTGGGGGTCGATAAGTGTTAGTATTTCTGTCTCTGAGATAGCGTTAGAAAACTCGTAGTATCTTAGCTCCTCTACAGATTCTACTTCTATCTCGCACGAGGTATGCAGCAGACCATTCAGCCTTGCACTTATTATCCTAGTGTAGTTATCAAAGATACCTCTTATCATTTTTAGTCGGTCTTTAGTAAACTTTCTGGGACTGTAGAAGTCGTATTTTAGGTACTTTTCCTCTGGTTTTGTTTCCGCAGGCTTTGCATCGGCAGTGTCCCCACCGCCCAGTGCTGCACTAAGTAGCGCATCTATCTGGCTTTGCGATAATACTTCTGCCATACTCACGCCTCCTTCCCACAGTCATTTTATTTGTATAATACATCATTTCCTCCCGATGTTTTACTCAGTATAGTCCTCGCCCTCACGCATTGCATAATATTTATCTATTTCATCAATAGCGTCCGAGCCAATGTCAAAACCGCTGACAATTAGTTCAACACGCCTACTCTGGGCCATACTTTCGGGGGAGGTTTCATCACCTATTGGTCTCCACTCTCCATAACCCACGCTGACAAGCCTTGCGGGGTCTACCACGTCTTTTTCTTGCAAATATACTGTAACTACAGTCGCACGGTTAGATGCAAGCATTCTATCTGCCAGTGGTTCGTTCGGTGTTGTAGTGCTTAGGCTTGCTGTGTGCCCTAGCACCCTTACCTCGTTTATATATTCAGACGCACTACTTAGAGAAACTGCCATAGCGTCCAGTATCTCCTGACCACCTGCCAGTATGTCATACTGGTTTGGTGCAAAGAACACTGCATCATCAAACGATACAAACACATAGCCATTGCCCTTTGTTAGGGTAATGTTGTCGCTTAGTCCTTCTGCCTCTACATATTCTTTCATAGAAACATACAGTTCATCTAGCGCCTCTTGGCTTTGCTGTTCTGTTATATCTTCTGGGTTTTCTGGTGCTACATCACCTGGGGCATCTATTAAGTCGCCAGAGCCAGTGTATATAGCATCTGGGTTAAAAGACTGTACAAGAGCCGCCCACTTTTCTTCACTAACCGATGACATAGAGTACATCAATATGAAAAAACACATAAGCAATGTTACAAGGTCACCATAGGTGTCCATCCAATTGGCGCCGCCGCCACTTTTTTTCTTCTTCATCGTGTTGCCTCCTTATGTGATGTATGTAGTGGGTTAGCCTTTGTCAGCACTACCGCCACCTTCCGATGGAACCTCTGCTACTTTTTCACGTGTTTTCTGGTTGATGAACATTAGTAGGTTTTCACGAACAAACTTGGGGTTTTCACCAGATTGTATGGACATAACGCCCTCTATTATTATTTGCCTACACAGCACTTCTTCCTCGTCCCTGGCTGTAAGGTTACTACTGATAGGTGTAAACACAACGTGCGCCAGTAGCGAGCCGTAGAATGTTGTCAGCATCGCAGTAGACATATCGGGACCTAGCGAGTCCATACCACCATCACCACCAAGGTTACGTAGCATGTTGATAAGACCAACCAGTGTACCAATCATACCAAAAGCTGGAGCAGCGCCCGCACCCTTGTCATACATTCCTATAACTACTTGGTGTCGTTCACAGGTTCTTTCCATATCGTTTTGTAGTATAGAACGAACTTTGTCGGGGTCGTTTGCATCAACCAGTAGCATAATAGCTTGTTTGAAGAACGGGTCCTTTTCTTGATTAGCCATTTCCTCTAGCGCTAGCAAACCATTTTTACGAGCAACAGATGCAAGCTCTGTTATTTGGTTTACGTAGTACATTGGGTCATGCGCTTTGGATTTCATAAGGATGGACATATGCTTTATAAAATATTTAACTTCTTTGGGGTAGTTTGCTATAACAACAGATAGTGTACCACCGATAACGATAAGTACGCTGGAGATATCAAAAAAGTTGCCTAGCTTGTTAAAATCGATACCTATACCATTTGCATCAATGGTGGATACAATACCAAAAACTGTAAATGCAAAAGACAATAGTATACCTACTAAATATAAAATATTTCCCATTTCAATAGTCCCTTCTCGTCATTTATTTTCAGTCAATTATTATCAACATTAGTTTCTAGGTTTATTTATGGAAATTTTGCGGTTTATATCCATAGTCTTTGCGTTATATTCCATTATTTTTTCAATTATCTGCTCTACAGAGTCCTGAACTATGTAATAGTCACGGTTCATCATAACTATTTTGCTCTCTGGTATCATTTCTATATATTCTATTTGGTTATGGTTTAGCAAAAATTTCTCGTTGTTCATTTTTCTTAGAGTTATCATCGTATGCTCTCCTTCTGCCGTCAAGTATCGGCTATATCATATTTTATTTATTTTCTCAACCACTCACACCAAGAGCATATTATTTAGCAGAGATAGGGGTAATCGCTTACCCCCACCTTGCAAGGGTCTATTATCGTTTAATATTTACAAGCTCTTCTAGCATTGTGTCTGTTACAGAGATAATGCGTGTGTTTGCTTGGTATCCACGTTGATATATTATCATATTTGAGAACTCGGTTGCAAGGTCTGTGCCTGAATCTTCCAGAAAACTTGTCATAAGTGTAGAAGCACCGCCACCAAGGTCTATAGTAGCACCATTTATTTCCTCACCATTGTTTAGTGATGTAGGCGCGCCCTCCGGTGTACCACCTGCAAAGCTTACAAGTATATCGCCTGTATTACCCATAGCTTTGTAATATGGTCCCTCTGTGTGCATAAGAGCACTTGGGTTTGCAACTGTACCCAGTGCAATATAACCTACTACCACTGGTTCTGTTGTTACAGCATTTGTACAAACAATCCTACCAGCACTGTCTATTTGCAAGTCTTGGAATGCAATAGACTCTAGTTCATCTATGCCGTCCAGTGTGCCATAGGAGTTAAAACCACCATCAACACCAGGATATAGTGCGTCGTTTGGCTCTACCCCTGGGTTTGCTGTTGCAAAAGCTGGGTTAAGTGTTAGGAACTCCTCTGTTATGCGTAGCGGAGCACGTATTGGCACTAGCTGTGTGCTCACTGTGTTACCATTAATACCAGGCTCTGTTGTTGATATTGGGTTACCTGTAGCGTCAAAAGCAGCATTTGCTGTAGCAAAACCATATACTACATTACCATCTTTTGTTGTTAGGTATCCGTCAGCATCAAATGTGAAGTTACCCAAACGGGATAGGTTAAGAGTGTCTATGGAGTCTGCGGATACGCCGTCCTTTGTTCCTACAAGGAAGAAACCCTCACCCCTGATAGCACAGTCTGTTGCAAGACCTGTTGGTGTTACAGACTGGCTACCCATATTAAGGTCGATAGTAGCTACTGTATTACCATAACCAGTTTGTTTTGCATTGATACCAGCAAGTGTTGCTGTACCGTCAGATGATGCGCTAGAGGTGCTGTATATACTCTCTTGGAATGTTACACGAGCTGCTTTGTAGCCTGCTGTGTTTACGTTTGCTATGTTATTACCTACTACTGTAAGTGCGTCCATATGTGTTTTAAGACCGGCTATACCGGATGTCATTGCTGGTGCTAAAGCCATAAGAATTCTCCTTCTTAAACTAAACGATATTCCACATTCTGTGTGGTATGTTATCGACTGCTATGTAGTGTAAAACATCATTAGGATATTTTACAAAGGCATCCTTTCGGTCCTGCCTATCTTCCTTACAGGAATACAGCGCCATCGATATTTGTGAATATATTTTCTTTCATCTCTTCTTGGGAAATTGTTGTTATAACTTTGTAGTTGGGGACATTTACAATAAATGCTTTGCTATTATCCATCGCCAGTATATTGGTTGCACCTTTTTCAGTTGCTTTCTCCACAGAGGTAGTTAGTTTATCTAGCAATGTTGGTGTTATCTCTACACCACGTTCTTCTGCCCTTGCCAGTGCGTGTTTAGAAAAAGCTACTTGTTTCTCACCGCTTTCTTCTGCACGCTGTTTTAGTATCTCTGCAAAATTTGCGCCACCTGTGCTAGGTGCTGGGTTGTTGTTTTTCAGCGACGATAGCGGTGTATCTGTTAACGCCCTTATTCTGTGGTCAATCACCACTGTCACCTCCCCTTTTCTTGCGTAGCAAAGTTACCACTGTAGTTGTTATGGTGTTTCTGTTGTTCCGTCATCGGTATCAGTATTGGTGTCTTCACCTTCTGGTGTTTCTGTCATAGCTGGCAGTCTGCCTACAGCCATTATATCACTCACTGCATACATATCATCACCTAGGAAAATTACATTGTATCCCTGATATATACCAGCACCTGTTACAGTACCTACT
>CAYJFF010000022.1:0-33672 GCA_964369345.1 uncultured Oscillospiraceae bacterium
ATTGCCGATATAATTTGTACAGAGTGATAATCACATCTCGTGTGGGCAAGTTTGTGGTGTAGATTATTTATATTTTCGACATCAAAGTATTGATATTTGCGGTGCTATGCTATATACTGTGTTGTAGAATAAATTTGGAGGTAATTGATGATGAACACAAGAGTTTCTCTCTTTTTTGATAGATTAAAAGGTAAAAAGATAGCTGTAGTTGGTGCTGGTGTTAGCCATATCGACCTAATAAGGCTGTTTGCGCAGAAAAAGCTAGATGTCACATTGCACGAAAAACGTAGTGCAGAAGAACTAGGCGAGCTATATGATGAGTTTGCAGGCTTGGGCGTAAAATTCTCACTAGGTGGCACACACCTTGATGATATCTGCAAGGCTGATATTATTTTTCGCTCACCAGGTATGTACTACAATATGCCACAGCTACAGCACGCACGCCTGATGGGTGTTGCTGTTACTAGTGAGCTAGAGGTTTTCTTTGACCTATGCCCATGCAGGATAATTGCAGTAACAGGCAGTGACGGTAAGACTACCACGACAACGCTAATAGCAAAATTCTTGGAGGCACAGGGCGAGAAAGTGCACCTAGGTGGTAATATCGGTAGGGCACTACTGCCTATTATAGAGGAAGTATCTGCGGAGGATTACGCAGTTATAGAGCTAAGTAGCTTTCAGCTTATATCCATGCGCAACAGCCCAGATATCGCTGTTATTACGAATATCAGCCCCAACCACCTTGATGTGCACAAGGATATGCAAGATTATATAGATGCTAAGAAAAATATAGTACTACACCAAAACGGTTGCTCAAAGACCGTGCTAAACTCTGATAACGAGGACACAATGGCGCTAATACCAAATATCCGTGGCAAGCTAGAGCTGTTTTCTCGTAGGCATAGCGTGCACGCTGGCGGATACCTTGGTGATGATGGTATTATATACCACAGCGACCGAGACGGTGTTGTGCCTGTTATGCGTGCTGATGAAATTAAACTGCCAGGCCTACATAATGTTGAAAACTTCCTCACTGCTGTCACTGCCACATGGGGGCTTGTGTCACCTGAGAATATGAAAAAAGTAGGTGTAGAGTTCGGCGGTGTGGAGCATAGGATAGAGTTTGTACGTGAGCTAGAGGGTGTAAAGTATTACAATGACTCCATAGCATCTAGCCCCACAAGGACAATAGCAGGTTTACACGCATTCGGTAGGAAAATCATTGCCATTATGGGTGGCTATGACAAGAACATACCATACCAGCCACTTGCACCAGAGGTGCTAAAAGGCGTTAAGGTACTGGTGCTAATGGGCGCTACCGCAGACAAGATAGAAAAAGCAGTTACAGAGCATGCCGACTACCCAGATAGTGGCATAGTTATACTACACGCATCAACAATGGAGGAGGCTGTGGACACTGCGCGCAACTCTGCACTTGATGGTGATATCATAACGCTATCCCCTGCATCTGCAAGTTTCGACCTTTACAAAAACTTCGAGGAACGTGGTAGGCACTATAAAAGCATAGTAAACGCCTTGTCTTGATACTACAGAGTGCATTGCAAAAGGCTGTGACATTTTCGTCACAGCCTTTTTTTGCATAGTAGCTATTATTTTAATCAGAGGTTTCTTCCACCAGCATTTTTCTTTTCACATCTTTTATTACGCTAACTGCTATAGAAAATGACAGCACCACGGAGCAAACTTCGGATATAGGTTGTGATATCTGCACACCCAGTATTCCAATAGCGTTTGGCAATGTGAGTATCAGTGGTATCAAGAAAATACCCTGTCTGGACATTGATATTATAGTAGCCCTGAAACTATATCCAATGGACTGCACTAGCATATTGGAGATGATGGATATTGATTGCAGTGGCAAAACAACACACATCAGACGTAGCATAAGCGAGCCTATCATCACTATTTCTTCTTCTTTTCTAAACAGCATTACAATATTTTCTGCAAATATAAAGCAAAATATACCAGTAGCCACTGTAAGCACCAGAGCAACTTTTAGCGAGAAATTATACGCCTTTACCACTCTGCCATATTTCTTAGCACCAAAATTGAACCCTGCTACAGGCTGAAAACCCTGCCCATATCCTATAAGGAATGCATTCATAAACATAACTATCCTGTTTATTATACCCACTGCCGCTATAGCAAAATCTCCAAATGGCCTTGTTGCTATGTTTATAAGTATAGACGCCACTGTTACTAGGCCTGTCCTGAAAAATGTTGGTGAACCTTTTGCCATTATTTCTTTATATATCTGCAACTTGGGTGTAAAATGCTTTATATCTACTGTGATAGAATTTTCCCTGTAGTTGCACTGCCAAAGAAGAATAAAAAAACTTATTACTTGGCTGATACCTGTGGCAATTGCTGCACCAGCTATACCAAAATCAAACCAGAATATAAATATGGGGTCTAGTATAATGTTGATTATTCCACCAGTTGTCAGACCAATCATAGCATAAAATGCATTACCCTGTGCGCGCAGTGTGGCATTGAGCACCAGACTTGCAGCCATAAAAGGTGTCGCTAGTAGTATGTACAGTGCATATTCCTTTGCAAATGGAGCTATGGTTTCTGTTGCACCTAGCACATATATCAGCGGGTCTATAAACACAACGCTAAGTACTGCTATGGCTGCACCCAAAAATAATATAGAGAAAAACGCAGTAGCCATGACCACCTTTGCACGCTCTACATTTTTTTGCCCCAGCGATATAGATATTACATTGCTAGCACCGATACCTGTAGATAGACCTATGGTCTGTATCATAGTTGTAAGCGAGAATATTATACCAACAGCAGCAGATGCCGAGGGGTCATCTAGCTGGCTAACAAAATATGTATCTGCCATGCTATATATGGACGTTATGAGCATGCTCACTATAGTGGGGATTGCAAGTTTTGGTATGAGCCTATGTATCGGTGTCTCCGTCATTTCAATAAACTTTGCATTTTTTTCCATTTTTGTTCGTCCTTTACTCTGTAGTCTATGTCAATATAAAATCAGCCTTTACCCTCTTTTACACCATCACTTTTCAGCACCTTAACCACTGTTAGCAAGATGCACTTTATATCAAAAAACAGGTTAATTTTATCAACATATTCGCCGTCAAACGCAGCTTTTACAGGTATTTCCAGCTCATCTCTGCCGTTTATCTGTGCCCAGCCTGTAATTCCCGGTACTAATGCATTTGCATTGTATTTGTCACGCTCTGCGATAAGGTCGTACTGGTTCCACAGTGCTGGTCTTGGGCCTACTATACTCATCTGAAATGCCAGTATATTAAATAGCTGTGGTAGCTCGTCTAGCGAGGTTTTGCGCAGAAAAGCACCCACCTTTGTTATATACATCTGTGGGTTATCTAGCAGATGTGTTGGGCAGTCCTTTGGCGTGTCTATACGCATTGTCCTAAATTTTAGTATATTAAAATGTTTTTTGTCCTTACCCACTCTCTTTTGCTTAAAAAACACAGGTCCTTTGGAGTCTAGCTTAATAGCAATAATAATGCCCAAAAATAGCCAAGATAGCATGACTGTTCCCAGTAGCGCCAGTGTAAAACCAAATAGTGGCTTGAAAAAATTTCTGTACATATCTTCACCGCTTTTAATATATTTTGTTATAATATTTTATGCAGGTTTGTCGAGAAAAAACACATTTTTCTGTGCCAAAATATTACTGTAGCATGCCTAGTAATAGCTCTTTTAACTCTATGTCACTAGCGTCTTTTGTTATGGCACTCTCCAGCGCTTTTACATCGCTTGCAAGTTTATCTGTATCCACACCATTGTCACGCATAATAAATATCTTTTTGTGCGATGTCTTGTCCACTATTTCGCTATCTAGCTTTAGCTCCTCGAACATCTTCTCGCCCTCTCGTAGTCCTGTTATCTCTATCTCTATATCCTTGAATGGCACAAGCCCAGAAAGACGTATTAGGTTAATAGCTAGGTCATATATTTTTACTGGCTTACCCATATCTAGCACAAATAGCTCAGAGCCTTTTGCCGATGCACCAGCGGACAACACCAGTGATACAGCCTCTTTTATAGTCATAAAGTAGCGTGTCATATCCTTGTGTGTTACAGTGACTGGCCCACCCTCTGCAATCTGTTTCTTGAACAGTGGCACAGCAGAGCCATTAGAGCCTAGCACATTGCCAAAACGCACGGCTACGCACTCCATACCACGGCTGCTATTCGCTTTTACAAGTAGCTCACAAACACGTTTTGTCGCACCCATAACATTTGTGGGGTTTACTGCCTTGTCTGTAGATATTAGTATGAACCTTTTCACACCATATTTGATAGCAGTTTCTAGCATATTTGTAGTGCCGAAGATATTGTTTTTCACTGCCTCCACTGGGTTTATCTCCATCATTGGCACATGCTTATGTGCAGCAGCATGGAACACTATATCTGGCTTATAGGTATCGAATATGCTAGCCAGCCTTGCGATATCACGCACAGAACCAATACAGTTTACAAACCTGTCTTTGTACTTGTTCTTTAGCTCCTCGTTTATATCAAACAAGCCATTCTCGTTAATATCATATATAACTAGCTTTTTGCACTTGTTACGTAGCACTTGTCTGCATAGCTCAGAGCCTATCGACCCTGCACCACCTGTTACTAGCACTACTTTGTCTTTTATCAGGCTCTCATTTAGCGAAGTTTCCACCTCTACTTGCTCACGGAACAGCAAGTCCTCTATAGAAACCTCTTTTAGTGCTTTCTTGTCACCAGCCTTGAAATTATCTACATCTACTGCACTCTGGAATATTTTTATGGGGATATTGGCACTAGAAACCGTGTCGTATATCTCTGCTATTTGCCCCTCGTCGGCAGATGGTAGCACAATCAAAATCTCATCAGCTTCTAGCTTGCTTGCATAGTATGTTACAGTATCCACACTACCAAAAACCTTTACACCAGCTACTTTCATTCCATGCTTAGATTTATCATTGTCTGCAAAACCTATGGGGTAAAAGCCCTCTTCCCTGTGTGTTAAGAACTGCTCTGCAATCATAGCGCCAGTTTTGCCAGCACCTATAATAATTACACGCTTTGAGTCGCCATATTTTGCTGCAATAACAGCCCTTACCCATCGCTGGACACGTGGCACACCGCGTATAGCACTGGACATCACGAAGAATAACCCGCAGTATATTATTGTTATAGAGCCAGAAAAGCCAAAAACTCCCATCATCTTGAGTATTAGCACAAACGAGCCTGCAAATGCGCATACCAGCCCCTGCTTTATAACTTCTATAAACCCAAAATATGCAAGCACGCTATCGTAACACTTTAGCGATAGGCTAAACACAAATGTCAAGCTTGTTACTATAGCTAAGAATGTAAGAAGTGGTTGGTAGTAGTATGGTGGTATATTAAACTCAAAGCGTAAAAAGGCAGCAGCCCCCACGCACACTATAGCAATTGCAATATCTAGCATTATAAATAAGCATTTTTTCAGCCCTGTATTCATCAAAATTCCGTTCCGCCACTTACATTGTGTAGTGACTATCTGTTATATTAAAATTTATTTTCTCTAAGACACTCCTATGATTATAACAAATTTTCATAAAAAACACAAGCAAACTTTGCACATAAAAAAGAGATTACTAATAACTTTATTCAACAGTTTACATTATTTTCACTTCTTTATTTACACAATAAGTACTACTATGTTATAATAATCTTAATAACATCATTAGGGGGTATATTATGTTGGGTTATACTATACATTATGGGCTTAATCCATGGCGCAGATACTTCGCAAGGATTATGGATTTTATCTTGTATCATATGATTGTGTATATCTTTTGTGTTTTGGTTTTCCGTGTGAACATTACCAATGTCAGTGATTTTGCCTCGTATTTTATTTTTACTGTGCCAACAATGATTTTCATGCTATTTGTAGAGCCTTTTTTCTTGAGTAAATTTGGCACTACCCCTGGCAAGGCACTACTGGGGATACGTGTGCTATCCTCCACTGGCGACAATCTCAGCTATGCTGTTGCAGTTAGGCGTACATACCGTGCTTTGCTCACTGGTCTTGGCTTTCAGATACCTATAATATCGCTTATTACACTGATACTCTCATATTTTAAGGTTAAGCGCATGCAGTCAATGACATATGATGTAGACCTTGAGATTTCCTATGAGGTACACAAGATATCTCCTATTAGGTATATTCTCTACCCACTTATAGAGCTACTCGTGATTGCTCTTTCTGTGGCGATTTATTTTACACTATTTCTACCACTGCATACAGGCGATATCACCAAGGAAGAATACATAGAAAACTGCAATCATTTTGCATCTGTTATCGGTTTAAACGATATATATGTAGACAGTAGTGGCATTTTTAGGCAGGTATCGAATTCTATAAATTTTGACCCCTATGATTTATCTTTGCCAACACTGACTATAAACACCACTGACGGCTATGTAGACAGTGTATCGTTCGAGCTAGATAGCGAAGGCTCTCATATAATATCTTCTCCCACATATGCTATGATGATAGCCACTAGGGCACTGGATAGTGATATAAATTATATTGATGCTATCAGCCCAGCTTATCTCTCCATTATGGTCGAGTCTGCCGCCGATGGTTTTGAGTATAGCACAGACACTGTACGGATTTTTGCAGATATAGATGCTGACGATTACTGGAATTATGGTGATGGTACACTTTATTATCGTGGCTCTAACTACAGTTCAGCTAGATATAGCGCGAGCTTTTTTGCCGAAAAATTATAGCTATATATACTGTGTTCAGTGCACATAAAAAGGCTGTGACGAGATGTTCGTCACAGCCTTTGCTGTTAGCCTATTATAATTCTACCCTGTGGCAAAATCTCTTTGTTGCGTGTAGAACGGAACATAAACGAAACTATCATAGTTAGTGGACCAACACGGCCAATATACATGCATATCGATATTAGCAGTTTTGTAAATTCATTGAACTCAGCAGTAACGCCAACGGAGAGACCAACAGTGCCTATAGCAGACACTACCTCATAGACGATATCTATTGGGTTATCAATAACCCCTGATAACTGCCAGCCAAGAACTAGTGAAGCCGTTATTGCTATTGTTATAGCAGAGAAGAACAGCGCAAACGCACGGTAAACAGCTTTTTTATCTACTACACGGCGTAGTATCACGGTATCTTCCCTACCACGATATGCGCAGATTATAGTCATAAATATAACTGCTATAGTAGTAGTCTTAATACCACCACCAGTAGATGCAGGTGATGCACCTATAAACATAAATGTAATAGTCACCATCTTGGAAAGGTCAGTCATGCCTGCCTGGTCTATAGTATTAAAGCCAGCTGTACGGGTTGTCACCGACTGGAAGAAACCAGCACCAATCTTGTCAAAAACGCTCATTCCACCCATGGTGTTTGGGTTGTTCCACTCTAATACAGTAAACACGACAAAGCCAAGCACCAGTAGTACACCTGTCATCCATAGTACCACACGTGTATGCAAGCTGAGGTTATGTGTTTTGGGATATAGTACAACCTCACGCCATACTATAAAGCCCAGACCACCAAAAATTATCAGCATGGAAATAACCATATATACATATGGCTCAGACGAGTAATTCATTAGCGAAATAAACTCGCTCTCGCGCCCTAGTAGGTCAAAGCCTGCGTTACAAAAAGCAGAGATAGAAAGAAATATAGATAACCAAATTCCCTCTGTGCCATATTTGGGCACAAATGCAGCCCCAAGCAATATAGCACCCACTGCCTCTATTGCAAATGTAAAGGAAATAACTGCATGTAGCATCTTTTTAACATCTGCAAAGCTCTCTGTGTTTACTGATTCTTTTGCAAGCTCCATGCCACGAAAACCTAGCTTTCTGCCGACCATAACACTAAAGAAGCTAGTAAGTGTAACAAGCCCCAGACCGCCTATCTGTATAAGCACAAGTATAACTAGCTGCCCCAAGAATGTCCAGTGCGTGTATGTATCGTACACCACAAGCCCCGTAACACAAGTAGCAGATGTTGCAGTAAATAGTGCATCTGTAAATGGTGTAAATTCGCCTGATTTTGCACTAGCAGGTAGCATAAGTAACAGTGTCCCCACCAGTATAACCCCAATAAAGCTAAGTGCTATCAGCCTAACTGGGTTCCCATTGAATTTATCAAGAAAAAACAGAGATTTGTTCCCCTTGGTGTTTTCAAAGATCATAAAATGCTCCTTTTATGGTTGTGTTCAATATTAATATTTAGTAGCTCACCTTGTTATCGCCAAACACCATAGATTTATACCTGTGTTGGCTTTTTCTTTGGTGGTGCATTCTTGCGATAAGAATAATTCGACGAACGCCCACCAGATAGCCCCAGTCTGCGTTTTGCTAGACGTATAAGGCGCTTGTCATTGGAAAATATCACCATATCTGCCGCCATATCTATGGGCACCCAGCGTATCTCGCTTATTTCTTCTTCCTGTGGCACAAGTGCTTCCTCTAGCGCCTTTGCTAGGAAATATACCACCTGCTTTTTTACACCTGGACGCGGAAAGTACTCTACACTCTCACGGAACCCAGACAATATGCGGATGGGCACACCTGTTTCTTCTTTTACTTCACGTATAGCAGTTTGATATTCATTCTCCCCTGCCTCTACGTGCCCTTTTGGGAACGACCAGTGCCCACCAAACCTGTGCTTTATAAGTATGAGGTCATAAGAGGCCTCTGTTTTGCGGAAAACTAATGCCCCGCAGGATTTTTCTCTTTTCATAAATTACTACTCCATTCCACCACACTTTGCGGAGATAAACACGCTTTGCGTGAAATATCTTATCACCGAGAAATATACATCGGTGGCACACTACGAGCTATACAATATAACTACAACACCCATGTGCAAGGCTAGAGAAAATCTAAATATATACCTAGATTTTCATAATAACAATCAACATATAATACTATACCACCAAAATGAGCAAAAGGAAAGAGTAAATTTTCAGTTTTCATAAATTTTCAGCAAGAATGTTAATAAAGTGTACCGAAGTAATTATAATTTTGTTGTGCAAACAAACAAAAGTTCGTGTTTTTTTGTTTTTTTGGCTTTTTTCTATTGAAAAACAGTTATCTTTGTATTATAATGTGATTGTTAATTAGATTTTCGTGTTAATAATATGTTGGCAATCAAACACTATTGCCAGTAAAATAACCTGCTAACAAGCAGAAAGGCGGTAACAATGGCAGAAGATAAGAAAAAGGTTGATACAGCAGTGTCGGAGAGAAAAAAAGCACTAGAAACCGCACTTAATCAGCTAGAAAAACAATACGGCAAAGGCGCAGTAATGAAACTAGGTCAAAATGCTACTATGAATGTAGAAGCTATTTCTACAGGCTCACTTTCACTGGACCTTGCACTGGGTATTGGTGGCTTGCCACGTGGTAGAATAGTAGAAATATACGGGCCTGAGAGCTCTGGTAAAACTACTGTTGCACTACACGTTGCTGCACAAGCACAAAAAGCTGGTGGCGAGGCTGTATTTATAGATGTAGAGCACGCACTGGACCCAGTATATGCAAAAGCATTGGGCGTGGATATAGATTCTTTGCTAGTATCACAGCCGGACACAGGCGAGCAAGCGCTAGAAATATGCGAGGCTCTTGTGCGCTCTGGTGCTGTTGATGTAGTAGTTGTAGACTCCGTTGCTGCTATGGTTACAAAAGCAGAGATAGAGGGTGAAATGGGCGATAGCCACGTTGGTCTGCAAGCAAGGTTGATGTCACAAGCACTACGCAAACTAACTGGTGCAGTATCCAAGAGTAGCTGTATGGTAATCTTTATCAACCAGCTACGTGAGAAAATAGGTGTATCATACGGTAACCCAGAAACAACACCCGGTGGTAGAGCACTTAAGTTCTATTCTTCTGTACGTCTTGATGTACGTGGCTCTGAGCAGCTAAAGAATGGCACTGAGAGCATTGGTAAGCGCACACGTGTAAAAGTTGTAAAAAACAAAGTTGCGCCACCATTCAAAGAAGCTGAGTTTGATATAATGTATGGCGAGGGTATCTCACGCGAGGGCGAAGTGTTAGATATGGCTGTGGCTCTTGAGATAGTAAACAAGAGTGGCTCTTGGTTTAGCTATGGCGAAACAAGGCTGGGGCAAGGTAGGGACAAGGTGAAACAGCTATTCAAGGAAAACACTGTATTGTGCGAGGAAATAGCAGCTCTTGTAACACAAAATGCAGAACAACTGCGCAAAACAGCAAAACCAAAAAAACTGGGTATGGGTAACCCATCTGCAAATATAACTGCCGAAGTTGACGAGCAAAAATAGTTTTTACACAGAGTAACGGTTAACAATTTTGCCTTTTGTGGCAAACAAGTTTATAAACAACAATGAACCTTTTGCTACTCTTTCTCAGTGGCACAAGGTTCATTTTGTTTCTTTTTTTAAAGACAAGGATAATTGTTATCCTGCTTTGTCAGCTCGTTTTTTTCCTCGAACTCTGCAAGTGCACGCTTATGTAGTCTGTGCACCCATTGTATACTATAGCCCATATCCTCTGCTACTTCCTCAAATGTTTTGTGCCTTAGGTAGCGCAAGACTAGCAGTAGTTTATGGTCGTATGAGTCCAGCACTGTTATCTGCTCCTCTATCCTATGTTTAAGGTTATACATTTTTGTTAGTCGCTCTATGTACCTGTCCTCATATGAGCTAATCTCAGCAATATCGCTGTCTGCCACTCTACCATTTTTGCACATCTTGCTATATTTTTTGTTTGTTGCATTCTCTGCAAGTGCACGTAGCTCCTGTATTTCCTCGTGCATTGCCACAGAGAATAAGTTTATTTGGCGTACTTGTCCTAGGTATTCTTTTGCACCCACATCAGCAACCCCCTTTTTCTTCATACTTGCTGCGTCTGTTTTTTGCACGTTCTTGTAGCATCTGCTTGTACCAGTCTTTTTTCACGACCTCTAGCACAGTAAAAGCTACTTTTGCGTTGCACAGGCGGTTTTGGCTTCTCTCTATAGCAGAAGAGCTCATACCATAGCCATGTATAGCTAAGAGATTTGACTCTATATTTTCTATGTCTTTCAACCAAGCCATTGCCTTATCAAGTTTTATCATTGTGTCCATCTCTTCGATATCTAGCAGTGTCATTTTGCCCTCCTTGTGAAACATACGTTCATATTTGTGTCATTAACGACACATTTCTTCGTTTTTGTCACTTTAAGCACGTTTACATTGTAGTTTATTGTAAATTCGTGTCTTGTAGGACACCATAATAATAACACTTTAGGTAAATATTGTCAATACAAAAAGTACCTTTTAGGCAACTTTTTCGCATTTACACAAAGACATGTTGCATTTAGGCAACTTTTGTGATACAATAGGCACAAAGGAAAGTCGAATTATGTCGAATGATGTAATATTGTTTTCCTGTGTTTTTTCTATACCAACACTTCATATAAATAAAAAGACTAAACATCAATAGCGAAACGGAGAATCATTATGAATTCTAACAAGATTAACGAGCTAAGAAAACAACTTAATTTGACACTTGAAGAAGTCGGCAAAGCAGTTGGCGTGGGTAAGAGCACTGTAAGAAAGTGGGAAAATGGCACCATTAACTGTATGCGTGGTGACAAGCTAAAAGCTTTGGCAGAGGTTCTGCAAACTACCCCAGATGACCTAATGGACTGGAAAATAGACAGTGTGCAGGATTTGCCATGTACTAACCTACTCCAGATACAGCCAATAAAAATACCATTTATCGGTAATATAGCCTGTGGTGAGCCAATTTTCACCGAGGTTCAGCATGATATATATATCACAGTTGGCAGTGATATTCAGGCTGATTTTTGTCTGCGTGCAAAGGGCGATAGCATGACTGGTGCTCGGATTTTTGATGGAGATATTGTCTTTATACGTGAGCAGCCGATGGTAGAAGATGGAGAGATTGCAGCTGTAATAATAGGTAGTGAGGCAACGCTAAAGCGTGTTTACTACAACAAGCAAAATGACGAGCTTTCGCTGTATTCAGAAAACCCACGTTACCCCGCAATGCGTTTTTTCGGCGAGCAGCTAAATGAAATTCGCATTATAGGAAAAGCAGTCGCTTTCCAGAGTAGTGTTATATAAAGCCATACACTACCGCGTAAGTAACTCAAGGTAGCAAACGATAAATTCTAGCTTGTAGGTAAGTCGCAAAAAAATGAGCACCGCTGGCAGTGTAGCCGTTGGTGCTCATTTTTATTCTTATCTATTAGATGTATTAATGACTATATCGCAGTGGCTTTCTACTTCTAGCTTTTCAAAATACTCATTCTCCATTGGTATCCATTTGTCTTTGAAATTCTGTAGCATTTTTTCGCCATTACGTATCAGTATTCTCTCTAGTTGTTCGCTATAGTCAACAGAAAGAAAAACTCGTATATCATAGCTATCACGGAATTTTGGGTGCATACTGTACGAGCCCTCAACCACTGTTATACTAGCATTGCCAACCTGTACTTTGTCCGATAACGCTCCTATGGAGCAGTCAAATTTTTGGTACTCAAACGGCTTGTTCTCTTTTAGTGGCTGTATAACTTCTTGTGTAAAGCGCTCATAGTCTATATTGCCACCAACCTCTGCCAAGCGTTGCTCCGTGCGTTGCTCTGGTTGCAGAAAGAAATGGTCCATAGATATCAGCTCGCAGTCGTACACTTGCTGTAGCAGAGCACCCAGCGTGCTTTTACCAGCAGAGCAGTTGCCATCTATAGCCACAGTCACACTGCCGTTTTGCATTGCCATGCGGTCAATCTCTGAAAAAAGTGTGATATACTTGCAATACATAGCATCTACCACACGGTATGCAGGCTTATATGTATTGCGGTAAACACTACTATGTCTAAAAATCGGCATACCAGAGCTTTGCCATACAGCTAGTTCATACGCTATATCGCGCGAGGAAAAAGCATAATGCTTGTCACGCACAAACTCTATAATGCTATAAATTTTTTTCACAAAGCTATCCACTGTGCCACGTGGCTCAGATGTACTCAGCAAGAACAGCTTGTTAAGTGTAGTTGCAGATAATCCATGGTTACGTACAGCAGATAAATTCAGCCTACATAGCCCATTGCCTATATCAACATAGTCAACATCATTTGCTACATCAACAGCTTCTAGCTCTGTATTCAGCATAGCAAGCGATGCATTTTCATCGCTTATCATATGCCCACAACCAAACTCATTTTGGTATATCAGCTTGAAAATATCTGTAGCAGTGGAGAGTGGGTATCGCCTAACATGTGCTAGTAGCAGGTTTTGTAACTTTGTCATTTGGCATTGCCCCTATCTTTTTTAGCAAGATTACTATTGGTGGGATGATAACAATTTGCAGAATGATACCTGGGATAGCACCTGTAACCGCTCCTGCAATGAACATAGGCCATGTGAACGCAGTACCTGCCACACCCAGAATAATTATTGTTGCGATACCCCAAGCCATACGCCCCAGTATCATAGCAATAATCAACGATGCATAAACATTTATGTTTTTCTTTGGTAGTTTTTCATAGCATAGACCAATAACCAGTCCATATACAAGTAGCTCGAATGTCATTGCAAGTGCAACTGTGAATGGTGGCATGCCAAATATCATCATGCGCATTAATGGCAGAACAAGCCCGACTATACCACCATATTTATAGCCACAGACTATACCGCAGATAAGCACTGGGATATGCATGGGCAATAGCATACTGCCTATTTGTGGTATTTGACCTGTTAGGAATGGTAGCACCAGACCTAGTGCCAAAAACAATGCGCTTAGAGATAATTTTTTTACCGAGTTGTTCATAGAAAAATGCTCCTTTTTATTTCTGATAACTATACTATCACGCGCAGAAAAACAACCGACACAGGCATGGCGCTTGTGCCGATTATAAGAGTAAATTGCACAACGCATTGTAGTATGAGTTTCTTCTTTGGCATGGCACAACGTCTAGCGTATAGCCCTACCGAGAGTTATTATATCATACTATACACACAATTGCACTACTATAAATGTTACAAAATTGTTAAATGTAAACGTTTACTCTAGTTTTGCTTAATAAATAACACTATTTTGCTAATCAAATCGCCTTTGTCAAGTACAAGCTTATAGTACTCACGAACCTTATCTTGTCTCATGCACATCTCATTAACAAGGACTGCAACCTCCCGCTGTAGCTCCTCGCTCACCTTTTGTAGGAACTTTCGGTTTTGCCTGTGCTTTTTCAGCTCGCTAGTATCAAGGAAACGTTCTATATTAACATTGCGATACGGTGTCAGACTGCTATCATCTCTGTTCTTCACAGTGCATATAGCTACATCAATCTCTGGAAAAATGATATGCTCTATCTGTGAATATGGGTGCAGTGGCGCATAGCAAGTAGTTACATTATGCTTGTTTTCCAGCGCTATCTTCCGTATTTTGCTAAGTATATTCGCTGATACAAACCCGCTTTCATCATATATACAGTAGATATTTGTGCATAGCGCGCTCACAGTTTCTTCCATGAATTTATTGTCACCACTACTGAGCGAGGATAACAGGCGTATCTGCTCTTTTGGCTGTTCTCTGCGTGCCTTGGGCAATATATCACACACAAACCGCTCTGCATATCTATCAATTTTATTTTGTAAGATATGTGGCGCTATAATCTCTTTCATCTGCCACGAAAGCGAGCCCATAGCATACAAATAGTTACGCAAGTGTCTGTTAAGCTTGTCGCATAAGTCCAGTTGATGTATTATATCCTCACGGAAAGACAGCAATGTGTTATTATCTATGCAGTCATACACAGAATAAATCCTATCACATATACATGGATACTGCGTACTAAATTTATGTATGTTATCACACGACATTATCGCTATCTTTTCCTCGTGCAATACTATAGCCTGTGGTGTGCTTGGCATAAGTGGGGAGTATATTTCTTCTACCTCGTCTGTGGCTCTTGTTACCTCGCTAATAATCTCCGACATACCCACACCCAGTGGTGCTACAATACCTATCCGTGTATATCCACTTGTTATGTCGCATAAATTCTCGCTACGGAACACATACCCCTGTGATGAATGTGCACCTAAGAAAAATTTGCTTTTTGCTTGATTTTCCATAAAAAATGCTCCTTTCGGCAGTAATTAGGGCTGTATAGTCCATATTATGCCAAAAAGAGCTGTTTTGTTACCTGTGTTATTCGCTCAATAGGTGATAGTCATCTACGTGAACAATATCGCTACGTGACAGCAGTGGTAATATGCTCTCGCTGTAGTGAATTGCACCGTCCGGCATCACCCATATTACATTTAGCGCGTGCTCACTTGCAAATGCACTGCCTGTTTCATAGTCCATGCAAAACATAGCAGTGGATAGCATATCTGCTAAAGCACTATCTTCGTGCACAACTGTCAGCCCTCTGTAATGCTCCGCTGGGTACAGTGTTTTTGGGTCTATTATATGGTGCACACGTCTATCGCCCACCATGTAAAAACGCTCATAATCGCCACTTGTCACCACCGACATATCCGTTAGCTTGACTAGGTTTATAGATGCTGACTGTGGGTTGTCCACATCTGCAAAAGGGTTTTGTATACCAATATTCCAGCTATCTCTGCCATCTTGGGGCGCACCCTTCGCCACCACATTACCACCAGCACTCATCAAAAAAGACTGGAAACCCTGCTCGTATAGCTCGTCTGCAACTATCTGCGTTGCATAGCCCTTAGCTACTGCACCCAAGTCAATTTGCGTGTGTTCATCGGTGATGAAAACGGTGGATTTCTCCTTGTCTATAACAATATTCTCAATATCTGCATATATCCCTGCTTCCTGTAGCAGTTGTTCCTGTGGCAGTGTAGATGCTGTGCTATCCAATGAGTATAGCTCCATGTATCCATGCCATATATCTGTTACGCTACCCATTGCTATATTTGTGTTACCAGATGTATAGCTGTGCCAGTCTTTACACAGCAATAGCAAGTCTAACAGTTCTTGTTCTACTACTACAGCCTCTTTGCCAGCCATTGTGTTTATCATATGTACGTTATTTACACCCTCATATGCTGTAAATCTATCAAACAACATATCCAGCTCAGAAAAGCGTGCGTGTGCTGTTGATACATATTCGGTGAACTCCTGCTCTGTTCTCGCAAAGCCTACAACTTGTACTACAGTATCAAACACACCAAAAAACTGTGTTTGGTACTTTGTAGTTTGCGTGCTACAGCCAACACTACCTAGCAGTATCGTGGCTACGCATATAGCAGAGAGAAGTCTGCGAAAGAAAAATTTCTTCATACTGTATTCCATTCCGCTGGTGGTATAATAAAATACAATCTACCAGCATAATTATATTTGCTAATCTGCAACTAAAAGCCGTCTGTGGAGTAACGGGTGTTTACACCACTGTGCCACCATTTGGGCTTATAACCTGCCCAGTGATGAAGCTGTTCTCCCTATCTGCAAGGAAAGCAACAGCGTGTGCTACGTCCTCCACTGTACCCAGCCTACCCACTGGGGTTTCTTCTCTCAATATATCCAGTGTTTCTGCTGGCAATATGCTGTTCATATCTGTTTCTATGACACCTGGCGCTACACAGTTTACTGTTATCCCAGATGGTGCAAGCTCCTGTGCTAGTGCTTTTGTCATGCCTATTATTGCTGCCTTGCTAGCCGAGTAATGCACCTCGCAAGATGCGCCCACCATGCCCCAAATAGATGAAATATTTACTATTCTCCCATATTTACGGCGAACCATATGTGGCACCACAGCACGCGTACATAGAAATGTACCACGTACATTAGTGGCAAATATTCTGTCCCAGTCATCATCTGTAATATCTGTAAATAACTTTTGCTGTGCTATACCTGCGTTGTTTACTAGCACATCTATCTCGCCAAATGTTTTGTGGGCATAGCTTATCATTTCTTCTACTTCGTCTTTGCTAGCTACATCACATTTGTATGCAGTCGCTCTCACACCATATTCTTTTTCTATCTCGCTTGCCAGTGACACTGCACTGGTTTTGCTGTTATTGTAGTTTATCACTATGTCATAGCCACGCCCAGCAAGCGTTCTTGCTATCGCACTACCTATCCCACGTGATGCACCTGTTACTATCGCAAGCATATTCTACTCCTTTTTCTTGTTAAGCTATTGTGCTATATCTCTTTTTCCCAGCAAAAAGAGCGTAAAATTAATAGTTACATTAACTTTTCGCTCTTTATAAAAGTTATTCAGTTATCATAAAAAAGTGCTTTTTATAGCAGTTTTACGTATAGCATTAGCCTACAGTTTCTGTCTGTGGTGTCTCCATATTGCCAAACTTCTCGTTTATCTGCTGTGTCATGTCGTTCATCATCTGTATAACGCCATATATGTCAGCAGTTTTTTGTTTTGCATCTTCTTCTGTCTCTTTTGCTATTTTCACTGCTTCGTCAATTATTAGGTTGTACTTACGTTTTGCTTCTTCGTACACTTTATCACGTTTAAGTGTTGCTTCTTCTAGCATCGCTTGGCAGTCAGCATTTGCTTTTTCTAGCATCTCTGCATATTGAGCTTCTGCCTGTGTCATTTTTTCTTCAGCACGCTCGTCTGCTTTTGCCAGAGTTGCTTTTACACTTTTCTCTGTCATTTCTACTGTCTCTGCTACACGCTCATTAGCGCTAGCAAGTATAGCCGCAGCTTCTTCTTTTGCAGTTTCCTGTGCTTGCTCTATTTCTGTTTCTATTTCTTCTGCACGGTTCCTTGCTTTATCCATTATCGCTACAGCTTTTTCCTGTGCTTCTGCTATGATATTTTCGCTCTTTTGGATGTCTTCTGAGTCTGCTCTTGCTTCAGCTAGCATATCATTAGCCTTTTGCCTTGTATCAGAAATAATAGCATCTGCTGCCTCGCGTGCATCGACAAGTGTTGCCTCTGCTTCTGCTTTTATGCTCTCTGTTAGTTCTTGTGCATTTGCACTTGCCTGCTCCAGTATAGCATCTGCCGCTGCCTGTGCCTGTGCAAGTTTTTCTTGTGCTTCTGCATTTGTTTTTTCCATCATTTCATTGCGGTGGCGCACAGCTTCTTCTATCAGCTCACCACAAGTTGTGCGTGCATCGCTTAGCAGGTTTGCTATTTCATCCTGCATTTGGTCGCTATTCATTGTGCTCTCAGCCTCTGACTGTGCTTCTTGCAGTCTGTTTATTTCGGCTGTCATTTCACGCTCTTTTTTTCTGCTAGCAGCCATTTGCTCCTCGCTATTAATTAGCTTTTGGCGCAGTTCTTCTGCAATAGCGTTCATATCTTTAGAGCCACTTTCCAGACTACGATTAAGCACACGTAGCTCATCAGCAGTGCTGCTCAGGTCATTAATGCGTGTTTCTAGTTCCCTCTCCCTAAGGGTTATGTATTTTTCTACCTCATCTCTTTGGTAGCCTCTCATTACAATCTTAAAAGTTGGCATAATCATATCATATATCTCCTCAAAGTTTTATTATATTACTATTTCTAACATTCATATAATATGTAACAAATGTTTACAGGTATAGTATAACATATTTTTATGATATTTCTACCCTTATTATGTGGTTTATTAAAACAAAATTTTCATATGTTTTTACAACGAAATACACAGAAAATCGTGTATAATATACAACAGTTTTCTGTTTACTAATATTTTCCACCAAAAATCAACCTGCTAGCAATGTGCGCAATCTCTCAATCAACAAATTTACATTTTCTGTAGTTGTTGCCCAGCTGGTACAAAAACGTACTACTGTCGTGTTTTCATCTATTTTTGTCCATGTTTCTGTCGCAAAGTCTTTGTTTATCTCCGCTATTATATCATTGCTGAGTATGGGGAAAATCTGGTTGCTCTCGCTCTCGCACACAAACTCCACACCTAGCTCTAGCAGTGTGTCATTAATGCGCATAGCATTGTCTATTGCAGACTGTGATATCTCAAAATATAGGTTATCTGTAAAAAGCTCTGCAAACTGCAAGCCCAGCAAACGACCCTTTGCCAATAGCGCACCACGCTGTTTTATTATGTACCTAAAATCTTCTTTTAGTGCGGGGTTTGTTATAACCAGTGCCTCACCAAACAGCGCACCCACCTTTGTACCACCGATATAGAAAGCGTCGCAGTACTCACAAATATCATTTAGGGTAAGGTCGCTTTTCGGAGAGCACAGTGCATATCCCAGCCTTGCTCCATCAAGGTATAGTATCAGTCCACATTCTTTACACGCTGCGCTAATAGCTGCAAGCTCGCTCTTTGTGTAAACTGCGCCATTCTCTGTAGAGTTTGATATATACACCATTTTGGGCTGTACTATATGCTCGTATGCAGGGTCTGTGATGTGTGACTGGTAGTATGCCTTGATATCTTCTGGTAAAATCTTGCCAGAGCTGGTTGTTTTTATAGGTAGAACCTTGTGACCTGTTGCTTCTATAGCACCACTCTCATGCACATTGATATGCCCCGTAGTTGGCGATATTACCCCCTGATATGATCTTAGGCAGGAGCTTATAAAAGTCATATTGACCTGTGTGCCACCCACAAAAAAATGAATATCTATATCTTCTCTACCACATGCTTTTTTTATAAGACTCTTTGCTTTTTTGCAGTAGTCATCTTCACTATAGCCAACAGCCTGTTCCATATTTGTACGCACTAGGCTATCAATAATTTTTGGGTGTGCTCCCTCTAGGTAATCGCAGTTAAAGTAAATCATCGTGTTCTCCTATGTAAATATAATTTTAGACAAGTGCAAAACTTTATTTTTCCTGTTTTGCACCTTACTGGGTACAATTTGATAAAATAATCACCGTGGTATAACAAAGCTCTCGTAAAATGTAAGTGCAGGTAGTAGTTTTTCCACCTGTGCAATGGTATATGCACGGCAAATGCCAGAGAGCTCGTCCACGCTTTGCTGTGAGATAGAAAAAGCAAATAGCTTTTCAAAGTCGCTATATATAATATGGCGCATGGCAGATAATGCTGACGCCGATATTTCCATGTAATTATTTATTAACTGTGGTTTGCACTTTTCGCAAAAAATAACGCCACCAATAGGCGAGAAAAATATCCTGCTACCCATATCTCCACACGCAGTACAAGCAACTAGGTCTGGCATATAGCCTGCAATAGTTAGGCAACGTAGCTCGAATATGCACTTTATTAGCTGTGGTGGCATCTTGTCTTTTTCCAGATAATGCAAGCAGTTTAGCATCAGTCTTTGGTAATACTCGCAGTTATCGTGCTGGTGTATTAGCTCGCAACATATCTGGCAAAAGTAGCTAGCAAGCGACAGTTTCTCTATATCTTTACGCAAACCAAAAAAGACGGTATTGCTCTCTGCTTTATCTACATATGCTCTTTCCGACTTTGTAAAAAGCTGGAAATGTGAATAGCATAGTAGCTCTGTAGAGGAAACCATACCACCTTTTAGTGATGTCGCTCCTTTTGCGTATGCAGTTATTACACCGTGATTTTTTGTAAGCAGCGTTAGCAACCTGTCTTTTTCTTCCAGTCGCTTTTCTCTTATAACCAGTGCGTCATCAGATATCTGCAAACTATCACTCCTCCTGATGTCTTAGGTAATGGGTGGGGTATTTTGCCCTGCTGTAGGGTACTGCTCCATGGGTGATTGCTCGGCAGTATCATACGGTGTCTTTCTCTGGTAGCCTACCACCATACGGTAGGTTAAGTAATCTTCTACAGAGCCGGTTTTTTTGAATTTTTCCCAAGCTAGGTATTCCGTCTTATCCATAACATATCACTCCTTGTACTAGCATAATAAACATTTGCTATTAGTATATGTTATGATTTTATGTATCTTGATGTGCTTTATGTGTGGAAAAGCAAGGGAAGAATAAAATTTTGTCGTTATTTGAAGAAATTTTGTATCTGTCTTTCCTCGTTACGCCAGCCCTCACGGACTTTTACCCAGCACTGCAAATTTATTTTTATTCCCATAAATTCTTCTATATCTCTACGTGCAGACGATGCTATTTTCTTTAGCATTGCGCCTTGCTTGCCTATTATCATGCCCTTGTGGCTCTTTCTCTCGCAGTATATAGTCGCCTCTAGGTCTATTATTGGGTTGTTCTCACGTTCACGCATTTTTTCTATAACCACTGCCACGCCATGTGGTATCTCTTGTTGCATTTCTATCAGTAGTTTTTCACGTATTATCTCGCCACAAATTACACGCTCTGGCTGGTCTGTTAGTGTGTCATCTGGGAAAAAGTGCGGTGACTCCTCTGCGCTATCTATAAATAGCTTTAGCAGATTGTCCTGTACTCCATCGCCTTTTAGTGCGCTCACGGGTACAATAGCTTTGAAATCATACAGCTCTGCCAGTTTTGCCATTTTTGGCATCATTGCAGCTTTGTCGTCAAGTGTGTCTATCTTATTCACAACAGCGATAGCATCTAGGCGCTTAGCTTTTAGGTCCTCTATCAGTGCTACCTCTGCCATAGTCAGCTCGCCTGTTGGCTCTACCACCATAACAGCTAGGTCCACGTCAGAAACACTCTCGTTAATCTCTTTCATCATACGCCTGCTCAGCGCTGTTTTTGGCTTGTGAAAGCCTGGTGTGTCCAGGAAAACAAGCTGTGTATTATCCACTGTTAGCACGCCTGTTATGCGTGTACGTGTAGTCTGTGGCTTGTTTGTAACTATAGCTATTTTCTCGCCCACTATTCTATTTAGCAGTGAGCTCTTGCCCACATTTGGCTTGCCAACTATGGCTATAAAAGCCGATTTTTCTTGTATATCATTTATATCTATATTGGACATTATAATGCTCCATTCTACTGCTCCACACCAGCACAAAATCTTGATGAACAGCACATTTATCCACGTGGAGTATACGGACAAACTACGGACTATCCCGCTAGGCTTTCATAGGAATGGTTAAGAGGTCGGGCAGCGCCGACAGGCTCCTGCACATATTGCGGCTAAGCGAGTGCAGTCTGCTGTGCATAATATTAGTTTGATTGCTAGTGACTTATCAAGTGTCAGTTAGTTTTTTCAAGCTATATTCTGCGAAAGTACAGGTCTATATGTCATCTCGCTTTATCGGCTGTAGCTCTGGGACGAGTATATGTCCCCAAAAAATAAACAAAACAGTTGCAATGCACGAAAACACAGCGGCAGCTATTATCAGTGGTGATGACAGCATATATTCCAGCACCTCAAAGAACTTGCCAGTGGGCACAAATATTGCATACCCCACCACCAGTGCTTGTCCTGATGCTACTAGCACAGCACCAGCCGTGATGTCTTTTATCCTGCCTGCAAGTGGCGAGTACTCTGGTGATATCAGGTTTATTAACTCCTCTGCTGCAGTGTTAAAAAGCTCACCAACTAGCACTATACCGCAACAGATAGCCATTATAGCCACCTGAACAGTATTTAGGCCTGCACACAGGCAGAAAAAAGCTACCCACGCACAAGCTGTTAGGTGTATACGGAAATTACGTTCATTTTTTATACAGGAAAGGAGCCCCCTGAACGCATAGTAAAAGCTTTTCAGCAAGCCCCTTATAGTGTTTTTGTTATTCATTTGTGATATAGCTCTCGTCACGAGTAAGGCCAAGTGCCTGTAGTATAATCTCCTCTGTTTCGCGCATTATACGTGCATTTATACCCTTTTCTTCGTGGTCATAACCCAGCAAATGTAGCATGGAGTGAACAGTAAGAAAGCCAATCTCACGCTGTAGTGTGTGGCCATAAATCTCTGCTTGTGTCATTGCTTTTTCCACAGAAATAACAATATCGCCAAGCATTTTTGCGCCTGTTTCTTTGTTTTCATCATACACGCCATTCTCCCCCAGTGGGAAAGACAGCACGTCTGTTTCTATAGGCTTATTCCTATACTCTGCATTCAGCTCTGCTATTTGCTTATTATCCACAAAGCTTACGCTAACTTCTACGCCACCCTCAAAATTTTCTTGATTAAGGACAGCTGTGCAGCAACGACGTATAAGCATACGTATCCCTGCTGGTATTTTTATCTCTTGTTGTCTATTTGATATTTGCACTTTTATTTTATCCATATTTTTTGCTCCGTTCTACCGCTCTGCTTCGGTATCACCATACTCCTATATTAATATTTTAGCCCTTACCACTGCAGAGTTTAATGGAAAAGAGCGTAAATAAACGCATAAACAAGCACAGCTCATTTATATGTAATAATAACTTCTTAAAAATCTGTCAGACTCATTTTTTTGAATAATATGTATCATAAGCCTTTACTATATCCTGTACCAAACGGTGACGTACTACGTCCTTTTCGGTAAACTGGCAGATAGCAATATCTTTTATGCCTTTTAGCACTTTTGCTGCATCTACTAGTCCCGACTTTTTATCCGTTGGCAAGTCTATCTGCGTTACGTCGCCTGTAATAACTATCTTAGAATTAAAGCCCAGACGTGTAAGGAACATTTTCATCTGCTCACGTGTTGTGTTCTGTGCCTCGTCCAAGATAATAAAACTATCATCTAGTGTTCTACCACGCATATACGCCAGTGGTGCTACCTCTATATTGCCACGTTCCTGATACCTTGCAAAGTTTTCTGCACCAAGCATATCAAAAAGTGCATCATATAGTGGTCGTAAATATGGGTCTACTTTATGTTGCAAGTCACCTGGTAAAAAACCAAGTTTCTCACCTGCTTCTACAGCAGGGCGCGTCAAAATAATACGGTTAACCTCGTGCGCTCTAAATGCTTTAACAGCCATAGCAACAGCAAGGTAAGTTTTACCCGTTCCAGCAGGACCAATACCCATAACAATAGTATTCTTCGTTATCAAATTTATATAATTACGTTGACCAACAGTTTTTGGTTTTAGTGGTTTGCCGTTTGCTGTTATGCAAATAACATCTTTGTTCAGCACACTTAGCTCGTTTTCTTTACCGTCATTTACCATATCCATAGTATAACGAATACTCTGCTCGTTAATGGACTGACCCTGACCTGCCATTGTGAGTAAGCTTTGCAAGGCACGTGTAGCCTTTAGGACATCTTCTGGGTCTCCTGTGACCTTTATGTCTGTCCCACGGAATAATATAGCTACTTTATAGGCACTCTCTATAACCTTTATGTTTTCATCACAACTGCCAAACAAGTCTACAGCGTGTTCCATTCTGTCAAAATTTATTATCTGCTCAATAATTTGTTCATTCCCCCTTTTTTGTTATCATTCTACAGTTTATATGCAACAATGTAGTTAATTCGGCAAACCGAAACAATTTAGCATACTATTTACACAGTCATCATAACATATTTTATGCAAAAATACCAGTAAAAAAACTGGAAAGTTTTTAATAGTTTTTGTCCCAGTTTTTTGTTGTGTTTGCCATAAAATATTTCTTTATCACATCAAATCGCTAAAGTTTGACGTCAATATTTCTATTTCATACGCAATATCTTCGCTCCTAAAATAATCACAATACACCAAAAAACACTCCCCAATATCAACACCGTTTATATCACGAGAAATAACACTGTCTGGCAAAAAGAACTTTTCTTCATATCTATACAGCTTATCCATACCTATTTCCATAGCTTTTTCCTCGTCTATCACCTCACGCTTTTCTTCTCTAAGGAAAAAATGCTCGGTTGTTATGTTTATAGGTAGTATATTGCCGATAAGATATAGTGGCATAGTTGCGCTCTCGTACTTATAGTCACCATCTGGCACTGTGCCACCCAGTGGTATGCTAAGTGAGTAGATATTCAGTGTTTTTTTGCTCTCATAGCCTGTGTATTCATATGTAATTTGCTCATATGGTACCTGTATCTCTACCGTGTCTTCTATCTGTGCCATTATCTTTGCCCTTGCATACACAGTGCGTGCCTTTAGGTTTACATCTTGCATTAGCCCACTTACAAGCAACTCACCCTTGAGCACACTATCCCCCACACCCACTATTTTCTGCCCCTCAAACACCTCCATCGATGTTATAAATCCGTCATGTGTTGCTATTATATTATGTGGTGTTGTAGTGTCCCGTGGTGTTATCGGGTCTGCTCTCTCCCTCACTATTATCTCTGCATTTGCACCACGCAGGTTCACCGCAACCCATGTTATGTTGTCATCGCTTATTATTATTTGGCGTTCCACATTCCTTGCGTCTATATTGCCACGCCATGCACCCATATGCACACCAAGCTCTGCTAGCCTATCCAGTATTATGTGTGTCGGCACTATCTCGTTCCCTACTACACGTATATTAAGCACAAAATTACTCAGCACTACAGGTATCAGTAGCGCCAGCACTATACCGATGAACACACCTTTTCTCGACCTGTATTTGCGTATTAATATCGGTATCCCCGTACTTTTATTTATGGTAAGCGCAAGACCTGCTTTGCTAGCTATTTTTTTTAGCTTTTTGCTAGCACTCAGTGTCGTCTGTGCGGAGAATGTCCCACGCACACGTGTGGTATTCCATATGGGCACATGCTCTTTTGCACACAGGTTGATAAACCGCTCTATATACCCACCACAAACAGAAAAACTCACTGTACCACGCACCCAGCGCACTAATCTTAGCATCAACATCACCCCTACTATCACATTAACTCAACACCGCTCACTATGCCCTCTACCACTACACGCCCAGTGCTAAGCCCACACAGCATCAGCTCCTGCCCTGTTATACACACTATGCGCTTACCGTCACTCAGCCTAACGGTATTGTGGCTATATTCTATTATGCCATTTATCCCCTCTAGCACCACTTGCTTGTTCTCTATCATATGTATCTCTAGGTTAGGCAGGTTTGTATCCAGTTGCTTTTCTATAATATCGTTAAGCTTTCGTAACAATGACTTTTTTGGTGTAGCTTGTTCTTCCATAGCCATATTCCCCCTCATTTTTGCATTTTGCTGTATATTGTGCCTCATAGGTAATAATATGCAGAAAAGTTCTTATAATTGCCTAAATGTGCTACAGAGTTAGTATTTACTTTTTGATATATGTAGTTATAATAATAGGTAGAAAATCTATATTACTAGAGGGAGTATCAAACTATGAATATGACTACATATACAGGCAAGAGCTTTTCGCCACTATCGCCATCTACAGGGGATATAGACATTATTGATATTGCACACGCACTATCTATGATGTGTAGGGGAAATGGGCAGATAAAATACTTTTTTAGTGTCGCACAGCATAGTATTAACTGTGTAGCAGAGGCGCAGAAGCGTGGATATTCGCAGAGAGTGCAACTAGCAACGCTACTGCACGATGCAAGCGAGGCTTATTTATCCGATGTTATAAGGCCTGTAAAAATCCATTTGGAGAAATACCACGAGATAGAAACAATGCTACAAAATATGATATATGACAAATATATTACACCGCCACTGACAGACACAGAAAAGCAACAAGTAAAGCTGATAGACAACGCAATGCTTATGTGCGAGCTTGTCCATTTCTTTGATAGCATAGAAGCAACTACCGAAACAGAGCTGCTTTCTACCCCCGATTTGCAAGAAAAGGCTTTTTGCGAAGTAAAAGAGCATTTTTTACAGCTTTTTGCAACTCTTTTAGCAGAGTGATATAATACATAATATAAATATAGGTATAATTACGTAAAATATTTGTATTGTAATTATTGTGTAAAAATGTTATAATACGATAACAATTACTGATTATGTAACTAATATCAGTATATTTTTTATGTTTAGAGGTGCATTGAGTGGAAGATATTATACTATCACTGAACGAAATTACAAAAAGTTTTGGTGATACGCCTGTAATAAAAGGGGTGTCGCTGGATATATATAGTGGTGAATTTGTTACTATACTTGGGTCATCTGGCTGTGGTAAAACTACCACCCTGCGTATAATATCTGGGCTAGAAAGCCCCGATAGTGGTACCGTGGAGCTGGGCGGTGTAGACGTGACAGAGCTAGAGCCAAACAAGCGTGATGTCAATACCATTTTCCAGAATTATGCACTTTTCCCACATATGAATGTTTTCCAGAATATTGCATATAGTATGAAGCTAAAAAAGACTGCACGTAGCGAGATAAAAGAGCGTGTGGCAGAGCTACTGGAGCTTGTACAGCTACAAGGCTATGAAAAGAGACTACCGAGCGAGCTCTCTGGTGGTCAGCGTCAGCGTGTGGCAATAGCACGTGCACTAGCAAATAACCCCAGCGTGCTTTTGCTTGATGAGCCACTGGGCGCGCTAGACCTAAAACTGCGCAGGCAGATGCAAAAAGAGCTAAAGAAACTACAAAAACAGCTTGGCATTACATTTATATATATCACGCACGACCAAGAAGAAGCGATAAATATGTCTGATAGAATAGTTGTTATGAACGAGGGCGTTTTTGAGCAGATAGGCACACCGGCAGAGATTTATGACAACCCCAAGACCAGCTTTGTTGCTAGCTTTATAGGCACTACCAACCTTTTTACAGGAACAGTGCTACAGTATGCAGACGGCTATGCCGTGGTAAAAGTTGGTGACCACACTGCCACTATTTCCTCACAGGGCTACTTGCTAGATGAGGGTAGCACAGTTACTTTTTCTGTTCGTGGCGAGCATATTTTTGCCACACCGCAGGAGCAAGAAGATTTTACAATGACAGCAATAGTAAGCGAGAACAACTATGTTGGTGGGCAGTTACATATCACTTTTAAGACTGCTACAGGCATAGAGATACACTCCACACGTCAGGGCATACACAACAGGGTGGACCTTGGCGATATTGTCTATATAGGCTGGGAGCCAGAAAACGCGTGGCTTGTGGATATGGAGCATTAACGCACTACGAGGAGTATTAATAATGATAAAAAAGTTTTTTTTGGCATTTTTGCTAATTCTGACCATAGTGCTAGTTTTCCTAACTACTACAACTAGCGAGCAAATGGTTATAAGCGAAACTGAGTTTTCTGAGGAAACACAAGATGTTCTATCACTACTGGATAGTGAGCTGATTTTCTATGATGTGATTTTTGATGAAACTGTACACTCATATTCACTGAATGTATGGTACCACAATGGCACAGAGTGGGTAGACTATGGTGGTAGCAGTGGTTTAGCACTCCATATCGATAACCAAATAGCAGTGCAGGTAACCGATGATGAATGTATTTCTTACCGTATTGATGACAACGGATACTCAAAAGCGACCATTGACCTTGAGCAAAACTACAATGATTACACCACTGTTGTGAGTAACAAGATTGATACCGACCCAACAACAATAGTGCTGAATACCGAGATACCACTATATGGCAAATTTGCTACAAACGAAAATACTTTTAGGTCTGTAGGGCTTGACCAAAATTTCCGTGAAACCGAGTGCGATATGGGTATAGTTGTTACACTAACTGTTTCCGACCAAGCTATTGACTAATATATTTTACAAACTACCACAGAAAGGAGTATTTTTCTATGAAAACCACAAAGACTACCAAGCTTTTCACACTGCCTATGATACTATTTGTTATCGCTTTTGTAGTGCTACCACTAATATATGTGTTCGTGCTCAGCTTTCTAAGTCGTGATGTTCTCTGGGGTGTATCCAACGAGTTCACCTTCGATAATTATATAAAAATACTCGACCCTGTCTACCTAAATACATTTGCTACCTCTTTTCAGCTTGCAATATGCACCACTTTCCTTGCAATACTCATCGGATATCCGTTCGGGTATTTCATGGGTAGGTTGCCTACAAAAAAACGCAAGCTTGTGTCCATGCTCATTATAGTGCCTTTCTGGACAAATGCGCTAGTGCGTATATATGGCTGGATGGTTATTATGCGTGCCGATGGTGTTATAAACACACTTCTTATAAATCTCGGGCTTATAGACCGCCCACTAAAGCTACTATACAGCTATGGCGCTGTGCTCGTTGGTATGGTCTACTCCCTACTACCTTTTATGATACTGCCTGTTTACTCCAGTGTAGAGAAGATGGACTGGTCACTGGTAGAGGCATCTAGGGACTTGGGTGCTAGTAGCTGGAAAGCTTTCTGGACTGTCACTTTCAAGCTAACTCTCCCCGGTTTGCTATCTGGCTTTGTGCTTGTGTTCGTGCCTTCTATAGGTCTGTTCTTCATCTCCGACCTACTGGGTGGTAGCAAGATATTGCTAGTGGGAAATCTGATAAAAAACCAGCTACTGCAAGCGCGTGACTGGCCTTTTGGTGCAGCACTAGCAGTGGTTATGATGGCTATGACATTAACTACAATTATTATATACCGCAAAGTAACAAAGTCCGACCTTGAGGGCATTGTTTAGTAGATACTATGACTGACATAAGTAGAAAGGAGCATTTTGATGAAGAAAAAGAAGAAATTATTCACCCTACCCTCTCTATACCTATTCTTAGTATTAATATTTATATATCTGCCTGTTGTGGTAGTGGTTGCGTTTTCTTTTAATGCATCTAAGTATGATACAGAGTGGGCTGGTTTCACGCTGGATTGGTACTACAAAATGCTACACAATCAGCCACTTATGGACGCACTAAAAAACAGCCTGATGATTGCGCTATGGTCATGTGGGTTATCCTGTGTCATCGGCACTATAGGTGCTGTGGGTCTTGCTAGGTGGGATTTTAAAGCTAAGGGTATAATAGAGAATATGTCTATAATACCTATTATGATACCAGAGATAATAATGGGTATGGTGTTTTTGGCGTTCTTCTCGTTCCTCAACCTGCCTTTTGGCATGACTACTATAGTTATCGGCCACACAAGCTTTTGTATACCATATGTTTTCTTGGTGGTAAAGGGTAGGCTTGTAGGTATAGACCCATCTATTGGCGAGGCTGCGCGCGACCTTGGTGCATCAGAAACGCGTATGTTCCTTGATGTTACACTGCCACTTATTACACCTGCTGTGCTATCTGGCACACTGCTAGCTTTTGCTATGTCGCTAGATGATGTGGTTATAAGCTTTTTCACCACTGGGGCGGACACAAACACACTTCCGCTAAAGATATATTCACAGATAAAATTCGGCGTTACCCCAGAGATTAATGCGCTATGCACAGTTATACTTTTGATTACATTTTTACTAATGCTTTTGTATGGTAAATTGAGTAATAATACAACGAAATAGGAGAAAAACATGAAAAAAACACTATCTGCACTATTAGCTACAGTAATGCTAGCTACAGGTATGGTCGGTTGTGATACCGCAACACCTAGCTCATCAGAGCCAGCAGCGTCTACATCTACATCCACCGCTGCATCATCTACACCAGAGGTAACACCAACAGGTGGAGAGCTTAATATCTTTACATGGGACGGTTACTTCCCACAAGATGTGCTTGACGGCTTTACAACTAGCACAGGCATCAAGCTAAACTTCTCTCACTTTGAGAGCAACGAGGAGATGCTAACAAAGCTAAGTGCTACAGGTGGCGGTGAGTACGACCTTATCATTGCGTCTGACTACATTATTGATATAGCACGCAAACAAGGCGGTCTGCTAATGGAGCTTGACAAAGATAAACTACCAAACTTTGCTAATATGGACGAGGCTTACCTTGACCAGTACTACGACCCAGGCAATGTATACACTGTGCCATATGCACCAGGTACACCGCTTATCGTGTATGACCCAGCAGTAGTAGATGTTGAGGTAACAGGTTTTAACTCTCTTTGGGATCCAGCATTTGCAGATAACCTAGTAGTTATGGACGACCCACGAGTACTTATCGGTATGTCACTGCTATCTATGGGCAAGTCTATGAACGAAACAGACGAGGCAACAATAGTTGCAGCTGGTGATAAACTAATAGAGCTAAAACCAAATATCCGTGTTATGGCAATCAGCAACCTACAGACTAATATACTATCTGGCGAAGTTGTTGCTGGCTATATGTACGCAACACAGGCATCTACAGCTATAATGGAAAACCCAGAGCTAAAAGTTGTTTACCCAGAGGAGGGTATGGGTTTTGGTATTGACAGTATGTTTATAGCAGAGGGTGCACCAAATGCAGACGAGGCTCACCAGTTCATCAACTACATCATGGATGCAGAAGTTGGCGCAAAAGTAGCTACACAAGTTATGGTTCCTTGCCCGAATGTAGCATCTCGTGAGTTCTTGCCAGAGTGGTTTACATCAAATCCTGCTCTTTATATACCAAGCGACGAGCTAGGCAATACAGAGTTCATAGAGGACGTAGGCGAAGCAACAGCTATCTACGACAGAGTATGGACAGAGTTTAAACAAGCATAAAAACTGCCCCACGATATGGTATTTTGTGCCGTACCGTGGGGTTTTTGTTATTATATATCATAGACAAACGGAATGGAGCATTATTATGTTTTCTTTTTTGGAACGAGCAGTGCCTGTCATGGGTGAAATAGCTCTTGATTACCTGCAAAATAGCCGTGTAGCTGTGCTAGGGCTTGGCGGTGTTGGTGGCGCTACTGCAGAAGCACTTTGCCGTGCTGGTGTAGGCAATATCATGCTAATAGACAACGATACTGTGTCGCTAAGCAACTGTAACAGACAGCTAGTAGCAACAAGTAGCACCATAGATAAGTACAAGGCTGATGTCTGCGCACAGCGACTGGCAGATATAAACCCCGATGGCGATTTTATCGCTGTCAAAAAATTCTATTTACCAGACGAGAGCAAATTTTTGTTTGAGTGGCAACCTGACTGCGTTATAGATGCCATAGACACTGTAACAGCAAAGCTACACCTTGCTACTGAGTGTGATAGACTAGGCATACCACTATTCTCATCAATGGGCACTGGCAACCGCATGGACCCCACAAAGATAACCTATGGCGATATCTCACAAACTAAGGGTAATGGCTGTCCACTAGCAAGGGTTATAAGACGGGAACTAAAAAAGCGTGGTGTAGAAAAACTGAATGTAGTTTTTTCTAGCGAGCCACCACTTAGCGGTGTCTGTGTTTCTTCTGAGGCTGGCAGGCACGCACCTGGTAGCACTGCGTTTGTACCTCCAGTCGCTGGCTTTACGCTTGGCTACTGGGCAGTTTCTACGCTAATTAATAAATGTGAAAACTGTTAATAAGCACCACCAATATTATACACTTTTACACTTTACACATCTTACTATTAGTGATAACATAAAGAGATAGTATTATTATGCTATATACTAACAAGTGGAATGGAGCATTTATATGAACAAGAAACCAAACGTTATCTATATCCTAGCTGATGATATGGGCTATGGCGATATCTCTGCACTTAACGAGAACTCAGCCTTTACCACACCAAACTACGACAGTCTATGCAAAGATGGTATATGTTTTACAGACGCGCACTCGACTTCTGCTGTTTGCACACCATCTAGATATGGCATACTAACTGGCAGGTATAACTGGCGCTCTAAACTAAAAAGCAATGTACTAGGTGGATACTCTGACCACTTGATAATGCCTGAGATAAAAACGGTTGCTACTATGCTGTCCGACAATGGCTACCACACTGCATGTATTGGCAAGTGGCATCTGGGTATGGATTTTGGGAAAAGCGAAGATTTCACAGAGAAAAAAGGCTTTGCAAACTGTGATGGAATAGATTTTACAGCTACCATAGATAACGCACCTGTGGATGCTGGTTTTGACTATTTTTATGGTATAAGTGCATCTCTTGATATGCCACCATATGTATATATAGAAAATAATAAATTTACAGAAACACCTGTAAATATCACACGTGGCGAGGGTAAGAAATTCTGGCGAGAGGGCGTAACAGGTGATAATTTTGTCCACGAACACGTGCTAGATAACTGTGCTAGCAAGGTGCTAGAGAAAATAGACGAGTATAAAGAACAGCCATTTTTCATATACTTCCCTATGAACGCACCACATACACCCATACTGCCTGCACCAGAGTTTATAGGAAAATCTGGCACCAACGAGTATGGCGACTTTGTTCTCCACTGCGATGATATCCTAGGCAGGGTAGTAGCAAAGCTAAAAGATAATAATATACTAGAGGACACTATAATTATATTTACATCTGATAATGGTTGCTCCCCAACGGCAGATTTTGATGAACTAGCACAGTTCGGACACAATCCAAACTACGTCTTCCGTGGGCACAAGGCAGATATCTATGAGGGTGGTCACCGTATCCCATATATCATTCGCTGGGATAATGGTATTGCCCCTGGGCAGGTCTGCAACCATACTGTTTGCCTATCCGACTTTATGGCTACTATGGCAGATATTATAGGCTATAATCTAGCTGATAGCGAGGCTGTAGACAGTTTCTCCAACCTACCACTATGGAGTGGCGAAGATACTGCCGTACGTTCTTCTACAGTTCACCAGAGTGTGGATGGCTCGCTTGCTATACGCCGTGGCAAGTGGAAACTTAATATGTGTAAATCTAGCGGTGGTTGGCCACAAACCCAGCGTGAAGCAGAAAAGCTCCTACCACCAGATGCACCAGTTTTCCAGCTATATGATTTGGAAAATGATATAGGTGAAACTAATAATGTAATACTAGAGCACCAAGATATCTTTGAGGATATGCGAAAAGAGCTTATCTCCGCTGTGCTGAATGGCAGAACAACGTCGGGTACTCCACAAAACAACGAGGGCTCTCCCCACTGGGAAACTGCAAAGTTCCTGCTGGGATAATATAAGAAAAGGTAGG
>CAYJFF010000023.1:0-33147 GCA_964369345.1 uncultured Oscillospiraceae bacterium
ATTTTTCTGTGCAAGACCCAGATATTGAAGGCATGATTGAAAAAATTGTAGCTCACGGTGGCAAACAACGTATGCCTATTAAAGAATACTACCCAAATGAAAAACAATACAAAATGTGCTATGTTGAAGACCCTTTCGGGATTGTATTTGAAGTTTATACCCATAGCTATGAGGTAACTTATTCAAAAGGCGCTTACTAATCATTATTAGCATAAACACAACCCACTGCCCCGCAAACTACGATTTATTGCAGACTAAGCATAACCTTACAAAACAAAAAAATCGACACTACCTACTTTTAGATAGTGTCGATTTTTTCTTTGTGTAGCCACATTTATATGCTATCATCATATTTTATTATGACTATTTACTCTCCATTAGGTAGTTCCATATAGATGTAGTAGCATTTGCACCATCTGCCACTGCTGTGCTTATCTGTCTTAGTGGCTTGGTACGCAAATCTCCTGCTACATATATGCCAGTTGCCGATGTCTTGCAAGTTTCGTCAGCTATAGCGTAGCCGTTGCTGTCTAGCTCTGCTATGCCTTTTAATAGGTCTGTGCGTGGTATAGTACCCACAGCAACAAACACACCGTCTATCGTTAGTTCACGAATATCGCCAGTTTTTACATCTTTTAGCTCTATGCCAGATACTTTGTCCTCGCCCAATATTTGCTCAACTGTGCTATTCCATATTATCTCCACATTCTCACACGCAAATAACTGTTTTTCTAGAAATGCGCCAGCACGTAGCTTGTCACGTCTATGCACAAGGTACACTTTATTACATAGTGCAGATAGGTAAATAGCATCTTCTACTGCTGTGTAGCTACCGCCTATTACTACTGCATCTTTTCCACGAAAGAAAGCGCCGTCACATGTAGCACAGTAAGAAACACCTTTGCCCTGTAGCCTTGCTTCACCCTCTACGCCCAGTTTCCTGTTCTCTGCGCCTGTAGCCACTAGCACAGTGTGGGTATCCAGTATTTCCTCGCCACAGACTACCTCAAAATCACTATCTTTTTTTCTTATCTCGGACACTTTTCCAGACTTAAACTTTATACCCATGCCCTCTGCATGCTCTTTGAATTTCATACCAAGGTCGAAGCCATTTATGCCATGAAAACCCAGATAATTATCCACCTCATATGTGGTGAGCACCTGTCCACCTGGCATATATTCTGTTTCGATAACTTCTACCTCTAGCCCTGCTCTTATTGCGTATACTGCTGCCGATAACCCTGCTGGTCCTGCCCCTATAATCGTTATATCTTTCATCTTGTTTTGCCTCCATACTTCTACTGAGTATTACACGATATCAAAGCCCATATCCTCTATAGACTCTGCAATCTCGTCCTGTGATAAGCTTGTATTTACTGTTATTGTGTTTGCAGATAAATCACACGCTACATCCTGTACTCCGTCCATTTTTGTAAGTGTTGCCTCAATCCTCGCTGTGCATTTCTCACAAGCCATTCCCTCTACTGTAAAAATCATTGTTTCCATTGTGTCGTTCTCCTTTTTATTTTGGTTTATATTTTGATAGTCTAAGCGAATTTGTAACAACTGATACCGATGACAGTGCCATTGCACCACCTGCAAAAGCTGGTGTTAGCAGTGGTCCACCAAAAGCAAACAGCACGCCTGCCGCTATTGGTATGCCGACACAGTTATAAATAAATGCCCAGAACAAATTCTCACGTATTATACGCATGGTTTTTCTGGAAAGTAACAGGGCGTCTGCCACTGCACCTATATCGCTACGCATTAGTATTATACCAGAGGACTCCGCTGCTGCATCTGTGCCACCATGTACTGCAATGCCAACATCTGCTGCAGCCAGTGCTGGTGCGTCATTTATACCATCACCAACCATTGCCACGCCATTGCCCTCTGCCCTTACACTCTCTACCTCTGCTGACTTATCCTGTGGCAACACCTGTGCACGCACTCGCTTTATCCCTGCTTGGCTGGCTATCATGTTAGCAACACTTGCGTTATCGCCTGTTATCATGCCTGTTTCTATGCCCATATCCGCCAGACGTGCCACAGTCTTTTGTGCATCTTCACGTATGCTGTCCGACAGTGCTATAAATCCACGGTACTCGCCATCAACTGCAATATACATAGCAGTGCAGCCCTGTGGTATTTTTTCTAGCTCTGTGGCTGGTATAGCTACATTTTCTAGCTCCATTAACGCCGCTGTGCCAGCTAGTATTTCTTTATTATCAACCACAGCAAACATACCACGCCCAGCATATGCTCGCAAAGTTTGCGGTGCTACCATTGCCATACCCTGTTTTTCTACGTGCTCTACCACAGCAATAGCTATGGGGTGCTCGGAGCCTTTCTCTGCACAGCCTGCAAGGTATAGTAGCTCCTGCTCGTCTATGCCATATGTGATGACTTTGTCCACGCGAAGTTTACCATGTGTTATAGTGCCAGTCTTGTCAAAGAATACAGTTTTTATCTTTGCGGCAGCCTCTATAACATCACCACCACGGTATAAAATACCCAGCGTTGCACCTCTGCCAGAGCCAGCCATAACGGCTATAGGTGTTGCAAGACCAAGCGCACAGGGACACGCAACTACTAGCACGGACACAAATATATTCATCACAAACTCAAAATCCTTGCCAGCTATCAGCCATATAATAGATGATAGAATAGCTATAGCCACCACCGACGGTACAAATACACCAGATATTTTATCTGCCAGACGCGCAGCTGGGGCTTTTCTCTCCTGTGCCTCTGTTACCAGTCTTAACACCTGTGCTATAGCTGTGTTGTTGCCTATGCCTGTTGCAGTGATTTTAAGGTAACCATCCTTGCACACTGTGCCACCAGAAACCTTACTATCTACTTCCTTGAAAACAGGCAGGCTCTCGCCCGTTAGCATGGATTCATCAACTGCTGCTTCGCCACTTACTACAGTGCCATCAACTGCTATCCTCAGCCCTGGTTTTACAATAACAATATCGCCCTTTTTCACTTGCTTAGATGCTATCTCCATCTCATCGCCATTACGTTCCACTATCGCGGTGCCAGGTAGCATAGATGCTAGTGCAGTAATAGCTTTTTTTGCAGCACTCTTACTACGTTCTTCTAGGTATTTCCCCAGTAGCACCAGTGCCACTACTACAGCAGCAGATTCATAGTACAAATTATGCGCACTATGTGCACTGCCACCTATCACCAAGATAGTATTATAAATGCTATAGATAAACGCTGTTCCTGTTCCTATAGCTACTAGGCTATCCATATTAGGGTGACGTGCTATGATGTTTTTTATACCACTAACAAAAAATTTTGCACCTGCAACAAGCACTATAACTGTCAACACCAGTTGCACTAGCGCAAAATTAACAGCATTGTGCTCCATAGAGATAATATCTGGTAGTGGTAGCGGTATGGGTAACATATGGCTCATACCTATGTATAGCTCCAACCCACCAAACAACAGTGCCACCACTAGCTGTGTAGTACTTATACGGAACTTGTCCTGCTCTATGCTGTCCTTGGCAATCTCTGCACCAAAACCAGCTTTTTCTACTGCTGTTATCAGTTGCTGTTCTGTTATACTGCCATCGCTATATATAGTCGCCGTATTTGTAGCTAAATTTACCACTGCGCTGTCCACACCCGATTTCCTGTTTAGCGCTCTTTCTACAGATGCACTGCACGCCGCACAGGTCATGCCATCTATGGACAGCCTGATAATATTTTTATCCATACTTCCTCCTGTTTTTCTGCGATATAAATACACTTTTCCAAAGTATACCAATATAGTATAACATAAAGACATTTTACTGTCAATCACTAAGTATTATCACTAATATTTTTCTTTTTTCGACTTGTTTTTCTTGCATAGATACCAAAACAATGATATAATGTATTAAGATTATTTTTTGCTAAGTGCATTTCATATAGTTAGACCTTGGGTTAACAATAGACCTTTTCGCACTCTAATCACCTAGTTGCAGGCTTGACGTTCTCTAAGGAGGATATTACTATGAAAGATAATAACGCGCATTTCTTTGAGCTTATTAATAATATACCACTGAGTGTAGTATTATGGAACACAAAATACGAAAGAATATTATGCAACCATTTTTCACTAGAGCTTTTTGGGTTTGATAATGAAAATGATTTCCCCGATAGCATATTACCCTTGTCTCCCACCCTACAACCAGATGGCAGAACATCCATAGCTGCACACAATGCTTATATCAAGGAACTAGAGAGCACGGAAAAACTTAAATTTTACTGGATGCACAAAAGCACGAGTGGCGAGGAGCTACCATGTGAGATAACTCTATTTTACCTTAATGCAACAAACGAGCACGAGGACCCTATATTGGTTAGTTGCATTCGTGACTTGCGCTCTCAATTAGCAGAGTATGATACAGACAGCATCATGAACACATTTTTCCTAGACCGCATTACAGACAAGGCACTCTTTAATGCTGTGGCAGAGCTGAGTGATGAATGGTTCTGGGCATATGATGTAAAATCTTCTACTATACAGTTTTACGGAAAAGGCAGGAATATACTTAACCAACCTTCTGAAAAGCAAATTTTCCCACAAGGAGTAATAGCGAGTGGCGTTATTTATCCAGATGATATACGAACGTATCTTGAGTTTGCATCGGCTGTGAAAAAGGGTTTTGATAAACCGTATGATGTCAGGTTTATTTTACCAGATGGCAGTGCTAGGTATTTCAGGATAGTTTTTAAAACAACATATGACGCTAATGGCAACGCTATATTCAGTATAGGCAAGACATTTGATATACACGACCAAAAAAGGCTGGAAGTACTCTCTCGCACAGATTTGCTGACAAATTGCCTTAACAAAATAACCACAGAGAACTCCATTAAAGAAACAATAGATAGCTCTAGCAACCATATGCACGCACTGTTTATTGTGGATATAGATAATTTCAAGGCTGTAAACGACAATCTTGGTCACCATTTTGGCGATATTGTATTGCGAGAAATATCTAATAATCTACACGCAAATTTCAGGGGTGATGACATCATAGGGCGAATAGGTGGAGATGAATTTATAGTCTTTGTAAAGAATATTACTAATATGAATATCATACGTGAAAAAGCAAAGGCTATATCAAAGGCTTTCCAGAACAAATACTCTGGTAAAAAGGACAACTACAAAGTATCTGGTAGTATAGGCATATCGATATACCCAAAAGACGGAAAGAACTATGAAGAGCTATATCAAGCTGCTGATAAGGCGCTATATCACTCCAAAATGCTGGGCAAGGACTGCTACACTATGTACAGTGACAAGCTCTCTGATGGCACTATGAAAAACCTAACTATACTAGAAAATGCAAACAGGCTTGCAAATTCTTATTTTGACTCCGACCTTGTATCTACTGTTTTTGACCTGATGTATGACTCCAAGAAACCAGCCGTAGCACTTAACTTGATATTGCAGTTGATAGGCAACTGTGTAAATGTGGATAGATGCTATATTTTCGAGGCATATAACTCTGGCTCACAATATGCAATGACATATGAGTGGTGCAGTCGCGATGTGTCCGCCGCAATGCATAATTTCCAAGAAGTACCAAAAGACTCTTTTGATGCTATGCTCCATGACCTCAACGCTAATAATGATATTGTCTATTGTAACGATGTTGACTTGATAGAAAACCACGAGTCATACAGGCTGATGAGGGGCTATGGTGTAAAAGCTTTTCTTATGCTACATGTAAAAGGCAAGGAGTATGTAGAGCAAGTTTTGGTGTTAGAGGACTGTAAAAGCTCCCGTGTTTGGAGCGAAAAAGAAATAAACACTGTTCGCTATGCGTTAAAGATGATTTCTATTTTTATGACATCGCACTGTAAAAACCTCAGTGTACCTAACATAAAGCAACTAGGCATTGAGCTAAATGATGAAGAACTGGCTCTGCTAGAAAAGCTAAAAGAAAATGGGATATCTTTTTCTTTAACATTATAAATAAAAGGTGTAGTGTCTGTCAGCTAACAGATGCTACACCTTGTTTTTTGTTTATACCTTATCACTCATATATGTCAGTAGTGCATGGAAATCGCCGGATAGCTTGTAGCTACCACTTGCCGCAGATACAAATATGCTCTCGCCCTTTGCAAGCTCCAGTGTTTCATCACCACATACCATAGTACCTGTACCACTAAGTACCAGTATGGAGTGGAATGTTCTTTCATTAGCAACAAACTCACGCTCGCCACTTACTTTTATATCTTCCACTGCAAAATACTTGCAGTCCACCAGCTTTTGTTCATCTGCCACTGTGTTGTTTGCAGGTGCTAGTGTGGATACTTCCTGTGCTTTTTCTATATGCAACTCACGCAGTTTACCGTCTACGCCACGCCTTGCGTAGTCATACACACGGTAGGTAACATTGGACGACTGCTGTACCTCTGCTATCAAGCAACCAGCACCAATAGCGTGCACAGTACCAGCTTCTATAAAGAAACAATCGCCTTTTTTTACATCTACTCTATGCAGTACATCTAGCAGAGTGTTGTCGGATATGCGCTGTGCATATTCTTCTTTTGTGATATTGTGCTTAAAGCCATAGTATATAAATGCGTCATCATCTGCCTCTGCTATATACCACATCTCGTTTTTGCCATTATCACCCTCATATTTCTGTGCATAGTCATCATCTGGGTGCACCTGTATGGACAAATCCTGTTTTGCGTCTATAAACTTTATAAGTATTGGGAAACCGTCATATTTTGCGCCGTTTGTGCCCATACCATCTGGGTTTTTCGCTAGCCACGCGCTCAGTGACATACCTGCACTTGCACCACTAGCAATTATGCTCTCGCCATCTGGGTGGCAAGATAGCTCCCAGCTCTCCGCCAGTATATCTCCATCAAAAACTTTACCATAGTGCTCTTTTAGTTTTATACCACCCCATAGATAGTCTTTATAGGCTGGTGTTAGCTTTGTAATCATAATCGTACTCCCATAATCAAAATTCTTTTTATCCTTATTAATTATAGTCTACAAATAGAGCACTGTCAAGCAAGCTATATGCGCATAGTGGTTTCTTTGTCAAACAGATGTATTTTATCCATATTAAATGTGAATGCAACCTTGTCATCTTCCTTGATGTTATCTGTGGGGGCTGTCACTGCTACCACTGCTTTTCCAGCACACTCTAGGTGCACATTTACCTCATCACCTAGGAACTCTGTCAGCTTAACCTCACCCGCAAAGCTACCCTCGCCAAGGATTATATCCTCTGCCCTTACACCCACTATGACCTCTGCGTTGTATTCATTGTGTTCCAGTACACGCTGTGCCCATTTTTTGCTAAGTTTAAGCTTGCTACCATTAATATTTATAAAAACCTCACCACTCACAAACTCACATTTGCCATCAAAGAAGTTCATAGCTGGTATACCAATAAATGATGCTACAAAAGTATTGGCAGGGTTATCGTATAGCTCTGCTGGTGGTGCTATCTGCTGTACAAAACCATCTTTTAGCACTACTATCTTTGTGCCCAGTGTCATAGCCTCTGTTTGGTCGTGTGTTACATATACAAATGTTGTGTCCAGTAGCTTGTGCAGTTTTAGTATCTCTGTTCGCATATAGTCTCTTAGCTTGGCATCTAGGTTGGATAGTGGCTCGTCCATCAAGAAAACTTTTGGGTTGCGCACCATTGCCCTGCCTATTGCTACACGCTGGCGCTGGCCACCAGATAGCTGTTTTGGGTATCTAGTTAGCACGTTCTCCAGCTCCAATATTTTCGCTATGCGTAGCACTTCTTCCATACGCTCTTTTTTTGGCACTTTTTTTATACGCAGACTATATGCTATATTATCTGCAACTGTCATATGTGGGTATAGTGCATAGTTCTGGAAAACCATAGCAACATCTCTCTCTGCTGGTTTTACGTCGTTCATAATCTTTCCGTCTATATATAGCTCGCCCATTGTTATTTTTTCAAGCCCAGCTATCATACGCAAAGTTGTAGATTTACCACAGCCAGATGGCCCTACAAAAATCACAAAGTCTTTATCTTCTATCTCCAGATTAAAGTCGCTAACTACAGATAGCTCATCATATTTTTTACACACGTGCTCTAGCTTAATTGTCGCCATTATTGTGCTCCATTTCTATACATTATACGCAAATTTCTCTAGCTAATATTCTTACACACAGTTTTTATAAGCTGTGGTAACTCTGCCACGGACGTTAGTACATAGTCAACCTCGCTCCCAAAGTCGCTCTCTGTACTAACACCACTTAGCACGCCCACTGCTAGGCTACCACTGTTTTTGGCAAACATGATGTCATTATATGTATCGCCCACAATCATCACTTCATCTGCTCTTAGTGCATATTTGTCTATAAAATCATGCACCATAGCTGGGTGTGGCTTTGGTTTTATCACTCCGTCATCTGCGCCTATATAGTCAAACTTATCTATAACACCAAGTTTTTCTAGGCAGTCTATCGCAGAGTCCATGGTGTCTGCCGTGGACATGCCTACGTATATTCCCATGGATTTTAGCTCGTCTACAAGGCGTGCAGTGTTAGTTATCTCAGTGTATTTTGCGCCCTTGGTTATAATATATTGCTCAAAGAAAAATATTAGTTGCTTTGTTATATTTTTACACTCAAGGTCTATTTCTTTTTCTCTTAGCGCTATGCAGATATCCTCTGCTATTTCCTCATATACTTTGTAGGCAAGTGCACCATCTGGTTTCATCTCGCCACCTTGCACACCTATAACATCTAGGATATACTCCTCCATGTTGCTAGGCAAGTTATTCAGGCGAACAATTTCCCCCACACTCCACACAGCAGCTGCTATCCATAGAGTGTAAAAATCTATTAGTGTCCCATCTTTGTCAAACAATACGCCCCTAATCATTTTTCCCCTCCATAAATTTCTTAGCCTGTGAGAATGTCTTGAATGTAGTTTCTTTGCTGCCTTTATATATCGGGTTTGTATATCCACGGAACTCAAAGTCTTTGTTCCTTACTTCTATCCTCGCCCACTTATATTCACTACCAAACTCGACAAAAACCTTTACTTTTTGTATTTTTTCTGTTTTTTCTACATTAAGTTTTGTAAATTCGCCATTTTCTACCAGAAAAATATCCATTTCTTCATCTGTGTCATGTACTGTTATCTCATATGTAACACTCGAGGATACCTCGTCACCTGGCAAATATGTAGTATCATTTGAGTAGATATTAACATCTAGGTTACAGAACCTAGTTATGTACATATGCCCTCTTTTTACGCTCTCTAGCAGGCTGTTTGGTGTAAGCTTATCCATATATACAAACGTGCCTGGGTCGCCAGCAATGGACGGCAAGTCCGAGCCAGCATAGTAGTCATTTATTAGGTTATGTGAGTCAGACCCACCCACAGCGTATATCCTGTGTCCATCATTCCACAGTGTATCCATAAACATTACAGCCATGTCGTTAGATGCTTTAGCGTCTGTATATGTTGGGTCATTTATTACCTCTATCGTGTGTATCTTTGACAAATCTGTATTCTCGAACAGCCATTTCCACCTAGTTAGAAAAGGGTGGTTAATGCTTATTATCTCACCATTTGCATATGCTGTATCTATGATTTTATTTACATATTCCTCGTCTGTGGTAGACATTATCTCGTCTATAAAATCAGTTTCTTCTTTTATGCCAAAGATATTAAAATGCCCCAGCTGGTTTGTGATTTCTGTACCGGGTAATATACACATATCAGTATCCACCCAGCCTGTATGTAGTAAGTTATGCTCTGTGGGCACATAAAAATCCATAGCCATAGTTTTTGCTTTTTCTGTGACAGACACAACAGTTTCCCTACCGTCCGATAGATGTGTATGTGTGTGGAAATCGCCTTTGTACCACTTTTTCTCCGTGCTATATACTTTGTCCCAGTCATAGTGTACAGTGTTTATTTTCTTTGCAATACTGGACCAAACATCAACCTTATCTGCTACTGCTTTCACTTCGTCTGCTTGCTCTATATGCAGTGTTACATCGAAACCGCCTTCAACTGGGTTGTATCTTAGGTATTCTGGGAATATATATATTGTTGCATGCCAAGTACCAGCACCCAGTATGCCTGTTACAGCTCCTACAGTGCTTTCTTCGCCTTTTTCTGATATCACCATTTCTTCACCCTGTGACAAAAGCTTTTTTAGCCTTGTGCAGCTATTCTCATCCTCTATAGCAAGCATAAGGCAGTAGTTCTTTATCTCCACAGAAGTAGTATATGTGATTTTCATATTCTTAAAGTTTGAGGGAACCTGAAAAGATTCCCTCATTATGTTGCTCTGATTGTAAGTATATTCTAGCTTAACATTCATTACTTTAAATTCTCCAGTGCTTTTTGTGCTGTTGCCTGTGCTTCGTCAAGAGCTTCTTGTGCAGATATTCCCTCTAGCTCTACTTTGTCTGCTGCTATTGTAAGTGCATCTAGTATTTTACCGCCTGTTGGGTCATATAGTGGCTTGGAACCGTGCATAGCTTGGCTTAGTGGCACGCTTGCATGTGGGTTTTCCTCCACATATGTTGCAAACTCTGCTACTTCCATTACAGACTCACGCACTGCAATATAACCTGTATTCATAGACCATTTCGCTTGGTTCTCAGGAGATGTAAAGAATTTCATTAGCTCGTACACGCCTTGTTTTTCCTCTTGGCTAGAGCCCTCTAGCATGGAAAACTGTAGTGCATCCGCTGTTGGTGCAGAGGGGTTCTCGTTAAAGCCTGGTTGCTCCATTGCCCCTACAATGCTAAAATCTAGGTCTGCTTGGTCGCCAGAAGAGCCTGTATATCCACCAGCTTTGTTTAGTAGTACATCATCTATTGTTTTGTACCAGTACTCCCAGCCCTGTCCGCCAGAGTTTACTTTCATTATCTCATCATCATGCATCCAAGTTCTAAAGCTCTCCCAAACTTCTACCCATTCTTCTGAGTTTATCATTACTGTTGTGCCATCATCGCTTATTAGCTGTGCACCATTGCTAAGAGATGCATCTACTAGGTTCCACGCACCCCACATTGGCTCCCAACCTGCTTCGTAGCCGTCTAGTGCTGCTATGTCTGTTGCTACTTTTTCTAGGTCCTGCCATGTTTTTATATCTTCTGCATTTGCACCAACAGCATCAAAAGCTGCTATGTTGTAGTACATTATCTGTGTTGTACCATATGCTGGTAGTGCAAACACAGCGCCATCTAGCTCGCCTTGCTCAAAGAAAACATCTAGGTAGTCATCTCTCTGGAAAGTGCTATCAGCCTGAATAAACTCGTTTATGTCCGCTGTTAGACCTTTTGTATATAGGTTTCTAGCATCTTCTACATTTATCAGTACCATATCTGGTGCGTTTTTGCCTGCTATACCTGCTTGTAGTTTTTCATATGTCTCGCCATAGTCTGCCTGTGTGTTGCTAACAACTGTGTATGTATCTTGTGATGCGTTAAAATCTGCCACTATCTCACCAAGTACATTAACTGCTGTTTTACCACCAGAGTACCAGAACTCCACCTCTATTTTTCCGTCTGCTGTAGTTGTTGCTACACTGCTTGTGCTTGCATTGCCTGTACACCCTGTTAGTGCTGTTACTGCTAGTGCAGCTGCCATTACAATTGCTAATAACTTCTTTTTCATCTCAATAATACCTCTTTCTATAATAATTACTTTGATTAACCTTTTGTTCCTGTATCTCCACCTATTCCACTTATAAACCATTTTTGTGTAAATGCGAATAATATAAGTAGTGGTAAAACTATCAGTGTGCTACCAGCCATAACCAGCGTCCACTCTGTGCCATATGCGCCACCCTCGATGAAAAAGCGTCTTAGACCTTGTGATACCAGTGCTTTTTCTGGTGTATCTGTAATAAGTGATGGCCACATATAGTTATTGTAGCTCGCTATAAAGTTCATCAGCCCAAAGGTGATAAACGATGGCTTTGTTATTGGGTATACTATTTTCCACAATATCCTAAAATTGCTTGCACCGTCTACTCTTGCGGCTTCCACAAGTGATATTGGTACTTGTTTAAAAGCTTGTCTGAGCAAGAATATGCCAAAGATGCTAACCATACTGGAAATTATTAGTCCTGTATGCGTATCCAAAAGCCCCATGTCCGACAATATTATGTAACTGGGGATATAAGTAGCGGCTGCTGGTAGCATATATGTACCCATAATTACTGCAAACAACGCATTTTGCCCCTTGAACTTTAGGAAAACTATTGCATATGCTATCATTGCACCTGTTAGTATCTGTAAGATGATTATCCCTACAGAGACTGTCAAGCTGTTCCACACATATAGCAGTAGTGGTGAGTTAAATATAACCTCGTAGAAGTTCTGCCATTGGTACTGCGTGGGAAAGAATACATCTACATCCATTACCTCAGCTTTTGTCTTTAGTGCGCTTAGTATCATCCACAAAAACGGGAACATAGTAAATGTGCCCACTGTCAAAAGAGTTACTGTTTTTAATGCCCTTTTCATTTATAGCTCCATTCCTAGTCAAACTTTTTAGTTGTAGTGGACAAATTTCTTTGATGCCACAAACTGCACTACAGATATAAGCACGGTTATAAGTATAAGCACTATAGCAAGCGCAGTAGCCTGACCCATATCGTATTCCTCGAAACCTAGCTGATAGTACATATATAGTAGTGTTCTTGTGCTACCTGCTGGCCCACCCTGTGTCAGTATCTGTATCTGGTCATATGCCTGTAGAGAGTTTATCATGGTTATTATTATCAGGAAGAATGTTGTAGGCGAAATACTTGGTAGTGTTACATCTCTAAATGTTTCAAATGCGTTTGCACCATCAAGCCCGTTTGCCTCGTACAGCTCCTTTGGCACTTTTTCTAGTGCAGATAAGTAAAATATCATTGCATATCCCATGCTTTTCCACACGGTTACTATAATAACTGATAGCATTGCAGTGTCCGAGCTTCTTATCCACTCTAGCGACGGTATGCTAAGTGCATTTAATATCGCATTTGCAAAGCCAGTATCGGTATCATATATCCATGTCCATACTATGGAAACTGCGACTGTTGGTGTTATCCATGGTGAGAATATAATAAATTTGAAAAAACCACTACCAGCAAACTGCTTTTGTAGTATAAGTGCAAGACCCAAGCCCACCACTATTGTTGGTATTAATGTACCCAGTGTGAAAACCAGTGTGTTTAGCAGTGCATCATAAAACCTAGTGTCCGTGAGTAGCGCTACGTAGTTATCAAAACCTACATAGTCATAGTTAGGTGTCATATAGTCCCAGTTGGTGAAACTAATATATAGCGACCTGAGCACTGGGTAAATCCAAAACACTATTATAGGTATAAGTGCCGGTAGGACAAACAGTGCTATCTCGCCCGACTTTTTAAACCTAATGTCACTAAGGTTTGGGGCTTTTATCTCTACTTTTTCTTTCTCTTTTGCATTTGCTTTTTTTACAGAACTAAGTGTTTCCGTCATAGAGCTTTTTTCTCCTTCTTGTAATAACTGTATATACTATTATTTGTGTAATAGCAGTAAGTGGGAACGACAACCATATACCAGACACTCCCCAAAACAACGGTAGTATAAAAATAAATATCGGTGTTACTGCTAGGCTCTCTGTATATGTTAGCAGTATTGCTCTGCTTGTTTGCAGTGTGGAGTTTAGGTAAGATACATTAAACTTAACAAAGCCGACTACAGTGAACGAAAGTGCGTATATAAGTATGCCTGTTTGGAAGAATGTATCTGCATCGCTGGATAGACCAAACCACTTGCCCAGACTGCCACTAAGTGACACCACCAATATAGTGAGTAGCAGTGAAAATGCTAGTAGCATAACTCTTGCAATCTTTTTAATATCTAGCAGTTTTTGGTTTTGGTTTGCGCCCACACACATGCTCATAAGTGGCTGTACACCCTCGCCTATACCTGTTAGCATGGACTGTGCCGGGAATGTGATGTATGAAATAACTGCATAGCTTGCCACTGCTGCTGCATCGCCATATTTCAGGCACTGCCAGTTTGTAAACATAAGCACAATGGACGGCGCTATGGATATGCCAAATGTTGCAAAGCCTACTTTTATTATCCTTATTACCTCTCGCACTTTCAGCAAAAATCTAAATTTTTCTTCTTTTAGCAGTGTTATGCCACCAAGGACTGCTACTATAAGTTGTGCAAAAATTGTTGCCATTGCCGCACCCTGTATGCCCAGCCTGAACTCAAAAATTAATATGTAGTTTACGACTATATTAATCCCTGTTCCTACTGCCATGCACACCATTGCTACAAACGACTTGTCTTTATTACGCAAGATAGGTACTATGCCAGTGCCCAGTGCTTGGAATACACAGCCCAGTATCACTGTTTGTGTATACCGTGCAGCCTCATTATATACTTCACCCTCTGCGCCTAGCCACTTTAGTATATATGAATATACGGGTAGCAGAGCAACTGTAGCAAGGAGCGCTAGCACTATTATAGTGGATATTGTCACACAGAATATCTCTTTGCTTTTCTCTGTGTCGCCACTACCTTTTTCGAATGACATAAGCACGCTACCAGAGCTACCTATTGTTATGCCAATGGCGTTTATGCAAGCTATCAGTGGCCAAGCGATATTGATAGCTGCAAGCCCTGTATCCCCTGTTGCGTTGCCCACAAACAGCCCGTCTATCACTCCGTATAAGCCAACCATAGTCAGTGAAAGCACGGTTGGTATGCAGTTTTTTAGTATTTCCCTCATTAGTGGTTTTTGCATTTTGTTGTCCCCTTCGTTTTGAATTCTAGCATAAAAGTATTGTATTAATCATCAAATCTAAGTAAAAGATTTCTTTACCTAATTTTAATATTTCGCTCAGAAAAACCAGCTATTTCGTAGCATTGCTACGGAATAGCTGGTTTTCTCCACTTTGCTCTATCGGTTATATCTTCTTTAAATGTCAGGTTAGATTTTTGCAGTTCTCTAGCAAATCTCTCAAGGTCACTTGCCATAACTTCTGCGCACAGTGCGTCTACAAATGCTATCTGCGATATCCTAGAGGTTATCCACTTGCTTACCTCGCTCACTGCTATTGTTGGTGTGATAAATGTATAGCTTGCTATCTGGGATAGGTGCGAGTCCTCGTCGCTGGTGACTGCTATCGTTACTGCACCACTCTTGTTTGCATTTTCTATGGACGCTATAACAGCTTTTGTTTCCCCAGATATAGAAAAAGCTATAGCAACATCTTTTTTGCTCAGGTGCTCGGCGCTCACTTTTTGGTAGAAAATATCTGGGTAGTTCCTGCTTTTTAGCCCTAGGTGCAGTAGCTTGCCAGATAGCTCTGCAGCTGCATTAGATGAATTGTCCGTACCATATACATCTATGATATTTGCTTTTCTTATTATTTTAACAACCTCGCTCAGCTTAGAAAAATCCATATCCTGCGCCATCTTTGCTAGCATCATTATATCGTCCTGTATAACCTGTAGCGCATGGCTATTGTTTATCTTTGTGACATCTATATCTACTCGCTGGTTTTGGCTGAGAAAAACATCTTTCTGGAACGCCTTGTATTTCTTGTAACCACTTTTCTCCAGTGTTCTTATTATGGTTGGTTGGCCTACATTTACCTCGGTAGCTAGTTGCCTTATAGTCATATTCTGTATGCTCTCTGGGTTTTCCAGCATATATGTCGCAACATCTTGCTGTTTCTTGCTCATTTTCTGGAAATTAAGCATTATATTTGTTTTCCACATACAATATCCTCTGCGTAGCATTGCTACGTTTTCTCTACAATATCCTAATTTAACAGTAACTTAATTATTCTGCTTTTCACTCCCGCTACACTGCAAATTAACGAAATTTTCACTCATTTTTCACTTCGTTTTTACACTGCAAACTGTTTGTGTATGCCACTTTGGCTTGTCCATAGTTTGTATCGTACATTATACCATACTCTTTTTATCATAGCAACATAAACCTGTGTGCTGTTCTATACCAAAGCACTAAGAGTGACTATCCAACTGAACAGCCACTCTTTTATTAATCTTTATCACTCTTAAAGCATGTTTTTTCAAAGTCTGCTATAGACATTGGGCGTGCATAGAAGTAGCCTTGTACAGCCTCGCAGTCCACCTCTTTTAGGAAATCTACCTGCTCCGACTCCTCTATCCCCTCTGCCACTGTGTACATATCCAGGCTGTGTGCAAGCTTTATTATGCTATCTACCACAATATCACCACGCTCGTCGTACTTGTTGTCTACAAAGAAGCTCCTGTCTAGCTTTAGTGTATCTACCTTGAAATTTTTCAGCATACCCAGCGATGAATACCCAGAGCCAAAGTCATCGATAGAAACCGAGTATCCCTCCGCACGCAAAGCCTCGAACAGCTTGCAGAGTTCGCTTTCGTTCTCTGTTACTGCTGTTTCTGTCAGCTCTATTTCTATATATTTTTTGGGCACACCATATTTCTCTGTTATTTGGTTAAGCTCGTTTATAAAGTCATCATTTTTTATATGAAGTCTTGAAAAATTTACAGACACAGGTATGCACTCATAGCCCTTAATCATCCACTCTTTAAGTGTGGCGCAGACACAGTCCAGCATGTATTTATCAAGCTCTGTTATGAAACCATTTGCCTCAAATATAGGTATAAAGTCATTAGGATATATCATTTTCCCTTTGTCATCTATCCACCTAACTAGCGCTTCCGCACCTATTACGCTGTTGTCGCTAACCTTGTACTTTGGTTGCAGATATGCCTTGAACTCGCCATTTTCCATAGCGGTACGCATCCTGTTTGTTATCTCTGTGGAATATAGTATCCTCTGCTTAAATTTATCATCATAATCCCATAGCAGGTTGCCACCCTCTGCCTTTGCAAAGCTATGTGCCATGCTAGCTTTATTTATTATGTCTATTATGTCTGTTTCACCTTTGGCTATAAAGTATCTACCATACCTAAAGGAAAACTGGTGCTTATCCATATGTGATAGTATTTGCTTGAATAAATTCTCGTATATATCACGCGACTTATCCATATCTACTAGCAAGTCACCACCAGAAAAAAGCATAAATTCATCTGAGCCTACCCTTGCTTGTAAAAACGTGCTTTCCTTGACTGCTCTGCCAGTTTCTGCAATAGCGCATATTACTTTATTGCCTGTTTCATAGCCAAACAGCTCGTTAATAGCCTTGAAATTTATCAGGTCCATTTTCACCATAACAAACTGCTTATTGGGGTATTTTGTTAGCAATGCTCTTGCATCTATCTTAAACTTGGATAAATTTGATAAGCCTGTAAGGTCGTCATAAAAAGCAATCTTTTCTATTTCCTGCATATTACTTTTTTTGAGCATCAACACATAAGCTATAAACGCCACAAAACACACGACAATTATTATACTAACCATTATCATATTTGCTGTTATATTACGTGTGCTCTCTAACAAATATTCTTCCTGCATAACAAACACAAGCGACCAATCATTATATTTAAGTGGTCTGTATTCTGTTAGGCTTTTTATAGAATTATACGAGAATGACATATCGCCTTCTATCTGGTTTTCTATATTATATCTATAGTTTTCTACAGTTTTGCCATCATAGAACTCTGCCTGTTGCAATTCTTCATATTTTATATGGTTTTCATTGGAGGAGAACAAAACATCTGCATTGCTATCCACCACCATAGCATAGCCTTGAAGCCCTGTGGATGCGCTAAGTAGTGAGTTTAGGTATGTCAGTGTATATTCCACTGCTATAACACCCTCTATGTCCCCGTCGTAGTAAATTGGAGCAGATATTGCTATAACATCGTTATTTGTGAACGATGACTTATACGGCAAAGAAGTCACTACTTCTCCCTTTAGTGTAGGCTGGAAGAATGTCATATCACTTATTCTCTCAATCTCGCCTGTGTTCAGTATGCCCACACCTTGTGTATCCGTTATTATTATGCTGTCAAAATGAAAATCTGCCCTTAGCGAATTTACATATTCCAGTATAGCATTTTCATCATGACCAATAACAGCAAGTGTGTTTGCTGCGTTATTTAGTAGTGTTAGCATAGTGTCAAACTCTCTATCAAAAGACAGTTGTTGCTGGTATGCTATATCCTCGAGCGTGTTTGATGCACTCTGTTCCAGTTCTTTATTAACATTTGTGTTGAACTGTAATATGCTAAAGACTATAAAAGCTAGTGCAGCTAATATAATAAGTGTGGCTATGTTATTGCGTGTAGTACGTTTCATTTTAACACCTCTTAGCTAATCATAATAATACGAGTCATTCTCTGGCATATAAATAATCCTATTTCTATCACAAAACTTACATTTATTAGTAAAAATATAGTGCTCTATTTATCATATAGTAGTGTTGGGTACCTTGATAGTTGCACGCTGTTTCTTCATTTTACGCTTATTATCATACATTTTTTGGTCTGCTATTTTTATCAGCTCTTTCACAGGCAAGTCATTATCAGCATCAACAATGACTAGACCATAGCTTATCGATGTATGATATTGTTTTTTATGTACAGTGCTTATTTCCTCTATTACTCTGGACAGGCGCAAAAGTTTTTCTTCTATATCTATATTCTCATTCATTTTTCCCACTATCAAGAACTCATCGCCACCTATGCGCGATATCAAGTCGCTATCAAATGTTACAGATATCTCATCAGCGACATTCTTTATATACCAGTCACCTTCCTCGTGCCCGTATGTATCATTTGTATATTTTAGCCCATCCAAATCTATAAAGCATATGAAAAAAGTATCTTGATTTTTCATAAAGCTATCTATATTATCCTCTGCCACACTACGCACATAAAAGCCTGTAGTGTCCTCTATTACCGATATATCCTCGAGGTATTTCACTAGCTCGCTTTCTTTTTTCAGCTCGGCAGATATACGGTTATATTTTATAGCTTTTTTTCTCAGGTCTGCAAAAAGATGCACACATAGCATCACTATACAGAACATAAAGATTGAAAAAATACCGCTCCTTATCTGTGCTATCGCCATTTTCTCTATCTGTGTATCCGGTGTTCTCATATAAATCAGTGTTGTATTTATTATCTGGCTAACATATATTGACGAGAGCATTACAACGCTAAATATCAGGTTTTGCCTAGTCGTCATAAGCAAGTTTAGTATAGCTGTTGGAATTATCTTTCTTGTTACTAGAATATATGGTATAGGTATTGCAAAGTTAATCATAGATATAATCAGCCTTGTTTCTTGGTCTGCAAAAAGCTCCGTGAACGACATACCTTCTGCTAGCGAAAAACAGCCCATAATAGCTACCCTTATAGCAAAAAAGTTGGTAGAAAATGATAACACACCCAGAGCTACATTGTGCATTTTTTGCCTGAAAAACAAACGTAACTCCAGCCCGTATACTAAAATATACAGGAGCATGATAATCTGCTCATGCTGAAACTCTGTAACATATACAGGAATAAACAACAAAAAACTATTGATAATAGAAGTAGCTAGCATGAATAACCTTGGCTGTTTTTCTATCTCAAAAACAGCACAAGTATAGCTAAAAACTACTAAATTGTACCCTATAAAAAGAATAAATGCTAATAATACCATCACAACGACCTCATCGCGCTATAGAAATTTTTCTTATCTTCTCTCATTCGCTTATCCACTTCTTCTATTATCTCGCTCTTCTGTGGTCTTACTTGTCCGTGCTCTACATAATATGTGCCGATGTTTATATGCACCAAAAAATCTTCCCTATTGTTCTCGGCAGACATGCTACGCTGTATACGTTCTAGCACTATCTTTATATCTGACTTTTCTATAGCCTCTGCTACCACAATGAACTCATCGCCACTAATCCTTGCTACTGTATCATGCTCACGTACAGAGTCCCTAAGCACATCTGCAACACGTTTAATATATCTATCTCCACTCTCGTGGCCGTATGTGTCATTTACATATTTCAGCGCTACTATATCTATAAAAAACACAGCAAAAGAACACTCTTTATCTGATAGCAATATGTCCAGTTTTTCATTAAAGTATTTGCGATTATACAGCCCTGTTAGGTCGTCTGTGTATAGTTTTTCCTCTACCTTTGACTTTTTGTTAATTACCTCATGATAACTAAACTCTATCTCGTCAGATTTTCTCTTGTAATGGTGTAAGTTTACAAGGCTCCTAGAAAACATAAACGTATAATAAAACAGCACGTAGTACAGTATCGCACTCACTATAACCATCAGTATTATTTCTATATAGATTTCATCTGTAACAAACAGCCAAGAGTCAATAGATGTGTTGATTATCATGACAAAAGCCAATGTGGATATAACCTCTGCATATGTCTTGGAGTTGGAAATCTCCAGTATATCCTTGATGGGAACAATTTTTATAAAGATAATAAGTATCACTGATAGTGCAAAAAATGTCCAAAACAGTGCTTGTAATGTTAAGTCATAACTCATGAAAAAGTGCGTAGATGGGATATCCAGAATAACGCTAAGCAGTATTACCGATATTAGATGCATGGGGCTGATATTAAGCACAAAACACGCCGCACCAAAAACCGACTGTGATAGAGTAGCCTTTGAGAGTAGCTTAAACTGTAGCGTGAGCACCACAAAAAACAAGAGATATAGTAGATATCTGGGAAACTCATTGTAAAACAGTGTAAAAACAAATGCTATATTAAAAGAGGTAACTATGACGTGCACAACCAAGTTTTTGCTACAGTCTTTTAATATCTTTGATGCAAAATTAAGCATAAACATATTATAAGTAAAGAACATCATCACACCCAGTATCAGCCATACTCCAAATTCGCCCACATATCCACCTCCTATTGTATTAATTCAAAACATAACGTTTCTACAATATTATACTATATAAAATTCAAAGTATCAAACAAATTAGTCATTTTTTCCATAATATATATATATCTTCACAATATGCCTAAATTTTTTATACAAAATAAAAACAATCCCTACTATACATAATACAATAATTAACAAATGTCTTTCTCTCATAAGTACTTTAATAAAAAAACTAATAATTGTTATCTATATCGATAATTTCTCATAAAAAAGTATTACTTTATTGATTTTCGCTGTACAATTTGCTATACTCTACTTAATAAATTATGCAAATAATATGTTAGTAACATTATATAATGTTTGCGGTTTTAGGCTAAAAAGGAGCAGTGTTTTATGGGTAATAAAATGTATGACCTAATAGTAATTGGTGCTGGTAGTGGTGGGTTAGTCGCTGCTGCCACTGCTGTTGGTATGGGTGCAAAAGTAATGCTAGTAGAAAGAAGAAAAATGGGTGGGGACTGCCTGAATTATGGCTGTGTTCCTAGCAAAACTTTTCTAAAATCTGCACATCTTGCCCACAAGATAAAAAACAGTGCCAAATATGGTATAGAGATTGGTGATATTAATATCTCTCTGGAAAAGATAATGCAGAGAGTGCGCGACGTAATTACAGAAATAGCACCACACGATTCTCGTGAGCGGTTCGAGGGAATGGGTGTTGACGTTGTGCTGGGACACGCCAAAATAACAGCAAGAGATACCGTCACTGTAGATGGCAGTAGCTATACCACAAGACGTATACTAATTTCTACTGGCTCTACAGCTTCTGTGCCAAACATCAGCGGACTTAGTGATGTTCCGTACTATACAAATGAGAGTATTTTCGAGCTAAAGACACTACCAAAACGCCTAATAGTGCTCGGTGGTGGGCCTATCGGCTTGGAGCTGGGGCAGGGTTTCGCGCATTTGGGTAGCCAAGTGCATATTATTGAGCGCAACAGCAGGCTCTTTACCAAGGATGAGCCAGAGGTTAGCGACATTATGCACCAACAGTTTATAGATGACGGTATGTCGCTACACACTGGTAGTGAAATTATCAAGGCAGAAAAACGTGGTGACGAGGTTGTAATTACCATAAAACAGGGTGATACTACTAGCGAAGTTGTTGGTGACATATTGCTCGTTGCTCTGGGGCGTATCGCTAATACCAAGGATATGGGGCTTACTGATATAGGCGTAGCTAGGGATGCACGTGGGTTTATCATAGTAAACGAGAAACTACAAACCACCGTACACAACATCTATGCCTGTGGTGATGTCAAGGGCAAGTACCTTTTCACACACACTGCGTCATATGAGGCTACAATAGCAGTAAAAAATGCTCTGCTAACACCTGTTTTTGAGACCGACTACCACAATATAGCGTGGACTACATACACAGTGCCAGAGGTTGCACGTGTGGGACTATCAGAAAAAGAGGCAACCGAAAAAGGTGAGCTGGGCAGTGCACGTATCATAGCTATTGACAAAAATGACAGGGCAAAGGCAGAGGACGACAGATATGGCTTTGTGAAAATCATACTGGATAGCAAGCACCATGTGCTAGGCGCTACTATCGTGGGTGAAAAAGCTGGCGAAATGCTCCCAATACTATCGCTCATGGTTACCAAGAAAATGAAAATCGGTGATGCTATGGGCATTATTTACCAGTACCCGATACAAGGAGAGATAGTAAAATCTATTGCTCTCGATGATTTTAAGGCTAATGTACAGGCATGGCAACGCACACTTGTACAGAAAATAGTTAGCAAGTAATCCGCAAGATTTTTCAAAAAAACTTTATGCCGACGTTGTGGGTGAGCCACTCGCTGGCGGAATGGAGAATTTATTATGCTAGATACCACTAGCCGTAGATACGTACAAAAAGGGTTTGATGTATTTGCAAAAGGCTCTCGCCTAACAAAACTACACCCAAACACCATTACAATAATGGCATTTTTGATAGGGGTGCTATGTAGTGTAGCGCTAATGTTTGGACAGCCACTGATAGCACTGACCCTATTATGGATTTCTGGTGCATTTGATGTGCTTGATGGCACAGTGGCAAGACTAACACAAAAGAGCTCGAAATTTGGTGCTTTTTTAGATTTGGTTCTGGACAGAATGGTGGAGGGCTTTGTCATACTTGGTTTCTTTGTATATCAGCCACAGTTTGGCATTGCGTACTGCATTTTCTTTATGGGTGCAATGTTCAATTTCACCACGTTTATGCTAGCAGGCTCGCTATTCAAAAATGACGGCAACAAAAGTATGCATTATGATATAGGTATAGTGGAGAGAACAGAGGCTTTTATCGCTTTTTCTGCCATGATGCTCTTCCCTAGCTGGATTTTTATAACGCTAAACCTCTTTAATGCGCTGATGATAATAACAGGAATAATGCGTATGTACCGCATAGCTGTATTTGTTAGAAAGAATGGTTGATATGAAAACTAAAATACTGGTGGTAGTTGTAATAGTGGTGCTGTTGTTTGTATTTCGGGATTACCTAAATATAGACACACTGCTCGCATTGCTAGAAACTATAAGAAACCACCCACTTGCACCTGCTATCTTCGTGGCTGTCTATGCCATAGCTGTAACAGTAGCTGTGCCTGCATCTGCTCTCACACTGCTTGCTGGCTCACTTTTCGGCTTTTGGGGTGGGTTGTTGTGGGTCACACTTGGTGCAAATCTCGGCTGTCACCTTTCCTACTTCGTGGCAAAATTCTTGGGTAGGGACGCCATCACAAAAATGATAAAATCCGGCTCTTTTATTGAGAATGCACAGAAACAGGCAGAGCAAAACGGCTTTGTGTTTATGATGTATGCAAGGCTGATACCACTATTTCCTTTCATCGCTGTCAATTACCTTTCTGGTATCATAGGCATAAGGTACAAGGACTATGCCATTGCAACACTTATTGGTATGTTGCCTGGTAGTGCAGTCTACATACATCTAGGGCACTCTGCTACAAACATCAGCGAAAACCCACTGGGGCTAATAGTTTCTATCGGTGTTTTGGTTCTTTTTACAGTTATTATGACAGTTGTAAAAAAGAAAGGCTGGTTTACTAGCGAAAAAGAGAGTATAAGCGATGTTTCTACAGCAAAATAAACAAAGGGCATTAGTTGTATAATACAGCTAGTGCCCTTTTTACGCAATAAAAAAGTCACCCTAGAGTGACTTTTTCATTTATATTAGCTCTTATTTTTTTGTCTTTTCGCATATTTCATACGTGGCTTATGTGCTGTTTTAGAGCCTGATTTTGAGTGTGACTTAGAGCCTGAACCCCTTTTATGGAAGTTCCCATCTCTGCTATCTCTGCCCGCACGTTGTTTATCCTCTGTAACAACAGTAGCAGTTACAGGCTTACCACAAATTTTTACGTTACGCAGAGCCTCTACAGTGTCATACAAATAATCATACTCTACTGCGATAATGGAGTGGTTCTCTTCTATTTTTATCTTACCAAGCACCTTGGAAGAAATACCGCTATACTCTGTGATAGCACCAACTAGGTGGTTTGCGCTACAGCGTGATGATGCACCAATATTGACAGCCATATTACCAAATTTTTTGCCATGGTCTCGGTCACGGTGCTCACGGTCGCCACGGTCACGCTCGTGTCTATCAGAAGAATGCTCGTTCCTGCTCTTTTCTTTTCTGCTAGACTTGGACTGTGGTAGGTCTACAAGACCTTTTACGCTGTGCTCAAATGCTATGCTCATAAGTGCAGCAGCGATATCCTCGGCACTATGTCCCTGTGATATTAGCATATCCACCATTTGTTTGTGCTGTGGTGCTGCTTTTTGCTCCTCTATAGCTAGTTGCACACGCTTAACATTGCGCTCTATTTGGTTTGTTTTTATGCTAGCTACTGTTGGCATTGGTGCTTCGTCTATTGTAGACTGTAGCTTTTTCGCAAGCATCCTCATTGTAGCTATTTGCTGTCTGCCACAACATAGTGTTATAGCTGTACCGCTACGTCCTGCACGGCCTGTACGACCTATACGGTGAACATAGTACTCTGTCATTCTTGGTATATCAAAGTTGAAAACATAGTCAACATCACTAACGTCGATACCACGCGCTGCCACGTCTGTAGCAACAAGTATTTCTATCTTGCCAGTTTTGAAACCTGTCATAACTGCTGTACGCTGTTGTTGTTTCATATCGCCATGTATGCCCTGTGCTAGCAGGCCAGCACTACATAGTACCTCTGTTAGCTCGTCCACCATGCTCTTTGTGTTTGCAAAAACTATAGAGCGTTGTGGTTTATGGTAGTGCATTAGTAGCTTTAGTGCTGCTTCTTTTTGGTGTTTTGGCACATCTACATATAGCTGTTTAATTTCTTTTAGCGTAGCTTTATCCTGTACTAGATTTATCTGCACAGGGTTATTCTGGAACTGTTTTGTTATATCCAGAATACCTTTTGGTACAGTTGCGGAGAAAAGCACGATTTGTCTCTCCTCTGGTGCATCTTCTAGGATAGTTTCTATATCTTCTTTAAATCCCATATTCAGCATTTCATCAGCTTCGTCTAGAACAATCATCTCTAGCTTATCAAGCTTCAGTGTGCCACGTTTCATATGGTCCATTATACGTCCGGGTGTACCTATAACAAGGTTTGCCTTGCGCAAATCTCTAAACTGTGTTTTGTAGTCAGAGCCGCCGTAAATATCCGCTGTTTGTACGTGTGGCATATATGGTATCAGCTTGCGGATTTCGTCGCCGCATTGCTGTGCTAGCTCACGTGTTGGTGAAAGTACAAGTACTTGTATGCTCTTAATATCAGCATCAATACGCTCAACTGCGGGTATAGCAAACGCCATTGTTTTTCCTGTACCTGTCTGCGACTGTGCCAATATATCCACGCCTGTGCGTGTCAGTGGTATAGTTTGCGCTTGTACAGGGGTAGTCTCTTTGAAACCCATCTCCTCGATAGCTCTCATCATTTCCGGTTGTATAGATAGTTCTGCAAAAGTAGTAATTGTGGTCATATATCTCCTTAATTCATCAGTGTTGGTGATTGTCAAAAAAAAAGCGAGATGCGATGCATCCCTCACTTTGTAAATACAATCTATCGATACTGATTATTTTAACATAATAATAGCTATTTTGCAAGCATAAATCACACCCAAAACAAAATACAGCAATTCACACAATAATAACAGGTATTTGACGATTTTATTCAATATATAAGCGAATAACGTACACGAGTGTAACATATAGTATATGGATATTACAGAAAAAACGTGCTAACACCTTACTTGATGTTAGCACGCTCATAATTCTAAAAAGCTTAATCTATGCAACTAATTACTCTGCAAAGCCAGAATTGATAAGTTTTACTAGAGCTGTAACAGCTTGCTCCTCATCAGTACCGTCTGCAATAATTTTGATTGTTGTTCCGCCAACAATGCCTAGAGATAGTACGCCTAACAAACTTTTAGCATTTACGCGACGTTCTTCTTTTTCTACCCAAATAGATGATTTGAACTCATTTGCTTTTTGGATAAAAAATGTTGCTGGTCTTGCATGTAGACCTACTTGATTTTGAACAGTTACTTCATTTACAAACATAATGTAATCCCTCACTCTCTTTATTACTTGCACAATATTGCAAGACTAATATTCCAACTGCATAAATTCATTTACTTCCTAATATCATTATAGCACAGCAGAATTATGGGTCAACTCAAAAAGCACTGTTATTTGCAGTTACAGATTTTTTTCTAACAGTTGGACATATAGCATTGATTATCGCACGTAGTCTTTGGTTATTTTAACTATAAAATTTCAACATCATTTACAAATTTAACAGTGTAGCAAGCTAAATTTCATACTAATTTTACTTTAATCGTTTTCTTGTGACTGCTTCAGGCTTTTGATATATTCCTTATCAGCTTTCTCAAGTAGGACATTTTCTAGCATGTCTGGACGTTTTGTATATGTATTCTTTAGCGATTGCTCTCTACGCCATTTAGTAATTTTTGCATGGTGACCATTTAGCAGGACCTCCGGTACTTCCATATCACGCCAAACAGATGGTTTGGTATAGTGTGGATATTCCAGCAAGCCATTGTAGTGGCTTTCCTCTGTAAAACATTCTTCATTAGAAAGCACTCCAGGGCACAGCCTACCAACTGCATCTACAACTACCATCGCTGCTAGTTCTCCCCCAGTTAGTACATAGTCCCCTATAGAAATCTCTTCGTCAACAATAAGGTCTAGCACGCGCTGATCCACACCCTCATAATGTCCACATAGTAGCATTAAGGGGCGTTCCAGTTGCGCTAGCTCTATCGCTTTTTTTTGGTTGAGTGGTGCACCTTGTGGTGACATATAAATTACATACGGTTTTTCTTCTACTTGCTCACACACAGCCTCATAGCACAGGTATATGGGCTCTGCTTGCATAAGCATACCCATACCCCCACCATAAGGCGTGTCATCTACTTTGTGCCACTTATTAGTAGCATAATCACGTATATTATGCAAGTTCACCTGTAATTTATCTGCCTTTGTTGCACGTCCAATAATACTACACTCCACCACGCTACGACACATATCTGGGAAAAGTGTTAGTATATCAAACCTCTTCGCCATCATCAAACAATCCTTTCAGTGGTCGTATCAGCATCTTGTTTTGCTCCATAGATATCTCTATTACCACTTGTGGTATGGCTGGTATTAGTTTCAGGCTATTGTCTGGACAAGTAATGTGATACACATCATTTGCACCTGTTTCTGTAAAGCCTGTCATACTACCATAAACAATGCCACTGTCCACGTCTATAACGTCCATACCTATAAGGTCGCTGATATAGTACTGCCCTTCTTCCAGGCTGTCTTGCTCACGGTCGATAAACAGCACCTTGCCACGCATTTGCTGTGCTTGCTCCACTGTGTCTACACCGACAAATTTCACAATAACAACATTTTTGTGCACACGCGCACGCTCAACCTCTAGCTCCACTTTGCCCTTATCAAGGTAAAAATTGGCAAATTCACATAGTTCATCTGCATCATTTCCCCATGGCAATAATTTAATCTCGCCACGTAGCCCATGCACAGATACTATCTTGCCACATTCTAAAAATTTTTGTTTCATTCAGACGCTCCATCTAGCTGCTTTATAGCTATTTGTATATAGCAAATGTCAGCGTTAGTCTATTTCTACTGCTATTCTTTGGTTATTTCTATTTGCAGCAGACCTAACCACAGTACGAATAGCCTTTGCTATTCTGCCTTGCTTGCCGATAACACGACCCATATCCTCTTGTGCAACATGTAGGTGATACACTATAGTACCATCCTCCGCTGGCTCATCAGTAGTTACAGATACAGCGTCTTTGTTGTCTACAAGACCCTTTGCTATCGCTATAATTAGTTCTTCCATTGTGTTCCTCCAACTTGATAATTCTTGCAAATACGCAAAACAAGCCCCCATGCCATTACTATGCCAAGCGGGTATTGTTATGCTTTGATTCATCGTCTATTAATTATAGAACGCCAGAGTCTTTTAGTATTTTTTTCACTCTATCAGTTGGCTGTGCACCGTTAGAGATCCATTTTTTAGCTTTCTCGCCATCAACTTTGATAACAGAAGGCTCTTTTGTTGGGTCATAGTAGCCTATCTCCTCGATAAAGCGACCATCCCTTGGGTAACGAGAATCTGCTACTACAACACGGTAAAAAGGTGCTTTTTTAGCGCCCATACGACGTAGTCTAATTTTAACTGCCATTTTGTTTTCCTCCATTAATTTATATGTTTTTTATTATTTACACGCTTATACTGCTGTACCAAATTTGTACAACAAAGTTCTTGCGTTTAAACCGATTATATTGCCTAGAAAGGCATTTTGAAACCGCGTTTGCCACCTTTAGAGCTTAGCTGTTTCATCATTTTTTGTGCTGCCTCCAGCTGTTTTATCAAGCGGTTTACGTCCTCTACCTTTGTACCACTACCTGCCGCTATTCTGCGTTTACGCTGTGGGTTTATTAGCGAAGGTTTTCCACGCTCTGCCTTTGTCATCGAGAAGATGATAGCCTCTGTGCGTTTCATTTGTTCTTCGCCACGGTCTAGGTCCTCTTGGTTTATCTTGCCACCAGCACCGGGTATCATATCAATAAGCTTGCTTAGCGAGCCCATCTTTTTCACTTGGCGCATCTGCTCCAACAGGTCATTAAAATCCATACCTGTTTTCATTTTCTTCGCCATGTCGACAACTTTTTCAGTGTCCATCTGCTCGGCTTTTTCTATTAGGCTTAGCATATCGCCCATACCAAGTATTCTAGATGCCATACGGTCTGGGTGGAATGGCTCTAAGTCGCCAATATTCTCACCTATACCTGCAAACTTGATAGGCTTGCCAGTAGCAGAGCGTACAGAAAGTGCCGCACCACCACGTGTGTCACCATCAAGCTTTGTTAGTATAACACCGTCAACGCCTAGCGCGCTATCAAAGCCTGTTGCAACATTTACTGCGTCCTGACCTGTCATAGAGTCTATAACCAACAGTGTTTCGTGTGGTTTTGCAAACTCTTTTACAGCTTTCAGCTCGTCCATAAGTGTTTCATCTATATGCAAACGCCCTGCAGTATCTATAATAACTATGTCATTGCCATAGTCACTAGCATACATTAGTCCACGTTTAACAATCTCTACAGGGTCGCTCTGACCCATATCAAAAACAGGTACATTTGCTTTTTCACCAACAATCTTCAGCTGGTCTATAGCTGCTGGTCTATATATATCACAGGCGATAAGCAGTGGTCTTTTACCCTGTTTCTTGAAATAGTTTGCAAGTTTTGCACAGTGTGTTGTTTTACCAGAGCCTTGCAAGCCACACATCAAAATGATAGTTGGTATGCGTGAGCTGAGATGTATTTTCTCGTTTGTGCCACCCATTAGTGCGGTTAGCTCATCATTTACTATCTTTATAACTTGTTGTGCAGGTGTCATACTGGAAAGCACCTGCTCGCCTACTGCTTTTTCTGTTATTACTTTTACAAAATCTTTGGCTACTTTATAGTTTACGTCAGCTTCTAGCAGTGCTAGTCGCACCTCGCGCATTGCTTCTTTTACGTCACTCTCGCCTAGCTTACCACGGTTTCTCAGTTTTTTAAACGTTGCCGAGAGTTTTTCGGTTAATCCCTCAAATGCCACAGTATAATCCCCCCTCTTATATATTTACACGTCATCTATTACACGCTCAGTTAGCGATATTATGCGGTTTGCGCTAGTGGTGATTATGTTATTAGCACCAAATCGCTTATTAAAATCTATTATACTTTTTGCTTCGTCCGATATTTCCTGCACTGTTGTTTCTATCTTGTGAAAGCGTGCTACAAGTTTCAGCCTACTTTCATAGTCAAGCAACTGGGTTTCTGCTCGTTTTATAGAGTCACGGACGCCCTGCCTTGTTATGCCACTATGTGCAGCAATCTCTGCAAGAGAAAGGTCCTCATTATAATACAACTGTACTACATCAAGCTGTTTTTCGGTGAGCATGGTACCATAGAAGTCAAGCAAGACCGAAATGTCTACATTTTTTGACACAGCCAAACCTCCTCATTGTAAACTAAATTACTTTACATCGTTTGCAACTGCTAAATTATACAACAAAAAACCGTTGGTGTCAAGTCTTTTCCTTTACACCAACGGTTTTATTTTTTCAGCTACTTATTTTGCTGTTTATTACTGCGTACTTGTCGCTGGTGCACCTTGTGGCTGTGTAGATGGCGTGCTTTGTGCATTATCTTCTCCCAGTCCATCAAATAAATTCATGATGCTATCTCCAAAACTTTCCACCATGGCATAGCCGTCACCCAGACTAAACATATTCAGAGATGGCATAATATATGATGTGGTATAGGTTCCGTCCTCTAGCATTAGGTGCATTTTATATGACTGACCACTACTCTGTGCTCCAACTATTTCATCATAGTTTAGCTCGCTGCTATCTGTACCAGTACCCACACTAATAGAGTTTAGTAGCTCTTTAGTTTCTTCCTCTGTCAGTGATTTGTGCAGTGTATCACCCATATGGTTGTAGATATCCACACCCACTACCTTGTCCATTAGCCCAGAATTTGTAAAATACTCGTCCACTGCTAGTGGTGAGTTATCATAGTTGCCACTTTTTTCTGCCACATAATATTTACCGTCTTTTTCTACGGCTACTCGGTAGTCAGAACTATGGTCTGCCAGCTCATACACTGTGCCTCCGTCCATATATGTGCTAGCAAAGTCCGCATACGTGTTACCATATCCGTTCTCACCAACTTCTGCCATGCCAGTTTCTTCATTAATTGTAAGCCCGTCCATCAGGGATAGCACGCCTAGCTGTGCACCCAAGCTCTCAGGTGCTATCTCCATCTCTGCACCATCTTGCAAAAAGCTATAGCGAGAGTTGTTGTAGTGTAGCTGTTTTGTAACCCCTGTTGGTGAAACACTGCTTGGGGTCTCGTCCACTTCTGGCTCTGTGCTAGGTGCAACCTCTGAGCTAGGTGGTGTCTCTGAGCTAGTCTGTGGTGGCTCTACCGTGCTTGATGTTGTTGGTGGTACCACCGAGCTAGATGAACTTTCATCATCACTTGTGCTACAACCTACCAACATAAAAGCGGTAAGACTTGCCAATATTGCAATTGCAATTAATTTTTTACTAAGATTTTTCATTTTTCATTCCTCCATACTTTTGGTGTGCCGATTTTCTTTCACTTATATTTTTCCACAAACACTTCAAATAATGTATGTAAATTTATATAAGGATTTAGCACTCAATTATATGGTGGCTAATATCAAGCGTTTTATTCCGCATATAAATAAGTTTACAATTTTCATAGACTGTACAAAACTACATGTATGCAATAAAAGTATACTGGAATATTCTTGTGCTAAGATTAATATATATTATTATTTCCTAATTGTTCATGTGGCAATTTGGGATAAAGATATCAACAATTATAAGAATTCGAGGTATATTTTATACAAGCAGTATTTTTTATGAGTTTTATTACAAATATTGCAATAAAATACGCCCAGTAAGGGAGGAAGATGAAATGCAGAGTTATTTACCAGAAGGGTGTCTAGTCGATAGCTACGAGAACAAATATTACATTTCTAGTTTGGCTACGCTAGAGGAAGCAATGGAGCAAAAACAAATTTTGGAGGCACGTTCTATCCTGTGTGATAGTAGCAGAAACCTTATAGTGGACTTGGGATTTTGCAAGGCTGTCATACCAAAGAATGAAGGTGCGCTAGGCATAGAGAGTGGGCAAACGAAAGAAATAGCAATAATATCAAAGGTGAATAAACCTGTTTGCTTTGTTGTTACTGGGTTCCAAACAAACGACGAAAAAGGTGTGACACCCATACTCTCTCGGAGACTTGCACAGTCGCTTTGTCGGGATAATTTCCACACACAACTAAAACCAGGCGATATAATTAAAGGAAAAGTAACCCACCTAGAAACTTTTGGTGTTTTTGTAGATATTGGCTGTGGTGTCGCTTCGCTTTTACCGATAGACCAGATTTCTATTTCTCGCATTTCACACCCCAGTGACAGGTTCTCTGTAGGCGATGATATTATGGTGGTTGTAAAATCATTTGATGATAGTGGCAGAGTTTGTCTAAGCCACAAAGAGCTTTTGGGCACATGGGAGGAAAACATCGCTCTCTTTACCACTGGGGAGACGGTTGCTGGTATAATACGTTCTGTGGAGGATTATGGTGTTTTTGTAGAACTCACGCCGAACCTTGCTGGGCTTGCTGAGCCATTTGCTGGTGCTGCTGTTGGCAAGTACGCCAGTGTTTACATAAAGAATATAATCCCAGAGAGAATGAAGATAAAGCTTGTACTGGTAGATGCATTCTCTGCCCAGTACGCTCCTGCTCCCTTACAATATTTTATAAATTCTGGTAGTATCGAGCACTGGCGTTACTCCCCAGACCTCTGCCAGAAGCTCATTGAGAGTAAGTTTTAGTTTTCACTATTGGGAGTTGGTTTCTGCTCCTATCACTAGTTTGTACATGGCAATCACAGAAGTAGAAACTACCACCCTAACACAACAGCGAAGAAACTAACAGTAGCTCCACAATTCTGTAAGTTACTTAGTGCGTGAAAAAACACAGCGTGCCGCTGGGGCATTCCACCACCCATAGTATGCTATATGAATAAATCTTGTTTTGGTGGTGGGTTAAACTATAAATTAGAGCACAAACTATCACCCTAACACAACAGCGAAGAAACTCATAGTAGCGACACAGTCTGTAAGT
>CAYJFF010000024.1:0-31381 GCA_964369345.1 uncultured Oscillospiraceae bacterium
GGGGCGCATTGCCCCCTAAATCACGCTTGGTTACTTGTCGTGACGTACAAGTAACAAGAAAGGGCAGAGACTACCGCCTTATGCAAGGTGTAAAGATGTTATGAAACTTTAGTGGTGGGATTGCCCGCGGCGGCTCGCCGCAATAGAAAAGATGGACAGCAATATACCATCCACCTTTCTAGTTTCAAAATTTATACTTGTCCCACAATGTCTTTATAAGTGCCACATGAATGTGTAAGAATTAGTTGAACATATTCTCGCTCTTATAAAGCATGGATTTTGGCTGGTTGTATCCGATATCTTCTACACCTAGGTATCTGAACAAGCTGAATAGTGCTTTGCCATAATGACCAAACGCAACTGCACCGTGGTGTGGATAGCGTTTTTCTATTAGTACGTGGCGGTAAAATCTATTCATCTCTGGGATAGCGAAGATACCAATAGCGCCGAAGCTCTCAGTAGCTACATCAAGTATCTCACCATGTGCTATATATGCTTTTAGCTGTGTGTCTGCTGTGCTCTGTAGGCGGAAGAAAGTTATATCGCTAGCTTTTAGGTCGCCCTCCAGTGTACCACGTGTGATATCTGGCTCTGGTAGCTCAGGCTCTAGACCACGTTTCATGATTAGCTGGTATGCCATATGTGGCTCTTTTAGTAGCTCTGCTGCAGTATTGCCACAGTGGAAGCCCATAAATGTTTCATTAAGTGAGAAGTCGTATTTGCCTTTTATGCCCTTGTCGTATGTAGATTTTGGCACAGTGTTGTTTATATCTAGCAGTGTAACAGCTTTTCCTGATACACAAACGCCGATATACTCGCTAAGTGCACCATAGATGTCAACTTCGCATGAGATTGGCACGCCACGTGCTGTAAAACGGCTGTTTACATAGCATGGTACAAAACCAAACTGTGTCTGGAAAGATGGCCAACATTTGTTAGCAAAAGCAACATACTCGCTATTACCTTTGTGTGCTTCCATCCAGTCTAGCAGTGTTAGCTCATACTGTGCAAGACGTGGTAGAACACCGTGGTATTTTGTATCGCTACCAAGCTCTGCACGCATTTCCTCCATAAGAGCAGGGATACGTGGGTCGTCTTTGTGTGCGTGGTATGTAGCATATAGGTCTAGCTCGCTGTTTTCTTCTATCTCAACACCTAGGTCAAATAGCGCTTTTATTGGTGCGTTACAAGCAACAAAGTCTGTTGGTCTTGGTCCAAAAGTTATAATTTTTAGTGATTTTAGACCCACTATAGCTGTTGCTACAGGTACAAAATCTTTTATCATATCTGCAATCTCTGGTGCTGTGCCCACTGGGTATTCTGGGATATATGCTTTTAGGTTTCTGATACCTAGGTTGTAGCTACAGTTTAGCATACCACAGTACGCATCGCCTCTACCGTCAAATAGGTCACCGTCGCCCTCAGCTGCTGCAACATACATTACAGGGCCATCAAACATTTTTGCCATCATAGTTTCTGGACCCTCAGGACCGAAGTTACCTAGGAAAACCACAAGCGCATTTACACCGTTTGCTACTACGTCTTGTACTGCTTGCTTTGCATCTTTTTCGTTCTCTACTGTTATAGGACATTCGTATATGTCACCATATTCTTTTTTTACTGCTGCTCTACGCCTTTCGGAAAGTGACACTGGGAAGCAGTCACGAGAAACCGCTATCAGTCCTAGCTTAATCTGTGGAATGTTGTTCATTGCTAATCCTCCATTATTTTTGTTATTAGTAAGGTGCAAAACACAGAATTTCAGTTTTATAACAACGATATTCAGCATAAATTTGCTATAGCTTTAGCAATATATTGTGTTGTATCCTTTAAAATCCAATGCTTTGCACTTGCCTTTTTATTATATCTTATTGCATTACAATGCAGATAATTTGTAATAAGTGTCTTTTAGTGCTGGGTACAGACCTTTGTACAGCTCAAACACTTGGCTATATTTCTCTGTATTGTTAGGTATTGGTGGCTGTGCTTCTTTGTAGCGTATGATTTTCTCACACGCTTTTTCTACGCTCTCATAAACGCCAGCGCCGACACCTGCTAGTATAGCCACACCAAGTGCAGGTCCCTCGTCTACTTCTGTTGTCATAACGTCGCAGTTCATAATATCAGCCATCATCTGTCGCCATAGTGGGCTCTTGCCACCACCACCACAAGCAAGCATAGTTTTTGGTGCTACACCCATCTCTGCAAGTATATCCAGACAGTGACGTTGCGAGTATATAACGCCCTCCATTACTGCACGTATCATGTCACCCTTAGTGTGGATAGCAGACAAGCCAATGAATGCACCTCTGCTCATTTCGTCCAGTATAGGGCTACGCTCACCCATTAGATATGGTAGATATATTAGCCTGTTTGCACCCACTGGTGATATCTCTGCCTCTAGACTCATAAGGCTATATACATCGCTATTCACGAGCTTTGCTACACTCTGCTCGGAGTCACAGAAAGTGTCTCTGAACCATTTTAGTGATAGTCCCGCTGCTAGTGTACAGCTCATCACTGTGTATTTGCCGGGCACAGCAGAGCAGAATGTGTGCACCCTACCCTGTGGGTCTATCGCTACCTCGTCCGAATGTGCAAAAACCACGCCAGAAGTACCTATAGTAGTAAATGCTTTGCCACTGCTAACTACACCCATACCAACAGCTGCTGCTGCGTTATCGCCTGCACCACCAACGACTGGTGTGCCATCTGCAAGCCCTAGAGATGCTGCAACATTGCAGTTTACATTGCCTGTTACCTCTACACTCTCATATACTTTTGGCATCATAGATTTTGGTATTTCCAGCTTATTAAGTATCTCATCGCTCCAGTCACGTGTATGTACGTCTAGCAAGTTCATACCAGCAGCGTCAGAAACTTCTGTAGCAAAAACATCACATAGTTTGTAGCGTATGTAGTCTTTTGGTAGCAAGATATGCTCCGCACTAGCCCAGACATCAGGCTCGTTCTCACGCACCCATAATATCTTGCCAGCTGTAAAGCCTGTAAGTGCTGGGTTTGCTGTAATTTCTATCAAACGCTCTGCGCCTATTTTCTTTGTTATCTCTGCGCACTGCTTGCCTGTCCTACCGTCGCACCATATGATACTATTGCGTAGTACAGCTCCATTTGCATCTAGTAATACAAGCCCATGCATTTGCCCCGATATGCCTATACCAGCTATGTCGCTTGAGTTTATGCCACTGCTTGTTATTACAGTGCGTATACCCTCACGTGTGGCATTCCACCAGTCCTCTGGGTTTTGCTCTGCCCAACCATTTTGCGGTTGATATAGCGGATACTCACCTGTGTATGATGATATAGCTACACCATTTTCATCAAAAAGCACAGTTTTTGTGCCAGATGTGCCGAGGTCTACACCTAATAAATATGCCATATTAGTGCTCCATTCTGCCGTTTTACATCGGCTTTATTAGTTTTTAAGTAATACATACAAAACTCTATTCTTGCCCAAAAGAACAACTCTTGCATATATTTTTTTGTGGATAATAGTTAATATATATGCTTTACACATTTTACTCCTTATTTTTACTAAAATCAAGTATTATACTATCAAAAAAGTAAGAATAATCGTAAAATAATTCACTTTTCATGCCTATTATACAGTGATATTTACATATAAGTTGTTACAATGTGGTAAATTGTATAGCATATGCTTAAATGTGAAAATATCCTCATATATTTATTTACATAGGTCTGCAAACTGTGATATAATATTCAAATTAATATAGCTTGGAGGTATTTATGGAAAAAACATCTGCTATTATCCTTGCTAGCGGCGAGGAAAACAAGAGTTGCAAGGTACTGTATAAATTACTTAGCAAGCCTATGATTAGCTGGGTTTACGAAAACTGCAAGTACGCAGGTATTGCTAATACCTGTCTGGTTGTTAGCGATAACGCCAGTGATATAATAAATGCTGTGGGTAGCGACACTGAGGTAGTTGCGCAAACTGCACCACAAGGCACATTCAATGCTGTTTTGTGTGCGAGTGAGTTTATAAAAAACCACAAAGACAGTGATATTTTGGTAGTGTTTGGCGATGCCCCCTTGCAGGACGACAACCTAATAAAATCCGCATATAATTACCACAAAGCACAGGACAACGCTATGACCATAGTTTCTACTATACTATCAAACCCCACCTCCCACGCTAGGATACTGCGTGATGCTGGCAAGTTTGTTGGTGTTGTAGAGGATATCCACGCTGATGATATGCAAAAGAAAATATCCGAGGTGGACACAGGGCTGTACTGGTTTAGTGGCAGTGCATTGCTAGGGCTATTGGGCGAGCATAATAACTGTAGCAATATAACAGATTTGCCACAAATACTACAGCAATCTGGGCTAAGTGTTGATGCTTTTGCTTGTGATGGCGAGGGTATCGCTTTTACTGTAAACAACCGCAAACAACTCGCACAGCTAAATGAGATTGCACGCAACATGGTGTTTGATAAACTATGGGAAAACGGTGTTGATATTCCTGTGGCAGATGGCATTGTAATTGGCAGAGAGGTGCAGATAGGTCGTGATACTACCATACTGCCTAACACTACTATTCTTGGCAATACTACTATCGGTAGTGGCTGTGTTATCGGCCCTAGCTCATATATTACAGACAGTAGCATTGGTGATGATACGCACGTAAAAGCTACTTGGGTGAGCAGTGCTGTGCTAGAAAATGATGTTCAAATAGGCCCATTCTCACAAGTCCGCCCAAACTCTAGGCTATGCAGTGGTGTGCGTATAGGCGACTTTGTAGAGATTAAAAACTCGGTAGTCGGTAAAGACACACACGCAAGCCACCTAACATATATAGGTGATACGGACTGTGGCGAACGCGTGAATTTTGGCTGTGGTGTTGTCACTGTAAACTATAACGGCAAGTCAAAAAACCGCACAACTATAGGTGATGACTGCTTTGTTGGCTGTAACACAAACCTTGTTGCACCTGTAACACTTGCAAATGGTGCTTATACAGCAGCTGGCTCCACTGTTACCATAGATGTACCAGAGGACGCTATGTGTATAGCACGTGCGAGGGAAGTCGTAAAAGAGGGAATGGCGAAAAAATACAGAAAAAACACGTGAAGTTTGCAAAATATTCTACATTTATCTATATCTTTTTTCTATAAATTGTAGTATTATTAGTGTGTGACAGTATGCTATATACTGAAAAAATATTCTAGTCGGGTAAAATCCACATAATGCCCGAACAAAACAGGTATATCTAGTGATTGCCTGCAAAACAGAGAGGATTAAAAAAATGAACGTACATGGCAAAGATATTAGGATTTTTACAGGAAACGCTAACCCAAAAGTTGCATCTGAGATATGCACAAACCTAAACCTAAACTTGGGTAGCAGTAAAGTGAGTAGTTTTGCAGATGGAGAAATCTCTACATACATCCAAGAGTCCACACGTGGCTCCGATGTATTTGTTGTTCAGTCTACTTGTGGTCCAGTAAATAACAATCTAATGGAACTTCTTATTATGATTGATGCATTCAAGCGTGCATCCGCTGGTCGTATCACTGCTGTAATACCATATTTTGGTTATGCAAGACAGGATAGAAAAGCAAAACCACGTGATCCAATCTCTGCAAAACTTGTTGCAGACCTAATCACTGTTGCAGGTGCAGACCGTGTCCTAACAATGGACTTGCACGCAGCACAGATACAAGGTTTCTTCAATATCCCAGTTGACCACCTACTAGGTGCACCAATACTTGCACCATACTTTGTAGAAAAATTCGCTACTATGGATAGAGATAAGTTAGTAGTAGTTTCCCCAGACCTTGGCTCTGTTACTAGGGCTCGTCAGTTTGCAGAAAAGCTTGATACAACACTTGCTATCATAGACAAACGCAGACCAAAAGCTAATGTTTCTGAGGTTATGAACATCATCGGTGATGTTGCTGGCAAAACAGCAATACTTGTTGATGATATGGTTGACACAGCTGGTAGTATCTGCCACGCTGCAAAAGCTTTGATAGAAATAGGTGGTGCTACAGAGGTTTATGCCTGTGCGACACACGGTGTTCTATCCGGCCCTGCACTAGAGAGAATAAAAGAAAGCCCAATAAAAGAGATGATTTTGCTTGATACTATCCCAGAGAAAGAGGGCGCAAGCGAGGCTGGCATAAAAATGCTACCTGTTGCACCTGTATTTGCAGAAGCTATCAAGCGTATTTATGAGAATAAAGCTATCTCTCCACTATTTATATAAATTGATATGTGCAAAACGGAAAAGTTAAACTTTACAGCTACAATATATAGCACTAAGTCACTTTTGCTTTGTCTGCATATTGTATTGTTACTTTTTAAATTTAATGTTTTGCACTTACCTATTTATACGCACATCTGCGATGGCAGGTGCATAAGAATAAAACCCATGCACGATGTGCTACTGTTTTGTGAAAAGGAGTAAACCACAGAATGTCGTTTCCTAAAGAAAATATACGTAATTTCTGCATTATTGCACATATAGACCACGGTAAAAGCACATTGGCTGACAGGATTTTGGAAGAAACACTGACAGTTGCCCAGCGTGATATGTCTGCGCAGTTACTTGATAATATGGACCTTGAAAAAGAGCGTGGTATTACTATCAAGGCACGTGCTGTTAGGCTTAATTACCGCGCTGATAATGGCGAGGATTACCGTTTCCACCTAATAGACACCCCAGGACATGTAGATTTCCACTACGAGGTGTCACGTTCTCTTGCTGCCTGTGAGGGCGCTATACTTGTTGTTGATGCAAGCCAAGGTATAGAGGCACAGACTCTTGCTAACACATATCTGGCAGTGGACCACAACCTAGAAGTATTGCCAGTTGTTAATAAAATAGACCTCCCAGCCGCAGACCCAGAACGTGTGTGCAATGAAATAGAAGATATTATAGGAATACCAGCTATGGATGCACCAAGGATTTCTGCAAAAACAGGTCTTAATATCCACGAAGTTCTAGAAAGAATAGTTACCGATATCCCAGCACCACAGGCAGATGATGATAAGCCACTACAGGCACTTATCTTTGATAGCTACTATGACACATACAAGGGTGTTATAGTTTATGTGCGTGTTATGCAGGGCAAGATAACCCCAGGTATGACAGTGCGCATGATGTCCACAAATGCCGAGTTTATGGTAGTAGAAACAGGCTGTATGAGCGCTACTGCTAATATCCCCATGGACGAGCTGGGCGCTGGCGAAGTTGGCTATTTTGCCGCTAGTATAAAATCTGTACAGGATACACGCGTGGGCGATACTGTTACAGATGCAAAGAACCCTGCTGAGGAATCACTAGATGGCTACCGCAATGTAAACCCCATGGTTTTCTGTGGTATCTACCCTGTTGATGGCGCAAGATACCAAGACTTGCGTGAGGCACTAGAAAAACTACAGCTCAATGACGCAGCACTTTCTTTTGAGCCTGAAACATCTATTGCACTTGGCTTTGGTTTCCGCTGTGGCTTTTTGGGGCTACTGCATATGGAGATTATACAGGAGCGTTTGGAGCGTGAGTATAACCTAGACCTTATCACAACTGCACCAAGCGTTGTGTATAATATCACACTTACAGACGGCAGCACTATATCCATAGATAACCCCACAAACTACCCAGACCCTGCACATATACAGTCCGCACAGGAGCCATATGTAAAAGCAAGTATTTTTACACCCAGTGAGTATATCGGTAGCATAATGGACCTTTGTCAGGAGCGTCGTGGTATCTACAAAGATACACGCTACCTTGACCCTACAAGGGTGGAGCTACACTACGACCTACCACTAAATGAGATAATTTATGACTTTTTTGATGCACTAAAGAGCAGGACAAAGGGCTATGCCTCATTTGACTATGAGTTTGCAGATTACCGTCCTAGCAAGCTTGTTAAGCTGGATATTCTGCTTAATGGTGATATAGTCGACGCACTATCTTTCATCGTGTTTGCAGATAATGCATATGCACGAGGTAGAAGGCTAACAGAGCGACTAAAAGAGCATATCCCACGCCAGATGTTTGAAGTACCTATACAGGCGTGTATTGGTGGCAAGGTTATTGCTCGTGAAACTGTAAAAGCTATGCGCAAGGATGTTCTTGCAAAATGCTATGGTGGTGATATCACGAGAAAGAAAAAGCTACTGGAGAAACAAAAAGAAGGTAAAAAGCGTATGCGCCAGCTAGGTAGCGTAGAAGTACCACAGGACGCATTTATGGCTGTACTAAAACTAGAGGACTAACGCTTATTACAATAAACTATATAAAATTACACCCGTATTTGTTTTGTGCAGATATGGGTGTTTTTTATGTAATCAGCATACTATTTCTCTTATAATTTGCTTGTATTTTTAGTGATACTATGTTATAATTACCCTAAATATGGCAAACTAAATATATTAAATTTGATTTATACGAATGGAGAAAACTTGATGTTTCGTTTTTGGCTTGCAGTCATCGTAGGTAGGCTTGTTCATTTTGTCGGCAAATTTTCTGGCCGCTCTACAAGTATCCCAGGTAATTTTGCGCTTAAGATTTGTCCAGATTTCCTTAAAAGACTTACATTCAGTGGTAAGATAATAGCTATTACAGGCTCTAATGGTAAAACTACTACATCTAACCAGATAGCGCATATACTACGCTCAAACGGCTACTCGGTTGCCGATAACCAAAAAGGCTCCAACCTCACCCCCGGTGTCGTTACCACACTGCTGTGCTCTTGCAAGATGAACGGTGTTGTGCCACAGGATTATGTAGTGCTAGAGATTGATGAGCGCTTTGCAAGGATTATTTTCCGTGATATAACACCATATATTTTTGTGGTAACAATACTACTACGTGACCAAGTAGTGCGTAACGGACACCCAGATATTATAATGGACAAGATAAACCAAGGCATAGGTAAGGATGTAATGCTAGTGCTAAATGCAAATGACCCTATTAGCCAAAATCTTGCGCCAGATAACAAGCGTGTTTACTATGGAATGAACCGTACCTCGCACAGTTTTGATGAATGTGAATACATCACCAATGACTGCAAGGTATGCCCACATTGCTTTGCACCTATCAATTACAATTTCTTCCACTACAACCATATAGGCGACTTTGCTTGTAGCAAATGTGACTACAAGACACCAACACCGAACTTTATTGCTGATAATATAGACGTGCCAAACAGCACATACACAGTAAATGGTAACCCTATCACTGTTACCTATAACGCACTTTTCCATTTTCTAAACACTACTGCGGCTTTTGCTACTTGCACACTTTTGGGTCTGCAACCACGCCAGATAAGCAGTGCTATATCTACTTTTGTTGTGTCAAAAGAGCGTTATGGTAAGTTCCAGCTAGATGGACGCAACTCAACGCTGATACTTTCCAAGCACAACCCTGTTTCTATGGACCAGTCAATCTCCTATACTATATCACAAACAGGCAAGAAAACAGTTATTTTCTTTGTAAACAATGCATATAATACCTTTGAAAACGATGTTTCTTGGCTGTATGATACCACTTTTGAGCGTTTGGTGGGCAAGGTAGACCACGTGATATGTCTGGGCACACGTGCCTATGATGTGGCTGTAAGGCTTAAACTTGCTGGTTTTTCGCCAGAGATTTTGCGTGTGGAGAACAAGCTAGAGAACGCAATGACTGCACTGAGAGGCACAGAGGGCGACATCTATATGCTTGCCGCGACTGCTTTTGGTGATGATGACGGTCTTTTAGATGCACTGAATGTCCAAAAACTATAATAGCAATGTGTATTAGGCACATAGCTGGAACGGAGCAAAATAAATGAAAATATTGCATCTTTATTCAGATTTGCTAGACCTATATGGCGATGTATTTAACATCCGTCTTATAAAGCAAAAGTCTATGCAAATGGGTGTGGAGTGTGAGATTATAAACAAAACTATAGGCGATGATGTTGACTTTGCAGACTACGATATGATATATATCGGACACGGCAAGGGGCGTAATGTTGCCGCTGCATCAGATGATTTTTGTGCTCGTGGCGCCGAATTTATCAAGGCTGTAGAGGACGGTAAGTTCTGCCTGATAACTGGTAACGCCAGACAGCTACTCGGCAAAAGCTTTGAGTCTTGGGACGGTGGCACTAAGAACGGCATCGGGCTGTTTGACTACACAGCAGTGGAAACTCGCGAGGTTTATTGCTGTGATGTCGTGTCTACTTCCGTATTCTCATCAAAAACTAAGTGTTTCGGCTTTATCAATCGTACAGCGCACCTAATTGGCGAGAATGCACACCCGTTATTTAATGTGCTAAAAGGCTCTGGTGACGATACCGAAAGCAAGCAAGAGGGTAATCATTACAAAAATTTATATGCTACTTGGCAGATGGGTCCACTTCTCGCACGCAACCCATTTTTGCTAAAGATAGTACTAAAAGAGTTACTGGGCGAAAAATACAGTGAATTTGACACTACAATAGAGGACGAGGCTCTGCGTATTACATTGTCCGAGTATGATGTGTAATGCGAACATAATAGGAGGGGTAAAAATGACAAAATCAAACGAATTGTTCGAGAGAGCGAGCAAAAGCCTTATCGGTGGCACAGGCGCAGGCAATAGATTTCACAAGGCTATCAGCAAACCACTATATATATCACACGCAGATGGCGCGAGGCTGTACGACGTAGACGGCAAGGAGTATATCGACTATCATAGCTCCGCTGGCCCCATGCTATATGGCTATAACAACCCACGTATACGCGAGGCTGTAAATACAGCTATGGACAAGGGCTTTTTTATGTATTTTGAGAGTGAGGCACACTCCCAGCTTGCAGAGATGATATGTGATATTCTCCCCAGTGCAGATATGGTTCGTCTTTCTAACACTGGCACAGAGGCAACACTGGGTGCTATACGTATAGCGCGTGACTACACCAAGCGTGACCTTGTTATCAAGTTCGAGGGACATTTCCACGGAATGCACGAGAATATCTGGTACAACTTTACCAACAGGGGCAAGATGGACGAGATAGGCGAGATAGAAACTATCCCAGACACAGCAGGCGTGCCAGACGCTATGGCAGAGCTTGTAAAAGTGCTAGAGTTTAACGATATTGATGCTCTAGAGCGTGTTGTCAATAGATACAAAGACCAAGTTGCAGCTATAATACTGGAGCCTGTTTCCTACAATAGTGGTTGCTACCCAGCTAGGAAAGAGTATCTGGAGCAGGTGCGTGAGTTATGTAACCGTGAGGGTATAATACTTATATTTGATGAGGTTATCACAGGATTTAGGATGCGCCCAGGTAGTGCACAGGCTTACTACGGCGTAATGCCAGATATAACAGTGCTAGCAAAGGCACTGGGTGGTGGTTTCCCAATAGCTGCTATCGCAGGAACAAAAGAAGTTATGAGCTGTCTATCACCAATGGGTAAGGTGGGTATTAGTGGTACTTACACTGGCTCATATATGTCTGTTTTGGCAGCTATAGAGTGTATGAAAATGGTACAAGAGCCAGCTTTCTACGACCACATAGACACTATTGGTGATGCACTATATGGTGGTATAAACGACCTGTTTGCAAAGCATGGTATCAAGGGGCACACGCGTGGTATTGGCGCAAGGTTTGGTATGTTCTTTGGCGTAGAGAACCCAGAGCACGACTATAATTGGCGTGAGATTGCAGACCATTTTGACAGTGAGCGTTATATGAAATTCTTGGGAGAGGCACTGGGCGAGGGGCTGTATTTCCATTACTATGGTGCTTGTATTACACCTGCACATAGTGGTTTTACAACTGCACACACGCTTGATGATGTTAATATAACACTGGAGCGTATGGACAATATATTCAAAAAAATTAAATAATGGCAAACTAAAAGGCTACGGATAGTAACATCTATTCGTAGCCTTTATTATTCTGCTTAGTTATTCAGTTTTTTCTCTTGCGACTTGCATATACTCCCAACCAGCAACAACAAACCGCCGACAATCAGGGCAATGCTACCAAAGAAGTTGGCTGAATAGGCATTTTCTGTTAGCCATATAGACACAGGCAGTGTACTAACACTCAGCAAATCTTGTGACACCATAAACCCCCAAATATAACAAACCATAGAAACAACATACACTACGCTTGCTATAATATAAAAATAATTTGATAGCTTTTTATCCATATTGTCCTCCCTAAAACTCACGTGCAGAAATCGCCTGTACTGGGCAGTTTATCAGGCAGTCGCCACATTCATCACAACGGTTTTTGTCTATGCTGTACTTGTTATCGTCCTCATATATAGCAGTAAATGAGCACTTCTCCTTACAGACACCACAGCTTATACACTCATCTTGGTTTAGTACTAACCCACGGTATTTTGGCTTAGCACCATTGTAGTCAAAATAAATACGCTCTAGCTTGTGGTCACGTGTTGTTTTCTCAAAATCATAGTCAAAGATATCGCCACGACCGTCAGTTATACAAAAAACCACCATAGCATTGTACTTCTCATAGTCCTTTATACATAGGTCAAACATAGGGTTGTTCTTCGCCTTTATATCTTCTATAGATATTTCTTTCACTGTGCCAGTCATTCTAGCGGCATACCCACCCTCAAAAACAGGCATACCGTCGTCATCATGCTTGACTGTTGTGTCTGCACATAGCCCACATATAGCAAGCTTGTTATATTTTTTTAGCTGTTTATAGAACGACTTTGTGTACATAGTCATAAAATATATACCATCATCGTCATAGCCCCTAAGATGTGCTATTCTAGCCTCTGGGTCGCCATCTTCATTGATAGTAGTGAATGACAGGCACCCTATTTTGTCAAAGTACTCATAAATTTCTTTTATAGTCATAATCTTCTCCTAACACATTGTTTACATGTAGTAGTAATATGCCAGCCCAGCTAAAAACGCAAGTATGAAACCTGTTATCATAAAAAACAACTGCCCCGAGTAGCCTTTTTGCTGTAGCTTACCCAGCTTGTCCAGTTTTCTTATAATGGGGTGCAGACCTACATAATATGTACATATTGAGAGTATCATCATCATAGCTGATAAAACTTTTAGATTGTCATCTGCAAAGATTAGCACCAATATTAGCAGTACAATAAATATCACTTTTGTGCCTGCCACCCAGTTTTTCATGTACTTTATAAATAAGTGCATAGCCTCATCTTGCTTGGACTCTTCCCAGCCTTTAAACACAGAAACACCATTGCCATACTTGAAGCTTGGAAAAAAATATAGTATCAGAACATTGGCACTTTCCATCGCAATAAACAATACTATTATAATATCCAGCATCTTCATATATGCACCCCCAAATATAGTTTTTATTCTTATAAGTATATTCTTTTATTGATGTAAAGTCAAGCAACTACAAAACAATAGCTTACAAAACACTATAGTCTTGTAAGCTATTGTTAACTATGTGATAAATATTATTCTAAGTAGTCTTTTAGACGTTTACTGCGGCTTGGGTGGCGTAGTTTTCTCAGTGCTTTTGCCTCTATCTGTCTAATACGCTCACGAGTTACATTAAACTCTTTTCCCACTTCCTCCAGTGTACGGCTCCTGCCATCTTCTAGCCCAAAACGTAGTTTAAGCACTTTTTCCTCACGTGGTGTAAGTGTGGATAGCACCTCTCCCAGCTGTTCTTTAAGTAGTGTGTGCGATGCCATATCAGATGGTGCTGGTGCATCATCATCTGGGATAAAGTCGCCCAAGTGGCTGTCTTCTTCCTCACCTATAGGTGTTTCCAGAGAAACAGGCTCCTGTGCCACACGCTGTATCTCACGCACTTTCTCTACAGGCATATCAAGCTCTGCTGCTATTTGCTCGCTTGTTGGCTCTTGTCCATTTTGGTGTAGCAGTAGTGAGTTTACTTTTTTTACTTTGTTTATTGTTTCTACCATGTGCACAGGTATCCTGATAGTACGTGCTTGGTCTGCTATAGCACGTGTTATCGCCTGTCTTATCCACCAGGTAGCATAAGTAGAGAACTTAAAGCCTTTTGTGTGGTCAAACTTCTCTACAGCTTTTATAAGACCCAGATTACCCTCTTGTATCAAGTCTAGGAACTGCATACCACGTCCAACATAGCGTTTTGCAATACTAACAACAAGACGCAAGTTAGCCTCTGATAGGCGTTTTCTAGCATATACATCACCCTCTGACATACGCACAGCAAGTGATACCTCGTCATCGGCAGATAGCAGAGGTACTCTACCTATTTCTTTTAGATATACTTTTACAGGGTCATCAATATTGATACCCTCTGCATATAGCGCTACTTCTAGGTCCTCGTCTTTTTCTGTAGCAGCAGCGTTCTCTGTAGCCATATCCTCTACAATCTCAATGCTATATAGCTCGATTTTCTCATAAAGGTTGTCCACCTGCTCAACGTCAAAGTCCATAGCCTCAAGAGCGTCATTAAGCTCCTGTGTGGTGATTTTACCTTTCGCTTTTCCCTGCTCAATAAGGTCGAGCAACGCCATTTTTTTGTCTGTAGCCAATTTCATTTCCCCCTGCATCTTTAGCGGTATGTATATACAAATGTGCAAGCACAAATTGTGATATCTAACTCATTCTATTTGTTTTTATCAGCTGCGATTTTTTCAATCATCTCAGCAAATTTATCATCATCAAGCTGTTTTATTTCCTCGCTCGACTTATTCTGCGAGTGTTTTTTTAGTTTCTCCACATAGTCCCACACTTCTTGTGTAGATATATTGTGCCCTATAATGCCCGAAGTTATTTGTGCAAGTCGATTAATCTGTTCATCGCTCATTAGCTGTGACATAGACATCATATCTATGGATAGTCCATCACTAAGTCGTGCAACCAAAAGCTCATAAATCGCCCTGTCTATCTCTGACACAAAAAGCCTTATATCCACCTCTTTTGCAATATTTGTATAATTATTAGGGTTCTTCATTATGTATGCAATTATACGTTGCTCTGCAATTCCTGCTGTGGGATTTTGTTGTAAAGCGAAATCGCCCCTTGTAGACGGCGCTTTATTGACAAATGTTGTAGTATCTCGTGCATCTTTTTTACGCTGAGAGCTATTGTTGCGTTTTACTATGCTATCTACTTGCAGAGTAACTGCCTGTTTTGATATTTCCAGTTCTGTGCACACTTTGCTGATATATACATCACGCTTGACAAGGTTTTTTGTGTTTGCCATTAGTTTCGCAAACTCAGCCATAAAGTCTACCTTGCCCTCGCTTGTGTCTATATCGTACTTTTGCCGCAGTTTCTCAATCTCGAAATCCAGCGCACTCCTACTACCGTTTATCAGGTTATCAAACCTATCAGAGCCAAATTTTTTTATAAATTCATCTGGGTCTTTTGCTCCCTGCATCTGTAGTATCTTTATCTTTACACCAGTTTTTTCCAGTATCCTAACTGCACGTTTGGTTGCCTCTTGCCCTGCATTGTCACTGTCGTACGCAATAACCACGTTATCTGTGTACGATGCCACCATTCTGGCTTGTTCCTCTGTCAGCGATGTGCCAAGTGTAGCTACTGCATTATCAAAGCCACCCTGAAATATAGAAACTACGTCCATATATCCCTCAGCCAGTATAAGTTCGCTACGTTTTGATGCTTTCGCGAAATTAAGTGCAAAGAGGTTGCGGCTCTTCTTAAACACAAGTGTATCCGCACTGTTGAGGTATTTGGGGCCTGTGCCCTCCAGTATTCTACCACCAAAACCGATTACATTTCCTCTTATATCAATTATAGGGAAGATAATGCGGTCACGGAAAAGGTCGTACGTACCACCTTTTTGTCCCTTACCCACAACGGCGGCAGCTATTAGCTCGTCCTGCGTGTAGCCTTTTTGCACTAGATAGTTTCTCAGGCTATCCCAGCTATCTGGCGCATACCCCACACCAAATTTCTTTACCATAGCCAGTGTCATACCCCTATCTACTAGGTATGCACGTGCTTTTTTGCCCACATCGGACATTAGCTTTTCATGAAAAAAACGAGCACTAAGCCTGTTAATCTCCTGTATGCGCAGCCTAGCTTTGTGAGATGCATCGTCCACCGAGTCCTCTGGTATGGTAAGACCAGCTTTTGTAGCTAGAAAACGCACAGCCTCTATGTAGTCCAAATTCTCTACTCTGCGCACAAATGTCACAGTATCTCCACCGGCACCACAGCCAAAACAGTAGAACGACTGGCTCTCTGGGTACACAGTAAATGATGGTGTTTTCTCTGAATGAAAGGGACACAGCCCACTCAAATTCCGTCCAGCGCGTTTCAGGTTTACATAGCCACTTATCGTGCTTTCAATATCACACCGAAATTTAAGCTCATTAATAAAAGACTCCGGTATCAACCGTAAACCACCACCTTCTGTACACTATTTATGTGTAAATTAATATCCCCATTGTTTGGGTAAGTAAATATCGCTATAAGTTTTTACGCAGTATCTGTCGCTCATGCCAGATATATAGTCCACTACTGCACGTGGCACACCCTCACGCTCTATAGTCCCCAGATATTTTCCTGGGAGTTTTTGTGGGTGCTCGCAATAATATTTATACAAGCTACAAATAACTTCTTTTGCTTTGTGTTCTTCTTGCTTTGCCTGCGAGTTAATGTACACATTATCAAATAGGAAAGCTCTTAGCTCTCTATATGCTTTTTCACTTTCCCCGTCCATACATATATCGTCATCTTTACTGGTTTTGATAACAGACAAAATCATAGAATTTAGTCGCTGTGTCGGTGTTTCTCCGAGTATATCCTTAAAAATATGCGGAATATCACTCTCTGTTATTATTCCAGCCCTTAGCGCATCGTGTGTATCGTGGTGAATATATGCAAATTTATCTGCAAACCTAACCACTTTCCCCTCGGGCGTGTCTGCCCATGGTTGCTTGTCGCTGTGGCACATAATGCCATTAATAACCTCTGCTGTGAGATTTAGCCCTCTGCCATTTCTCTCCAGCATCTCCACTATACGCACACTCTGCTCACCATGCACAAAATGTATAGGTGAACACTCACGCAGTGCATATTCACCAGAGTGCCCAAAAGGCGTGTGCCCTAGGTCGTGCCCCATTGATATAGCCTCTGCTAGGTCCTCATTAAGGCGTAGTGCGCGTGCCATAGTGCGTGCTATCTGCCCTACTTCTAGGCTATGTGTTAGGCGTGTCCTGTAGTGGTCACCCTGTGGGTTTAAGAATACCTGTGTTTTGTTCATTAGACGCCGAAAAGAATTGCAGTGTAGTATCCTGTCCCTATCACGCTGGAAAGGTGTGCGCACTTGGCAATCTTTCTCTGGCACTGCCCTGCCCTTAGACTTTGACGACAGTGTAGCAAAGGGGCTCAGGCTCTGTTCTTCCATTAGTTGAAACTGTTCTCTGATATCCATATCAATGCTCCATTCCACTACTTCACGTCGGCACAAAACTTAATGAAAGAGCACTCTCAACCACGTGAAGTATAGGAATGATTAAGAGGTCGGGAAGCCCCGACAAGCTTCTGCACATATTGTGGCTAAGCGAGCTTTGGGAGTGCAGTCCGCTGTGCATGAGTTTAGTTTGAAGAGCAGTAGTTTGAAATTTATATAAGCTTTCTTTCAAACTAACACCTCCAATATTAAAGCAACCTAATAAATAGGTACTCTCCCTAGACTTATATACGCAACAAACAGCAATTCTCCTTGTCTAAATGAAAGAAAAGACACTTTTTCTCTCTTTTCGACAAATAATTGCTGTATCATTGCACGTTTATATACAATTATGCGTATAGTTTAGTCCATATTTCTGGCATTAGTGGGTTTTCTGTTGCTGTGTACATATCACCAGATGCAAAATCCTCCACGCTCTCATTTGGGCGTAGCTCTCTTGCTATCACCACATAGCGCTCATCTTCAAACTCATAGCCACAAGTGGACAGTGTAATCAGCCTATCATAATAATCTACAGGTACTTCTGACTGATACCAATTACGCTCATTTACATCGTCCATATACGCTTGCCACTCTTTTTCTGTGTTAAAGTATATCCTGTTGTGGTAGTCAAACACTTCTCCACTCTCTGGCAAAGTATTTGTTACCATATATGCCACAACGACATAGTTATGCACTTTTTCTGCACTCTCAAATGTTATAATAGGGTTGCTATTTACAAAATCTATATTCTTGTATCTCTCTACTTCGTAGAACATTTGCTGTGTTCTATCATAGTTGTGTGCGTATATTACAGTGTTATCACCTAGAACATCTATGTCATTGCGGAAATCCACAAACGCTGTGCCGTATGGGTCCTCGTTGCCATAAAAGTCCGTAGTTAGGTACTTGTCGTTGTCCTCGCCCCTCACTACTGGTACTTCTAGGTCACCTACTGTCAGCCAACCAGCAAAGTCATCATTTACCTTTATCAGCTCTGCATATTTTTCCAGATACAGGTCGTGGTATGTTTTTTCTACTACCTCTGGCTGTGACACTGTAGGGTCTGTGGACGAGCTATCTGGTGTTTCTTTGTCTACAAGCCCTTGTAGGTAGTCAAGTTGTTTTTGCTTTTCAAAATCTTGTATATAGTACTGCCCTATCACTGTTACCGAAACAAAGGCTATTGCTATAAACAAAATCATTAGCGGTATTCTTATTTTCGCATAATTCAAGTGCATTCGTTATCCTCCGCAGTAGTAAGTAGTCAGTCGCTAAAATCTGCAAATAGCTCCTCCAAAACCACAGGCGCTACTATACCCCCGCTTAGCTCTGTCAGTTGCTTGGTAAAACGTGCAAGCTCCGTGCTTTTCATAATTAGGAGCATGCGTATACCCTCTGCAAACTGCGTATCCACTGTTACCGCACCATAGTTTGGTAAAATATATGTCAGCTTGCCATAAAAGTCGTATGATATATCAAGCTCTAGCTTGACTGCTGGGTGCATATCCATTATCTCTGCTGAGTCTATGGCGCATTTTGTACCCTGTGTATATGCACGCACAAGCCCACCTGCACCAAGTAGTGTTCCCCCAAAATAGCGTGTTACTACAACTGCAACATCTACTATTTCTTCTTTTTGCAGAACCTCAAGTATTGGTTTGCCCGCTGTGCCCTGTGGCTCTCCATCGTCAGAAAAGCGTGTTATGTTGCCCTCCCGTGTGATGTACGCATAGCAATTATGGTTTGCCATTTTATGTTGTGACTTTATACTCGCTACAAATTCTTGTGCTTCTTTTTCGTTTGCAACAGGTGCTATATTGCCGATAAATCTACTCTTTTTTTCAACAAATTCACCTTGTGCGGGTGCTTTTATTGTTATGTAACTTTGCAAACTTACACCCCCTGAGCCTATATACTATACCCTAAACATTGCAAATATATTTTACAAATGTAAATTTTCACATTTATTATATCACAAAACTGTGACATTTGGTGGTTTTTGTCATCTATAGCAATAAAGATAACAATTATCGCTTTTATTAATAAGTGCAGCCAGCTAGCAATACTTCGCCATCTATCTCCAGTACTTCTACAGGCACACCGAGTTTCTCGCTAAGCCATGGCACAGTTGTATCATCTAGGAAACAATCTGTCTGGTGACGTAGCATTACTGACGGCAATAGCAGTTTTTCTCCCAAGTCTTTGCCACACAGCCCATTGTACAAGTCATTGCCACATAGCAAGCCAGATACATTCACCGTGCTACCAAATAGCTTGTTCTCTACACCATATACAGCAAGCTCTGTGTTTGGGAACTTGCTCTTTAGCACCTGCGCAAGGTCGGCAAGTAGTGGCTGTGCTGCCAGCCCACAAGCAAGCGAAAGTTTGCGTGTTTTTTCATCTCCGTCTACAAACTCTAGCTCCTCCGTAAACTCAGCTCTTAGCAGTGCGGAACAACCCACACCGTCCTCTAGCTGGTCAAATTCATCATAATACTCTGCCACTGGGAAATCTTGCTCTGCTATTACAAACAGCTCATCTGCTGGGTATGCCATTCTAGTGCCTATATCCTCTAGCATTCTCTCACCAAAGGCATTCACGATAGAAATAGTATCTATAGCTTCTTGCTTGGTTAGTGGTCGCAGAGGGTACAGTCCCTCTCTGTGGCAAGTCAGCCCCACTGGTACTACAGCTATGGACTGCACTGCTGGGTAATACTCTGCTAGGTCGTCCAGACTACGCTGTAGCTCTGCACCGTCATTTATACCAGGGCAAATAACTAGCTGTGTATTCATCTGCACGCCAGCCTGTGCCAGTTTATCCATAAATAGCAGGCTTGTCCCTGCCTTGGGGTTTTGTAGCATTTGCACACGTAGCTCTGGGTTTGTTGTGTGCACCGATATATTTATAGGAGATATCCTCATTTTTATAATGCGGTCTATATCCGTTTCTTTCAAATTTGTTAGTGTGACATAGCTACCCGTCAAAAAAGACATTCTGCTATCATCATCTTTAAAGTACAGGCTCTCTCTTAGCCCTTTTGGTAGTTGGTCTACAAAGCAGAATATGCATTTGTTTTGGCAGTGTTGTTGCTTGTCCATTAGGTAAGTCTCAAACTCCAGTCCCAAATCTTCATACTCGCCTTTTTTTACTGTGATTTCACGTATTTGCCCATCTGTAAGTAGTCGCACTACAAGTTTTCGCTCCGTCATATAAAAACGGTAGTCCAGCACATCACGTATAACATTGCCATCTATCGCTACTAGCATTTCGCCCACTTTTATTCCAAACTTCTCAGCAGGTGAATTCTTTTCTATTTTTTCTATTATAATTGGCATAGTGACTCTCCGTTCTTCTATCATTGTCCTGTAAAAAGTGCCTCTGCAAATACTCGTACGTCTTTGCTATATAATTATTGTGTATAACCCTATATAAGTGTTAAGACTGCCGAGAAACTCGACAGTCTTAGGTTAAGCAAATATTATGCTTCCATTTTGATTATTTCTTTGCCTTTGTAGTAGCCACAAGTGCCACATACACGGTGAGGAACTTTTAGTCCACCACATTGTGTGCATCTTGAGAAGTTAGGAACATCTAGTTTCCATACGTTGCTACGTCTTTTATTTTTTCTCGCATGAGATAATTTTCTTTTTGGTACAGCCATCGTGTAAATCCTCCTTTAATTCAGTTCTCGTCGTCAAAAAATTTGTCCAGTGCTGCAAGCCTAGGGTCAACCGTCTTGCTGCTACAATCACATTTACCGGTATTAAGATCCTGTCCGCATTTGGGGCACAACCCCTCGCACTGCTCTTTACAAAGAAACTTTGCCGGCAGTGACAGCAGAATATCATTGGTAGCGAGCGGTAAAAGCTCTATGATACCCTCGGGTGCGACAACATAGTCATCATCGTCTTTGCTGTTAAGCTCGCGCAACACAGTGTGTGTTGTGGTCTGCTCCACCTCTTGCGTAAATGGTGCAATACAGCGGTCACAAGTAAGATTAAGGGTGTACTTATACGTGCAGTCCAGCGTTACTACGCCTGCGCGGTTCTTTGCCTGAGCAAATAAATCTACAGGTGCAGTAAATGGTTTAAGCCCACGGTATTTAATATCGTTAAGGTCAACCTTTATGCTGACTTCCTCGGTATCGCCAACACGTTCAAGTACTTTTCTAATATCTAACTTCACAAAATCACCTCCACCTTTTTGGCAGAAATGACCCGCCATAGTTTTGCGTTACTTACAAAACCGATATCTATTGCGTCTGTTACGGAAAATATTATACCTTTATATAGGGCATTTGTCAAGTTATTTTGCCCATTATAATAAATTTTTCTTTATTCAATTTTTATAAGTACGGTGTATTCTAACTATAGAGTGTCTGTTTTTGCAGTTTTTATTGCATGGTCTATCAAATTATCTATGTCTGCCATAGAGTCTATAGAGCCACACATTCTGCGTAGCTGTGCTGCACCATGTAGCCCCACCATGTAGTATCCACAGTGCTTGCGTGCTTCACGTATTGCGTACTCACCCTTATACTCCACCATCAGGCTGATGTGCTCTCTCATTACAGCCATTCTCTCCTCTATGGGTGGTATATCGCTATATTTACCAGTGCTTATATACTCGTCTATCTGCGAGAACAGCCAAGGATTACCCAGTGCGCCCCTCGCTACCATAACTAGGTCACAGCCTGTTACGTTGTACATATTCTGTGCGTCCTCTGGGGTGTATATGTCGCCATTCCCCACCACTGGCACGCTCACAGCCTCTTTCACCTTGCGTATTATGTCTATATCCACTGGTGGTGCATACATCTGCGCACGTGTCCTACCATGTACTATCAGTGCGTCTGCGCCGCTATCCTCTGCCATTTTTGCAAATTCCACAGCATTTACATTGTTGTCATCCCAGCCTTTGCGGAACTTTACTGTCACTGGCACAGGCGAGTATTTTTTCACCTCTTTTATTATCTGCGAGGCAAGTGCGCTGTCTTTCATCAGTGCGCTACCGCCACCATTCCCCGCTATCTTGGGCACTGGGCAGCCCATATTTATATCTATTATAGCTGGTGCAAACTCCATAACTGTTTCTACAGCTTGTCCCATGGACACAGGCTCACTGCCAAAAATCTGTATTGCGCACGGGTGTTCCATTTCGTCCATTTCCATTAACAGCTTAGACTTTAAGCTACCCATAGTCAGTCCCTTGGCGCTCACCATCTCGCCCACCATATACGCTGCGCCATATCGCTTACATATCTGTCTAAATGCCCTATCGCTAACTCCAGCCATTGGGGCAAATGCCGCCGTTTTCTTTATTTCTACATTGCCAATTTTCAGCATAAACACCTCGGTAATAAATTATTCATTTTGATTATACACAAAACTATAGAAAAACTCAAGATTTTATGGTATGATAAACTGTATATGTGTAAAATATTTACCTTGCGGATAGGTTTATTCCCTAAAAGCAAGAATTACTGTGTAATTTTGGCTACAAATAGTAGTGCATAAACTATAATGATAATTGGAGAAACTAACTATGATATATAGCCTAACAGGCAAGCTTGTGCTGTCCGAGCCTAGCTTTTTGGTTGTTGATGTGGCTGGTGTCGGCTACAAATGCTACACCACAGCATACACACTGGCACACCTACCCACACGTGGCACAGACCTTACAGTATATACTTATATGTATGTGCGTGAAGATATACTGGATTTATATGGATTTATAACAAGCGCAGAGGTTGATGCGTTCAAGCTACTCATATCAGTTTCTGGTGTGGGGCCTAAAGCTGCTTTGTCCGTGCTATCTACCACAACACCGGACAGGCTAATGCTACAGATAGCATCTGGCGATGTTAAGTCGTTAAAAGCACCCGGTGTTGGCCCTAAGATTGCACAGCGTATTATACTGGAGCTAAAAGACAAAGTGGGCAACAGCCACATAGCCGCTGGTGTTAGCGATGTCGGTGCATCTGGCTTTGTTCCACCAGTTGGCGAGATGTCCGCACATGGAGAGGCTATATCTGCACTTGTAGCACTAGGCTATTCACAAACTGATGCTGCAGAGGTTGTATCTAGGCTGGATAAGGAATTATCCGCGCAGGATATGATAAAGCAGGCACTAAAAGCACTTGCAAAGAAGCTCCCATTTTAGTATAATATGTATTTACGTTAGGAGGTGTGCTGTTAGTGGGTTTGTTTGATAATGATATGGATTTTGAAAACCGTATTGTAACACCTGAGTACACAACAGATGAGCACGAGAATGAAAATTCGCTAAGACCCAAAACCTTGGCAGAGTATATAGGGCAAGAAAAAGCAAAAGAAAACCTGAAAATTTTTATAGAGGCTGCAAAGCTACGTGGAGAGCCACTTGACCACGTGCTACTATATGGCCCACCGGGTCTTGGCAAGACCACACTTTCTACTATAATAGCCAGCGAGATGAATGTAAATATACGTGTTACATCTGGCCCTGCTATAGAAAAACCTGGTGACCTGGCCGCGCTACTTACCAATCTAGAAGAAAATGATATCCTGTTTATAGACGAGATACACCGCCTTAACCGCTCCGTGGAGGAGGTGCTGTACCCAGCTATGGAGGACTATCTGCTCGATATCATCATTGGCAAGGGGCCGTCAGCACGCTCTATCCGTATAGACTTGCCAAAGTTTACACTTGTTGGCGCTACCACACGTGCAGGGCAACTCTCTGCACCTCTTAGGGATAGGTTTGGTGTAGTTTTCCGTCTGGAGCTATACAACAATGCAGAGCTTGCGCAGATAATAACACGTAGTGCAAGCATCTTGAATATACCATGCACCGATGATGGCGCTATGGCACTGGCACAGCGTAGCCGTGGTACACCACGTATAGCCAATAGATTTTTAAAGCGTGTGCGTGACTTTGCACAAGTTATAGGCAGTGGTGAGATAACGGGCGAGATAACAGCAGACGCACTAGAGCGACTAGAAGTGGACTATCTGGGGCTCGACACCATAGATAGACGTATACTGACAACTATAATAGAGCTATACAACGGTGGCCCTGTGGGGCTTGATACCATAGCAGCAGCTGTGGGCGAAGAAACTGTTACCATAGAAGATGTGTATGAGCCATATCTTATGCAGAGTGGCTTTTTGAGCAGAACAAGCCGTGGCAGATGTGTCACGATAAGAGCATATGAGCACCTAGGGCTTACACCACCTGTGAGTACCACAAACCAAAACCAGATTACATTTGACCAAATATAACAACAGAACTAAGTATCAGAAACGGAGACAGCAAATGCGTGCATCAACAAACTGGAAAGATTTCGAGGTGCTGGACACCTCTAGCGGTGAGAAGCTGGAGCGTTGGGGTAAAACAACACTTATCCGCCCAGACCCACAAGTAATATGGAACACAACACGTAGCGCAGCATGGCAAAAAGCAGATGCACGCTATATCCGCTCTGCAAAAGGTGGCGGAAGTTGGGAAAACTATAATATAACAGACGAACAGTGGGTTATAAACTACCGTGACCTTAAATTCAAGATAAGCCCTACAGGCTTTAAGCACACTGGGCTTTTCCCAGAGCAAGCTGTAAACTGGGACTTATTCTCGGACATGATAAAAAAAGCGGATAGAGAGATAAGCGTGCTAAACCTATTCGCATACACAGGCGGTGCAACACTTGCCTGCGCAGCTGCTGGTGCACGTGTCTGCCATGTAGATGCCTCCAAAGGTATGGTGGCTTGGGCACGTGAGAACCAAAAACTATCAGGTTTATCAGAAAAGCCTATTCGCTGGATAGTCGAGGACTGCAAACGCTTTGTAGAGCGTGAAATCCGTCGTGGTAGCACATATGACGCTATCATAATGGACCCACCATCATACGGTAGAGGCCCCAGTGGCGAGATATGGAAACTAGAGGACGCAATATACGAGCTTGTAGAGCTATGTGCACAGGCACTATCCGACAAGCCACTTTTCTTTGCTATTAACAGCTACACCACAGGGCTTTCACCATCTGTAATGGAATATATGCTAGGGTGCACAGTGGGCAAAACATATGGCGGTAAAACCTCCTCCGATGAAATAGGCCTGCCTGTAAAAGCATCTGGTATGGTACTGCCATGTGGCTCTACTGCTATATGGACATCAAAATAGATTTATCTTACGATATACACTTATAAGGAGAACAACATTGGAAGAAATTATTAGCGGACAGGGTCTGCAATTTTCCTATCAAGATGAAGAAGCTTTTTCGCTGGTGCTCAACAATGTAGATGTGAGTATTTCCTCTGGCGAGTTCCTTGCTATACTCGGGCATAATGGCAGTGGTAAGTCTACTCTGGCAAAGCATTTTAATGCTATATTGCTACCTACAAAAGGCACCGTGCTTGTTAGTGGTATGGATACCATAGACGAGGATAAAATATATGATATACGTAGCACTGTTGGTATGGTTTTTCAGAACCCAGACAACCAAATAGTTGCAACTATTGTAGAAGAAGACGTTGCGTTCGCACTGGAAAACATGGGTGTGCCCCCTGCCGAAATCCGTACTAGGGTGGACGACGCTCTGCGTGCTGTAGGTATGTACGAGTATCGTGAGCACGCACCACATCAGCTATCCGGTGGGCAAAAACAGCGTATCGCCATTGCAGGCATAATAGCTATGCGCCCAAAATGTATAGTGCTGGACGAGCCTACAGCCATGCTTGACCCACGTGGCAGGCAGGAAGTTATGGCAACACTAAAGGCACTTAACGCGCAATATGGCGTTACTATCGTTATCATCACACACTATATGGATGAGGCTGCACAGTGTGACAGGGTGATAGTAATGGAAGCTGGTAGCGTGATACTAAAAGGTACACCTACCGAGGTTTTTACAAATGTGAGAACACTAAAAGATGTAGGTCTTGATGTGCCACAAGTAACAGAGCTATTATATGAGCTAAAAGAAGCTGGACTGCCTGTGCGTGCAGATATTATCACAGAGCAGGACTGCATAGAAGAACTAGAAAAGCTACTAGGTAGTGCGGGCGTGGAGGTATCCGAATGAACAGCATAGAAACCAAGAACCTCACCTACACATATTCCCCAGACACACCTTTTGAGAAAGTGGCAGTGGATAATGTATCACTAGCTATCGAGCAGGGTGAGTATGTCGGTGTTATTGGGCATACAGGCTCTGGCAAGAGCACACTAATACAGCATTTTAATGGGCTATATAAGCCAACCTCTGGCAGTATACTAATAAACGGTGAGGATATATGGGCGGACAAGGCAAAGCTACGCAGTTTCCGTTTCAAGGTCGGTCTTGTGTTCCAGTATCCTGAGTACCAGCTATTTGGAGAAACTGTGTACGAGGATATCGCCTTTGGCCCTACAAATATGGGGCTTGATAAAGACGAGATAGACGCGCGTATCCGTGATGCTATAAGGCTTGTTGGTCTGTCCGAAAAACATTTGGAGAAAAGCCCTTTCGAGCTATCTGGTGGGCAGAAACGACGTGTAGCAATAGCTGGCGTTATAGCTATGGACCCGCAGGTGCTAATACTGGACGAGCCAACAGCAGGACTGGACCCCAAGGGTAGGGACAGGATACTGGGCGAGATAAAACAGTATCACGAAGAAAAGAAAAACACTGTGCTACTGGTTTCCCATAGCATGGAGGACATAGCACAGCACGCAACAAAGGCACTTGTTATGAACAATGGCAAGTTGTTTGCATTTGATGAAGTCGATAATATATTTAGCCGTGGCAATGAGCTAGAAAAAATGGGGCTATCTGTGCCACAGGTCAGCCGTGTATTTACTAGCCTAGGCAAGAAATATGCAGGGATTGAACAGGGAGTATTTACACTGGATAATGCAAAACAAGCTATCCTCAGCCGTGTTGGGGGGGTGCAGTTATGATAAGAGATATTACAATAGGGCAGTACTTCCCTGGTAAGTCACCCATACACCGAATGGACCCACGAGCAAAGATTATTTTCACCCTTATATATATAATAGCGCTCTTTATCGCAGAAACACTGTGGGGCGTGCTCGTAGGTGGTGTATTCGCTTTGCTGGCATTCCTTATTAGCAAAATCCCGCTAAAAATGATACTACGTAGCCTTAAACCCATAGTGCCTATAGTGCTACTGACAGCTGTGCTTAATGTGTTTTTTATAGATGGCGAAGTACTGTGGTCTTACTGGATAATCAAAATAACTAAAGAGGGCGTAATACTTGCTTCTCTTATGGCTTCGCGCATTATTTGCCTGATTACAGGTACAACACTGCTCACATACACTACATCACCCATAGCGCTAACAGATGGCATAGAAAGGCTGATGAACCCACTGCGTGTTGTAAAAGTACCAGTACACGAGCTTGCTATGATGATGACTATTGCACTGCGTTTTATACCCACACTTATAGAAGAAACAGACAAGATAATGCAGGCACAAAAAGCAAGGGGCGCAGACATGGAAACTGGTAATATTATGCAGAGAGCACGTGCGCTAATCCCCATACTAATACCGCTATTTATTTCGTCTTTCCGCCGTGCAGATGAGCTAGCACTAGCTATGGAATGTCGTTGTTATAGGGGTGGCCATGGCAGAACAAGGATGAAACAACTTAAACTATCTGCTGTGGACTTTTTTGGTGCAGTTATTATGCTTGCACTACCCGTTGGCATAGTCGCTCTTAATATGATGTGATGCCTATGAGGAATATAAAAATCACACTAGCATATAACGGTAGTAGGTACCATGGCTTTCAGGTGCAGAAAAACGCTATAACAATATGTGAAATTTTCCAAAATGCAGTTGAAAAAATCTTCTCTATGCGTTATGATGTTGTAGGTTGCTCCCGTACGGACTCTGGCGTGCACGCAAATGGATATGTTCTCTGTATGAAAATTACAGAAAACATACCCTGTAGGGGGATAAAATCTGCACTTAACCATACACTACCAAACGACATAGCTGTTACAGACTGTACAGAAGTGCCACTGGATTTCCACCCACGATATACTGCTAAGAAAAAACAGTATATCTACCGTATATGGAACAGCGACAACAAGAACCCTTTTTTGTATGAAACTACCTTGCACTACCCACATAAACTAGATGAAAAACTGTTATCTCTCGCCGCTGCCGAGTTTGTTGGCACGCATGATTTTACTACATTTTGCGCACTGGCAAGCGATGTTGATGACAAGACACGCACTATATATAGCTGTGAGGTAAGGCGCACTGGCGACCTAGTAGAAGTTATAATATGTGGCGATGGTTTCCTGTATAATATGGTACGCATAATAGTGGGCACACTGCTAAAGGTTGCACAGGGCAAGTTTGCACCACAGGACATACCAGCCATGATACAGGCACGGGATAGGCAGAGAGCTGGAGCTACTGCACCTGCGCACGGGCTTGCACTTGATTGTGTGATGTATGATTAACTGCGAAAGGGTGTGACAGATATAAAGAAAAAAACAATACTAAAATTTATCATAGGGATAATACTATGCATAGCGACACTTTTTATCTCTTACCAGAGCTTTTACAGGGTGGTTTATCCACTGGAATATACTCAAACAATAGCAACTGCAAGCGCTGATACAGGCATAGATGAGGCACTGATACTCGCTGTAATACGCACCGAGAGTGGCTTTGACCCCACTGCTATATCACACGTTGGTGCTATGGGGCTTATGCAGATAACCCCAGATACACTGCACTGGGTACAGCTGCGTACTGGCGAGGCACAGACAGCACCAGAAGATGTGCTATACGACCCACACCAAAATATACACTATGGCGCACATATATTAATGCTACTGACACAGGAGTTTGTCACAGAGCGTGAAGTTTTGGCGGCATACCACGCTGGCTGGGGAAATGTAACATCTTGGCTTGCAGATAGCAGTTATTCGTCCGACGGCAAGACACTGGACACAATACCATTTGCAGACACAGCATACTATGTTGACAAAGTTCTGGAAACAAAAGAAATTTATCGGAATATATATCCGACAATTAAATAAACAATATGGAGGACACAAAAATGAGCGAGAAAACCAAAGGCCAACTATTGGCTGAAGAACTATTGATGAAACCAAAAAATGCAGGCGAGGTACTGTCTGATGAAGTACTTGCATCTGTACAAGAATTTTGCGAAGGTTATAAGACTTTTCTAGATTGTAGTAAAACAGAGCGAGAGGCTGTGGACTACACAATAGATATGATAACTAAGCACGGATACACTGAGTTTGTTTGTGGCAAGCAGTACAAACCAGGCGACAAAATCTACTACAACAATCGTGGCAAATCCCTTATCATCACAACTATAGGTAGCCTGCCCATCTCCGAGGGTGTGCATATCACCGCTAGCCATATAGACTGCCCAAGACTGGACCTAAAACAACGCCCACTATACGAGGAAGCAGAGCTAGGCTACATGAAAACACACTACTATGGTGGTGTTAAGAAATACCAGTGGCCTGCTATTCCACTAGCACTACACGGTGTTATCTACAAAAAAGACGGCTCTTGCGTTAATGTAACAATAGGCGAAGATGACAGCGACCCTGTTTTCTGCGTTACTGATTTGTTGCCACACCTAGCAGCTGACCAAATGGTAAAACCTATGACTAAAGGTATCACAGGCGAACAACTTAATATCCTTGTTGGCTCTCTGCCTTTCAAAGACGATGCAGCTTCCGAGAAAATCAAGCTAAATGTAGCAGCTATGCTTAACGAGAAATATGGCATTGTTGAGAGCGATTTCCTATCTGCCGAGCTAAGTGTAGTACCTGCGTTCAAAGCAAAAGACGTTGGTCTTGACAGGAGCATGGTTGGTGCTTATGGCCATGATGACCGTGTTTGTGCATACCCAAGCATCATCGCAGATATAGAGGCTAAATCCCCTCTACACACAACAATCACTCTACTAGCAGATAAAGAAGAGGTCGGCTCCGACGGTAACACAGGTACAGCGTCTATGTTCCTTGCTAATTATATAGAGGACTTGGCTGTTTCTCAGGGTACAGAGCTACGCCACGTTACAGCAAAATCCAAGTGCCTATCTGCCGATGTTGGTGCAGCATTCGACCCATCTTTCCCTGAATGCTACGAGAAAAAGAACACAGCTTATCTAAACTATGGTACTATCCTAACAAAATACACAGGCTCTCGTGGAAAAAGCAGCACAAACGACGCTTCTGCAGAAACTGTTTCTTACTTCCGCACTATGCTTGATGAGGCTGGCGTTATATGGCAGACTGCTGAGCTTGGCAAGGTTGACCAAGGCGGCGGCGGTACTGTTGCAAAATACATCTCCTACCACAATATAGATACTATCGACCTTGGTGTCCCTGTGCTTTCTATGCATGCTCCTTTTGAGCTTGTTTCCAAGATTGACGTTTACATGACTTACAAGGCTATTGAGGCTTTCTACAAAAAGTAATCCCATTTTTATAGGTGCTGCATAAGCTTTCTTTTTCTCTTTTCTTTTTGGAGACAAAAAGAAACAAAAATCAAAATGGTTATTATAGCAGGCACTTCCACAATACAGGCACTGAGCTGGCAATATTCTCTATCCGCTCACTTGCTCGCTATGCCTTAGTACGTTGTACAAGATTTCTTTGTTTCTTTTTGAAGACAAAAAGAAACAAAAATCAAAATAGTTATTATAGCAGGCACTTCCACAATACAGGCACTGAGCTATTAATATTCTCTATCCGCTCACTTGCTTGTGGGGTGGAAACCACAATTAGTGAGCTTGTAAGCAACAAAATCAAACTCACTACACAAATAACACCATGTTATTTGGCAAAAACTACCACCTTGTACAGCGTAATCACAGAAGTACAAACCATCACCCCACCACAACAGCGAAGAAACTAACAGTAGCTCCACAATTCTGTGGAAAGTTAGTGCGTGAAAAAGCAAGGCTTGCTGTT
>CAYJFF010000025.1:0-18822 GCA_964369345.1 uncultured Oscillospiraceae bacterium
ACACATACTTTTGATAATGCATAAATTCTGCTAAAACATAGAGTTTATCAGGGTTTATGCCTTTGTGATTTGCGTCTACTCCGTATCTACCCGACATAGTTTCACCACGCACTCTACATGGTTTGTACGTGGGAACATATCTACTGGTTGCACTACTTCTAGCTTATATCCATTTTCGCTGAGATATTTACAGTCACGTGCCATAGTGGCAGGGTTGCAAGATACCATAACAAGCTTGTGTGGTGCCATTGCTACTATAGCATCAAGTGTAGGTTGGTCGCATCCCTTGCGTGGTGGGTCTACTATAACTACATCTGGCGATAAACCTTCCTCTGCTAACTGTGTCGCAGCCTTTGCAGCATCAGCACAGATAAATCGCGTATTTGCTATATTATTGCTCTGTGCAGAAAACTCAGCATTTTTTACAGCCTCAGCTATTACCTCAACACCTATCAGCTTGATATCCTCCGTGTTTTTTGCAATAGTAAGCCCAATAGTACCAGCCCCACAGTATAAATCCAGTAGTAACTGATGTGGTTTTATCTCTGTGTATTTCTCTGCTATTGAGTATAGTGTTTCTGTCGCTTTTTTGTTCACTTGATAAAAAGATAGTGGTGATAACCTGAACTCTACCCCACGCAGTATATCACGAATTTCAGTATTGCCGTGAATGGTAGTAAGTTTTTTGCTTAGTATTACATTTGTTTTTTGTGTGTTATGGTTAAGTGATATAGATGTAATGTTTGGGAATGCTGTAACTAGCTTTTGCACCAGTTCATCTTGCCTTGGTATAGCATTGCCATTTATTACAAGACAGACCATAATCTCATCACATTCATTGCCATAACGAATGTACAAATGCCTAAAAAGACCTTTGTGCCTTGCCTCATCATATACTGTTGCACCAGCACCATCTATATACTCACAAACAATGTCGCATATCTTGCTAAAAAACTGTGGCTGAAGTGCACAGTTATCAGATGGTATTATGTTGTGGCTACGGTTAGCATAAAAACCACATACTGTTTTGCCATCTTTGTCTTTGCCAAAAGGATACTGTGCCTTGTTCCTATATTCTGTAATATCGCTTGAGGGCATCACTGGCAACACATCAATATCCAGCCCGCCTAAGCGCTTCACAGCATCTTGCACCCACTGTTGCTTTGCTGTTAGCTCTGCTGCGTAGCTAATATGTCTTAGCGAGCAACCACCACACCTGTTATATACCGCACACTCTGTGTCCACCCTATCCTGCGAGGCAGTTATTATTTCTTCCACTATTCCATAGCAATAAGTTTTATGTACCTTTACTATGCGCACATTTACAACATCACCTTTTGCGGTGTGTGGGACAAAAATTGCTAGTCCATCATACTTGCCAATGCCTGCGCCCTCGTTTGTTATGGAATCTATAGTTATCTTGACTATCTGGTTTTTTGTTAACATTATACTATCCCTATTTTCTCTAAACTTAGACATATTATTATAAATATGTCTGCTTGCACATGGTTATACACTCTTATAATACATAAAAAAGTTAGTATTGTAAATAGTTTTGGCATTTAGTTACTGCTTTTTCTTGTTCTCCACCCAGTGGAACCCTAGCAAATATAACAAACTTTTACTTGGCTAGTCGCACACTGTGATAAAAAATTAACAAATTAACGCAATAAATTTTATTGCGAAAAAAAATGCTTGCAAAAAAAGGAAATTTATTATACAATTAGATAGGTATAAATCAAAATTTTGCAAAATTGAAAGGAATATTAATTATGACTTCTTACAACAAAGTAACTATTGAGGATTTGAACGTAGCTGGCAAGAAAGTTCTTGTTCGTTGTGACTTTAACGTGCCAATGAAAGAGGGCGTTATAACTGACGAAAACCGTATCGTTGGTGCTCTACCTACAATTAAATACCTTATCGAAAAAGGTGCACGAGTAATCCTGTGTTCTCACCTTGGCAAACCAAAAGCTCCAGATGCTAAATACTCTCTTGCTCCTGTTGCTGCACGTCTTGCTGACCACCTTGGAAAAGCTGTTGTTTTTGCAGATGATGACACTGTAGTAGGCGACAATGCAAAAGCTGCTGTTGCTGCTATGAATGATGGCGATGTAGTTATGCTACAAAACACACGTTTCCGTGCAGAAGAAGGCAAAAACGTAGATACTTTCTCTAAAGACCTTGCAAGCCTTGCAGAAGTATATGTTAGTGATGCTTTCGGTTCTGTACACAGAGCACACTGCTCCACAGCAGGCGTTACAGACTATATCAAAGAAAATGGTGTTGGCTACCTAGTACAAAAAGAGATAGAATACCTAGGAAACGCAGTTGAAACTCCTGTTCGTCCTTTCGTTGCTATCCTTGGTGGTGCAAAAGTTGCTGATAAACTAAATGTTATAGAAAACCTAATCAATAAAGTTGACACACTAATCATCGGTGGTGGTATGGCGTATACTTTCCTAAAAGCTAAAGGCTACGAGATTGGTACTTCTCTTGTTGATAACGAGAAAATTGACTATTGTAAAGAAATGATGGCTAAAGCAGCAGAGAAAGGTGTAAACCTACTTCTTCCTGTTGATACAGTTGTTACAAAAGACTTCCCAAATCCAATAGATGCTGCTATAGAGGTTGCTGCTGTTGAGTCCAGCGCTATCCCAGCTGATATGATGGGTCTTGATATCGGACCAAAAACACGCGTTGCTTTTGCTGAGGCTGTTAAGTCTGCAAAAACTGTTGTTTGGAACGGACCAATGGGTGTGTTTGAGAACCCAATCCTTGCAGAGGGTACTATAGCTGTTGCTAAAGCTCTTGCAGATACAGACGCTACAACAATCATCGGTGGTGGTGACAGTGCAGCTGCTGTTGTACAGCTTGGTTTTGCTGACAAAATGAGCCACATCTCTACAGGTGGCGGTGCTTCCCTAGAGTACCTAGAGGGCAAAGTATTGCCAGGTATTGCTTGCATAAACGATAAATAATTTTACGACTTATATGCGTGAGCGGAGGTGTGCCCTACCAAGGTCTTGTTACCTTAGTGGGCTGGTATACTCCGCTTGCGTTATGTCATATATTGATAATATATTTATATTGGAGGTGTTTTTTTGAAACATATTGTTGTGATGTATTCTGTAATTGCAGTGGTTATTATAATCGCTGGCATTGTCATACATGCTAATAATTCAAAGGAAGTTACCTCTAATATGATTATCTCTATAGAGCCTGTATACCACGAGGACACAGAGTCATACTTCGAAAAAGTTTCCATAAATGATATGGATTACTATAAGTACTTTGAAATAGAAGATTTTGTGACACAGTGTAACAGCACTATACAGGAAGATGCGAAAAATTTTCACACACCATATCATATAGAAACCAATGTATCCATGACAGAAACACAAACAATTGTTGTGATGTCTGGTGAGTATAGAAATTCTTCTAACGAGAGAATGGACTACAGAAAAGAACTGGTGTTTGACTTTTTATTAACCCCAAATATTTTGGAGGAGAGCATGCCAGAACTACCTGAAAGTGTATCATAAAATAAAGTAAAAATTAGGCAAGTGTAAAACATTATTTTTAAGTTTTACACCTTGCTATATAAATTTAAGAGGAGATAATAACAATGAACAAGAACCTACGTAAAGCAGTTATCGCTGGTAACTGGAAAATGAACAATAACCGTGCACAGGCAAAAACTCTTATCGCTGAGATGATACCAATGGTAAAAGACGCTAACTGTGACGTGGTTATCTGCGTGCCTTACACAAACCTAGAAACAGCTATTGCTGCTACAGAGGGCACAAATATCAAAGTTGGTGCTGAGAACTGCCACTGGGCAGAGAGCGGTGCTTTCACAGGTGAGATATCTGCACCAATGCTTGCAGAGCTAGGTGTAGAGTACGTAGTACTAGGCCATAGCGAGCGCAGACAATACTTTGGCGAGACAGACGTAACTGTAAACCAAAGACTGCACGCAGCACTAAAAGCAGGCCTAAAACCAATCCTTTGTGTTGGTGAGCTACTAAACGAGCGTGAAGCTGATATCACAGAAGAAGTAGTTGGTCTACAAACAAAACTTGGCCTTGCAGGTGTTACAAAAGAGCAACTAGCAAATGTTGTTATCGCGTACGAGCCAGTTTGGGCTATCGGTACTGGTAAAACAGCTACAGCAGAGCAAGCAAACGAAGTTAACCACTATATCAGAACTGTTGTTGCTAAGCTATATGACGATGCTACAGCAGAGGCTGTAACTATCCAATACGGCGGCTCTATGAATGCTGCTAACGCAGATGAGCTACTAGGCAAAGTGGACGTTGATGGTGGTCTAATCGGTGGTGCTTCACTAAAAGCTGCTGATTTTGCTGCAATCATCACTGCTGCAAGCAAATAATTATACCAGTATACAGGAAAGGGAAAAGATATGAAAAAACCAGTAGCGCTTATAATACTTGATGGTTACGGCGCACGTAACGACGAATATGGCAACGCTATTTCAGCTGCAAATACCCCAAATATGGATAACCTATTCGCAAACTACCCACACACAGAGATTGGTGCATCTGGCATGGACGTTGGCCTACCTGATGGACAAATGGGTAACTCCGAGGTTGGACACACAAATATCGGTGCTGGACGCACTGTTTACCAAGAGCTAACTCGTATAACAAAATCTATAAAAGATGGCGATTTCTTCGAGAACGAGGCTCTACTATCTGCAATGGATAACTGCAAAAACAACGGTACTGCTCTACACCTTTGTGGACTACTATCTGATGGTGGTGTACACAGTCACACAGCACACCTATATGGTCTGCTAGAAATGGCTAAGAAAAATGGCCTTTCCAAAGTCTTTGTACATGCATTCATGGACGGCAGAGATGTTCCACCTAGCTCCGGTATTGACTTTGTTCGTGAGCTTGTTGCAAAAACAAAAGAAATTGGTGTTGGTGATATCGCTACTATCTCTGGTAGATTCTACGCTATGGATAGGGACAACCGTTGGGAGCGTGTTTCACAGGCATTCGATGCTATCGTTAATGGCAAGGGCGCAGTAAATGCAGACCCAGTTGCTGTTATGGAAAACTCTTACAAAGATGGCGTAACAGACGAGTTTATAGTACCTACTATCTGTGCAGAGAACGCAACTATCAGCGCTAATGACTCCGTTGTTTTCTTCAACTTCCGCCCAGACCGTGCACGTGAAATCACACGTACTATGGTAGACGAGAATTTTGATGGTTTTGTACGTGAAAAAGGCTTCTTCCCACTATGCTATGTGTGCTTCACACAGTACGATGCAACAATGCCAAATGTAACTGTTGCGTTCAAACCACAGGAGCTAACAAACACATTCGGTGAGTATATAGCTGATAAAGGTCTATCCCAGCTACGTATAGCAGAAACAGAGAAATATGCTCATGTTACTTTCTTCTTTAATGGCGGTGTCGAGGCTGCTTATAACAACGAGGATAGAGCACTTATCGCTTCTCCTAAAGTTGCAACATATGATATGCAGCCAGAGATGAGCGCACCAGAAGTAACAGACGAGGTAATAGCAAGGCTAGAAACAGGCAAGTATGATGTTATAATACTAAACTACGCTAACTGCGACATGGTAGGCCATACAGGTGTGTTTGATGCGGCTGTAAAAGCTGTTGAAACTGTTGATACTGCTGTTGGCAAAGTTATTGCGAAGATACAGGAAATGGGTGGTGTGGCACTTATTACTGCTGACCACGGTAACGCAGACCAAATGTATGAGCCAGATGGTTCTCCATTTACTGCGCATACTACAAACCCTGTACCACTAATCATGGTTGGCAAAGATGCAAAACTACGTGATGGCGGTAAACTAGCAGACCTAGCACCAACAATGCTAGAGCTACTAAACCTAGAGAAACCAGCAGAGATGACTGGCGAGAGCTTGCTATCATAATTATAATTAAACAGCAAAAGGCAATGTGAAAATTCTTCACATTGCCTTTTTAGTGCAGTTCCCTACTATTTTCTTAGTATTTTTTCCATTGCTTTGCCTTTAGCAAGCTCGTCCACCAGTTTATCCAGATACCTAATCTCTTTCATAACGGGGTCTTCTATCTCTCTTATTTTCACACCACAGATAGAACCTGTAATTAGTGTCCTGTTTGGGTTTGGTGATGGCGCAGAAGTAAAGAAAGTAGCCATATCCATAGGCTCATTAATCTTTACGCTTAGTTCTTCTGCTGTGTATCCTGTAAGCCAGCAAATAATTTCGTTCACTTCTTCTGCTGTCCTCCCCTTTCTCTCCGCCTTTGCTACATATAGTGGGTAGGTTTCATTAAACTTCATTACATATGCTCTGTTCTCCGCCATTTATTTTACCTCCGTAATATATTTCATGTTATCGTATTATATCACTTTTATATTCTCAAAACAACAGTTTTCCATATTTTGTATTTTTCATACTCTAGCCATTGTACTACTTAGTAGTATTATACAAAAAAGTAAAGCAATTAGCCTGTTTTAAACTTGTCTGTTTACTATTGCTTATGTTCATTTAATGTGATATTATTATAAGCGTTGCAAAATCTAAAGTGTTATAAGGAGAAAAGAATGAATCAAAATCAGCAAAAAGAAAACCATTTTTTAGGAATACTAGGCGCACTTCTAGGTGCCATTGTGGGTGCATTGCCCATGATAATAGTCTCTTTTATAGGGCTACTAACTGGCTGGCTGGGTATCTTCACAGCTCTCGGCTCTTTCTATGGATATAAGCTCCTAAATGGCCCTAGGCAAGTGGGCTTTGCAAAAGGTACTATCATCACTTGCACGATACTGGTCAGTCTGGGCTGGTCCGTGCTCATTGGAGTACTGCTAGCATTTTCTGGGGACTTTGATGCTACCAATGTCACTATATTCATAATACCATTTTTCGCAGGATTTATCGGATATGGATTTGTACATAAAAAGCTGCAACTATATATAGACCCCCACATAGTAAGCAGGGCTGTAGACCGTGCAAACTACGAAATCCACAACAGCACACAGAACCATAATAAATATATATATTTGCCAGATAGCAAGAGATTAAGACCGCTTACAGTCACTACTACTCTTGTCTGCCTCATTCCCATTGCTATTATTTTTATCACTATCCTGCTGGGGGCGGCAACAGAGAATGAGTCACTGCTAATAGCAACACTCATTGGTGTATTTGTTTTCAGCATCTCTTGCCTATGCACAGTACCATTTATTAAATATAACAAAGAGCGTGTGACTTGCTTTGTTGCCTCTGGCAATAGGCTTTTCAAGATAAACCTACAAACGCTTAATTCGCACCAAAGCTATCAGTTTTGTATAGTATCACCACTACTAGCTTTTAGTATAGATAGGCTATCCGACCAAGAAAAGCACCTCATGGTTGCTTCTGCTTTCCGCATAGTTTCTGACTATGAAACAGGCAACGTAGCACATCTTGCATATGCTGATAAGGACATGATGGTTGAGATGCGTAATATGCAACTAGTTAGCGAAAATGCTACATACTATAAAGTTACTTACTTTAACAACAGCAATATTATGACACACTACAAGATAATGAAAATATATCCTGGTTTTCTTCCTTTCCGTACAAACACGGACCCAAACAAGAGCATTCCTATAAATTGGGTAGTGCTATCTATTGTTGTTTGCTCAACACTGCTGTCCATTGCTATTGCGTATTCTATTATGAGTATTACTACGCCATATGATGATTACAGGCCAACAAGCAGTAGCTACAGCCCCAATTATGATAACTATAGCAGTAGTAGTTCAAGTAGTAACTCAAGCAGTAGTTCAAGCATAAGTGCTGGTGTGCCATATGTAAAAGGTGAGCTAGTAGATTATGAAATGGGTAGTATCTCTTTCCAAGTTCCAAACAACCACCCAGAACTGATAGAGGGAATGTTCCTTGACCCCCAAACTGATGAGATATATGGTGTTATAGATATATCTACTATGGGTTCTGATACTCCTGACAATACTTTTGATATGCTAGTGGAGTATTATTCTACTATATTCGTCCTAAAAGATAGTAGTGATTATGTTCTACAATGGTTCACAGACGAAGGTGTGAGTGTGCTAACTGGTGACGTAACAGTGCTAGATGATGACGGTCTTGAGAATTACTTGAAAGTTATTCTTGTTCCCGATAAAAACCTTGTTGTCACCACGACTTCACAGTCAAAAGAAATTACCGAGAATATCGACACCATAGTGGAGAGCCTTGTGTTCCACATTGGTGATGATGACTATGTTTCTGGCAATGTATTTGTAAATACTACCGACCAAACAGAGGTGCATTTCAACGATTATGGACAGCATTATCTTTATACCGAGATTGGGAACTATGATAGCGAGTTCTATCGTGGCAACTATGATGTTTATTATGGTGAAGATGCCCTGACATTCCTCGAGAATAACCCACAGGAGAACCTAACACGTGCCATGGCAGAAGAAATAATAAAAAACTCTGCTGATGGTTACTTCCTTAACGCAACTACTATTAATATAGAAGACTATATGCTGTATGATGATGATGGTAATGTCATGGGTGTGAGTGATGATTTGGAAGTTTACTCAGTAAGCAAAGACACTTGCTATATTCTTCATATAGCCAACTCCACAGTTACCGTCGATGGTATTGAGATGTTTACACCAAGCACTGAACATTTTGTTTATTTCGGCTTTTATATCCCTGAGATAAATGGAATGGAGCTCATCTATCTGGATACATTTGAGCAGTCAGTGTGGGAAAATATGGGGCCTGTATTAGCTGACTAATATGCAATTAAATCTATTAGTAAATGGAGCATTGATATGAAAAAAGTTATACTGGGCTGTACACTTATGTTAAGTGCAACAATTATTCTCTGCACCGAGTATCTCAAAGAAGTGCTATACTTCACAAGTGAATACAGCCATTCAATGGGCGCAAGCTATTGGCTGGGAGGTCTACTGGCACTAATTGGCATTGCTTTATGTGTACTGGGTTTCGGGCATAATACTGATAAAAAGTAAAACTATAAAAAAGCTGGCACGAATGAAAAACTCATTCATGCCAGCTTTTTTGCATTTATACATATTAAACTATGTTAAATTTTTCGCCATAACCATAGTTCTCGATTACATACTCTAGGTCTTTGTCTCCCCTACCGCTTAGAGAAACAAGTATGGAACCACCAATGTTCTCTCTAGCTTTCCTGATAGCATATGCAACAGCATGTGAGCTTTCTATCGCTGGTATAATACCCTCGTAGCGTGATAGCATAAAGAATGCTTCCATAGCTTCTTCATCACCTGCATAGTCATAGTTAACTCTGCCTACATCGTGCAAGAAAGCATGCTCAGGGCCTACAGATGGATAGTCAAGACCACTAGCAATGGAGTACACAGGAGCAGGCTCATTGTTCTCATCTTTTAGCATTATGGACTCAAAGCCATGCATGATACCTTTTTCGCCATATGTCATAGATGCAGCGTGGTCGCCTAGCTTGCCACCACGGCCATGTGGCTCAACACCAACAATCTGCACATCATCAGCAAGGAAGCCGGAGAAAAGACCCATAGCATTACTACCACCACCAACACAAGCAGTTACGATATCTGGTAGGTTGCCTGTCATATCCATAAACTGCTCACGAGCTTCTTTACCAACACACATCTGGAAATCCCTAACCATAAGTGGGAAAGGGTGTGGTCCTACTGTAGAACCTATGCAGTAGATAGAGTCTTTGTAGTTTTTCATATATGACTCAAAAGCAGAGTCAACAGCTTCTTTTAGTGTTTGTAGCCCATGTGTAACAGGCACAACTGTTGCACCCAGTATACGCATACGATTAACGTTAGGCATTTGTTTTTCTATATCTACAACACCCATATGGATTTCGCACTCTAGGCCAAAAAATGCAGCTGCTGTAGCAAGTGCAACACCGTGCTGTCCAGCACCTGTTTCTGCTATCAGACGTTTTTTGCCCATAAATTTAGCTAGTAGACCCTCACCCATGCAGTGGTTAAGCTTGTGCGCACCTGTGTGGTTAAGGTCCTCACGCTTTAGGTATATCTGTGTTGTACCTAGCAAGTTTGATAGACGCTCGCAGTGGTACACCGGTGTTGGCCTACCTTGAAACTCTTTGCGGATACGTCTTAGCTCGCTGATAAATTTTGATGAATAGCATATGGTTTTATATGCGTGGTCAATTTCTGTAAAAGCTTCTACTAGCTCTGGTGGCAAATAAGCTCCACCATATTCACCGAAAAAGCCGTCTTTGTTTGGGTAGTTCTTTAGGTAATTGTTGAAGTTCATGATAATTTCTCCTTTTTTCTCTTGTTCTATTGTTAGTGTAGTTCCAAAAACAAATAAAAAAACACCTGTCTTTGGAAAAAATCCAAGGACAAGTGATAATCACCTGCGGTGCCACCTTGATTGGTATAAAAATACCCACTTTGTTAGATACTGACATATCTACTGCCCTGTAACGTTGGCATTACGTCTCGGATACTCTCAATTAGCTTGATTTCACCTCGCCCTCAAGGGTCCACTTATCCACTCTTACACTACCAAACTCCCAGCAAATGTTCGGCTCTCTGTGAATGCAGTTTATGGTTTTACTTCCCTATCAACGGTTTAGGTAATCATATCACATAAAAAACTGTTTGTCAAGCACAAAATTATGTACAAACTTTTATATTGTACATTTCACCAATTCACATTAGTAAATCGCACTTGCTAGCATTCTTTCATTGACATATTATAACAAAAATGATAATGTATATTTAAACAAAATATATAGCTGTAGAGGTTTATTTATGATACCAATAAAAAATGACTGGATGCCAAAGCTGGAGCAAGAGTTTTCCAGCGAATATTACAAAAAACTACGTGCATTCCTAAAAAACGAATACACAACAAATGTCATCTACCCACCAAAAGAAGAAATTTTTTCTGCTTTTATACTAACATCGTACTCCAACACAAAGGTCGTAATATTGGGGCAGGACCCATACCACGGTGATAACCAAGCGCACGGCCTAGCTTTTTCTGTAAAAAAAGGTAATAGAATACCACCTAGCCTTAATAATATCTACAAGGAAATAGCAAATGACTGTGGGATACAGCCACCAAAGCACGGCGACCTAACCTCGTGGGCGGAGCAAGGTGTTCTTCTGCTAAACACCTGCCTTACAGTGCGTGCAAGCCTCGCCAACAGCCACAAAGGCAAGGGTTGGGAGAATTTCACAGACAGGGTTGTGTCCATCCTCAATGAGCGAGAAGAACCACTGGTGTTCATACTATGGGGTGGTAATGCAAGGTCAAAAAAAGCTCTCATAACAGCTCCACATCACCTAGTGCTAGAGTCTGTGCACCCCAGCCCACTCTCTGCCAATAACGGTTTCTTTGGCAACCACCACTTTACTAGAACGAACGAGTTTTTGTCCAGCCACAATATATCGCCTATAAACTGGCAAATACCAGAATAGCACCAAAAACACCCCAAGACTCTATGTCCTGGGGTGTTTATCTCAGCTACAATATATGAATCTGCCGTGCCTATGAGATGCTTATACTTCTTGCACTATAGGCAATATCATTGGCTTGCGTTTTGTACGAGAGTAAATAAAGTCGGAAAGCTCATCACGGATTTTGCTCTTAATAGCATTCCAGTCTTTAAAATTAGTTAGATTACAGTTATCAAGTGCTTTGTTGACTACGTTGCGTGCATCGTCCATCATATCCTCTGCCTCACGAACATATACAAAGCCCCTAGATACTAGGTCTGGGCCTGCAAGTATGGTGCCAGATGCACTGTCTATTGTTATTACAGCGATAATCAGACCATCTTCTGACAACAGCTTTCTATCACGCAATACCACGCTACCTATATCACCAACACCCAGTCCATCTACTAGCACATTACCAGATGGCACAGTGTCCGTCATCTTAACAGAAACACCATCGGTTTTTATAACACGGCCTATCTCACTAAGTATGATATTAGTGTTATCATAACCCATAGCTTTTGCTACTTCTGCACTCTTTAGCAGGTGCTTATGCTCGCCATGTACAGGCACAAAGTACTTAGGCCTTGTAAGTGCTATAATAGTTTTTATTTCCTCTTGGCATGCATGTCCAGATACATGCACATCATACATACGCTCAAATATTACTTCTGCACCCAGTTTCATCAGCTCGTTTATTACTTTGCCAACATGTTTTTCGTTGCCTGGTATAGGAGTTGCAGAAATAATGATATAGTCACTAGCGCTTATTTTTACATTCCTGTGGTCACCTGTAGACATCCTTGTTAGTGCGCTCATTGGCTCGCCTTGGCTACCTGTGCTCACAACCACTAGCTGGTCATCAGTATAGTTACGCATAGCATGTATATCTATTATAACGCCTTTTGGTACGTTCAAGAAACCCAAGTCAGTAGCTTTTTGCACAACGTTTATCATGCTCCTGCCTATAACAGCTACCTTGCGGTTTGTGTTTACTGCTGCATCTATAACCTGTTGTATACGGTGTACATTGCTGGCAAATGTTGCAACAATTATCCTCTTACCCTCGGCATTACGGAACAACCTACCAAAACTTGCTCCTACCACCCTCTCGCTCATTGTATAGCCTGGTTTCTCTGCGTTTGTGCTATCACATAGTAGTGCCAACACACCCTCATCACCCAGTTGCCCAAAGCGCGCAAGGTTTATTATATCACCCTCTATAGGTGTGTAGTCAATCTTAAAATCACCAGTGTGCACTATAGTACCAGCAGGTGTTTTTATCGCCATTGCGCAGGCATTTGGTATAGAGTGGTTTACGTGTATAAACTCTACAGACATAGTAGGCACGGACACTACATCGCCGGGTACTACTACATTTAACTTAGCTTTATTAAGCAGACCATGCTCTTTTAGCTTGCCCTCTATTAGTCCCATGGACAGCTTAGTAGCATAAACTGGCACGTTTATATCGCGTAGCAAGTAAGACAGTGAGCCTATGTGGTCCTCATGTGCATGTGTTATGAATACGCCACGTATTTTTGATACATTGCGTAGTAGGTATGTGAAATCTGGTATAACTAGGTCAACACCAAGCAGGTCATTAGTTGGGAATGCAAGTCCACAGTCAACTATAATTATATCTTGCTCAGTTTCAAACACTGTAATATTCTTGCCTATCTCCCCTAGTCCACCAAGAGATATTATCTTCAGCGGAGCTTTTGGTGCGCCTTTTCTGTTCTGCTTGCTCCTGTTGTTATTATAATTTTTTGGTCTACGGTTATTATTCCTTGGTTTGTCTGTCTTTGGTGCATCAGTCTTTGTAGTTTCTGTTTTTACTACTTCATCTGTCTTTGCTTTTTGTGTGTTATTCTTGTTTTGTGGGCGGTTATTTCTCTTCTGCCCAACAACTCTGCTCTTTGGTTTTTTTACTTCTTTAGGCTCTTTTACCTCTTTATTGCCCGCAGTTTCTACAGCAGCAGCCTTTGGCTCTTTTTTCTTTATCTTCTCTGTAAAACCTTCTGGTACTTTGAACAGGCGGTCAAGCGCTGGTGTTCTCGAACCTGCATTATTATTATTATTATTATTATTATTATTATCTGGCATTTTATCCTCCGTAGCTCGCTGTCTAATAATCAGCAAGCAATCATTTACTATTTTCGTTCACTTGGATATGTAATTATAATATCAGTACTGTTCAAATATAAAATTGTAATAATATTTCATAAAAGTAAAAATTTTACAATTTAATTGCACAAAAAAACACAACCTACCAAGTGTAGCAAAAACTTCGTAGTTTGTTACACTCAGGTCTAAAAAAATAGCACATACAACAAATAAGCATAGTTATCCGCAATAACCATGACATTCCGCCATCTGTTGTTTGTTGTATTCAGTTGTATAGTACAGTTATGCCAAGCTCCCCGCAAGAAAAAGCTTGTATATATCGCATATAAAATGCATTAACGAATACCTCTCAGCTCTGTGGTATTCATTGTATTCATAAAATAACTGATTGTAATGCGACCCTTATTCTTTTTGGTACGCAACAGGGTTTCCCCTTATATCCATAATACATTATACTTTAGATACCTCATAAAGTCAAGCACAAAGATTTTATGCTATATATCGGATATTTCTAGTTTTATTTTACCCCAAACTATGCTATAATATTCCAGAACACGGCTACTTCTATATTATACAATTTCTTCTTGTCATATTTTGATGAAAGAAGTAGTAAAAGATAAACTATTACACCAACCTTTATTTGTAGAACGGAGTATTACATGAAAAAAATATCAATCTTTACTGATGGCGCTTGCTCAGGCAACCCAGGCCCCGGTGGTTGGGGCGCGATACTACAGTTTGGCGAGCACACAAAGGAGCTTAGCGGTGGTGCTCACGACACTACTAATAACAGGATGGAGCTAACTGCTGTAATAGTAGCTCTGGAAACACTAAAAGAACCATGCGAGGTAGTAGTCACAAGCGACTCTAAGTATGTAACAGATGCTATAAACCAAAAATGGCTATATGGCTGGGTGAAAAAGGGCTGGAAACGTGGACAAAATCAGCCAGTATTAAATGTAGACTTGTGGCAGAGGCTACTGCCTATGTTGCAGAAACACACGGTATCTTTTGTGTGGATAAAAGGACATGCGGGCCACCCACAAAACGAACGTTGCGACAGACTAGCCGTAGCAGAAACAGCAAAATACAAGTAATATATCAGTGGCAAAACTGCCCCCACAAAATGTGCCATTTAGCACATTCAAACACCATTTGTTTTCTGATATAATAAGGCTAGAGAGTATAGGCTATTGTCTTTGTTGCTTTTGAGCAGAGCTTTTGCCAACTGCTTTCGTAAATATATGCGTGCTCCCCAAACACGCAAATGGTAAGATAAAAAACCAAGACCATCAGCTCACTACGCTGGTGGTCTTGGTTTTTGGTTTCATAAATATAGCTACTAAAAATATAATTAATAGATATTACCCCTTGCCCGCCCTCGTCCAGCAATTTGCAATATGGTAGTAACAGTGAAAAATAACAATGCACTTGTTATTTGTGCTGGGTATCACAATGCTTATGCATAGTACCCCGCTCTGCTCGCCAATTAATGGTCGTTCTCACCATCGGGAGATCATGCACACCTTGCTAGACTACACACAAAACCATTTAGACTAGGTCATTTAGCCAGTTTGCCTGTTGCAATTTGCAGTCAAGCTCCCTTATTTCCTTTGCGTTTTTATCCACTGTTTTTTGTAGCTCTGCTATGTTCACCGTAGACAGTATCCTTATCTCTTTGTTGGAGTATCTATCCACTTTTTCGCTAGCAGTATTTAGCAAATCTCTTAGTACGCTGTTTTTCAGTGACTGTGCATCCTTTTTTGCTATTATATCCGTAAGTGAAACTCCATCTATCTTCACGATAGTATTAGTATAGTTTATTTGAGAGATGATTTGTTGGTACTGCTCTACGCAGTTTTCTAGCTCATTAATTAGTGTTTTAGGGTCCTCTATATTAGTATCACCCTCTTGCACTTTTGCGTTGCTCACCAGTCTATTACGCAGTTGTGCTATACGTTTTTGCAAGTCTGCCCTCAGCGACAGTGCTTCTGCTATCTTCATACTTACCCCTCTGTTAATATTTTTTTGCTTATTATACCATGGATTAGCTACAGAACACAATAGGTACTAACATAGTTTTCTACTCAAAACAACACCCCACATTGTCCACATCTCTATGTCCAACTTGGGGTGCTCTCGGTTTATCTTCTATGCAGTTTTGTTGCTATATTAGCAGATAGCGGTTCCCTCTGGTACGCTATCATCTACAAATATCACTTGACAACCACAGCTATTAGCAGTGCCTGCTAGCAACATCCCCTCGCTAACCACGCCAGAAAACTTAGTAGGTGCAAGGTTTGCTATAACAATAATTTTCTTGCCCACTAGCTCGTCCGGTGTGTAGTAGTCTTTTATGCTGGAGATAATAGTTCTCTCTCCTATACCGTCGGATAGTGTAAGTTTTAGTAGGCTACGAGATTTTTTTACAACCTCACAAGCAGCTATACGGCACACACGCAAATCTATCTTTGCAAAATCATCCATAGATATCGTTGCTTTTACAGGCTCGATTGGGTCGTTCGCTACAGTTTCTTCTTCCACAACCTCTAGCTGTGCAGTTTCTTCTGCTACTTCCTCATAAACTTCGCGCTCGCCACTAAAATCAAGCAAGTGCAAGTATTTTTCTACTTCGATAGCAAATAGGAAAAGATATAGCCTAGGTCCACGCTCTTTGCCTATGATTAAGTTGTAAACATCTTTAAAGAACTTACCCTGTATAGTTTTCTTCTCTTTTGCATCAAGCTCGCCATACACACTAGCAGGTACTGCATACAGGAATGAATTTAGTGCATCTAGGTCGTAGTCACCATTTTGTAGGTAGCCATGTAGCATAGAAATCATCTGACGCTCTTGCTCTGTCATGCTATCAAAATATGCCCAGTTACGACGCTCTGCAAGCTTGTTCATGCTCTGTGGTGAGCACTGCTCCAGCCATACTTTCGCAAGCTCCATTCTCTCTGCAAACTCATGTGCTTTGTAAGGTGTACCCATTTTCTCAAAGATGGTTTCTAGCATAGGAACATTGAAGTCCACAATAGAGCCAAAGCTTACTAGAGATGCCATTGGTACAGTGTCTGGCTGACGGTCGCCAACAGTTGTGTTATACATTATGCTGTTTATATAGTCGTCATCAGTGCCTGCTTTCCATGTAGCAAACATCTTGTCATACTCAAAATACTGGCGCAATATTTCATCATCAAAGCAGAAATTAAAAGCTTTTGTAGGGTCAGTCTTGGAGTATAGCCATAGTATAACTTCTGGCTGATATATTTTTAGTAGTGTATCAGGAGTAAGGTTAAGCCCTGTAGAGCCACTCATTTTACCAGCGCTACCCTTAATACCGATAAACTCATATCCTTGGAACATTGGTGCATTGTAACCAAATATTTTTGATGATATAAGCTTACTTGTTTGGTAGCTACCTGTTGGAGATGCATGGTCTTTACCGCCTGGCTCAAAATCTACTTCTTCTGCTAGCCAGCGCATAGGCCAGTCTATTTTCCATGCTAGTTTGCAGTTATGGTTCTCAGCAAAATCAAACTCGCCTGTGTGCCCACATTTGCAAGAGTAGCTAGCTTTTGTGCAGTCATCATTTATAGACACAACAGTGGTAGTGTCCTTGCCACAGGTGTCACAATATATGCTTACAGGGTAATAAGCCTCACGCTCACCTGGCTGTGCCTCTTGTGAACGGAAACTGTCTAGTATATCAAATATCTCACCACGTTTTTTCAGTGAGTGTATTATCTGGTCTTTGTATCTACCACTACGGTATTCTTTTGACTGATAGCGGAAGTCTACCTCTATGCCAAATTTTTGCAGAGCAGCCTCGAACTCTTTCTCGAAATGCTCTCCCCAGCTACTGCTACCACCAAATGGGTCAGCAACATCAACATATGGCTTGCCTATGCAGTCTTCCATATAGTTTTCGTCCTCTGGGCATAGTGCTTTTACATTTACAGGTATCTTACGTAGCCTGTCAAAATCGTCCCAAGAAAAAAGCAAACGAGCCTTTTTGCCCATTTTGCGTAGTGCTCTACAAACAAAATAGCTAGTAGCTATATCTCTAAAATTACCGATGTGAATGGAGCCTGATGGGCTAATACCTGCCGCACATACATACTCCTCTTTGTTTGGGTTACGCTCTATTATTTTGGTAGCAATTTGCTGTGACCAATGCATTTTCCATTTTCCTTCCTGTGTATAAAGTTTATTCCGAAAATCTGAGCAAAGCTCGGCTGGTTTTACATAAAAAACCTTTAATTTACGGTGCAATCACAGGTTATTATATCATTTTACTAGCAACAAAGCAAGTGTTTTATAACGAATATTAGAGGACTTCTTTTTTCTTGCTAAAAATATGCTATCACACCAAAGCAACAGCTCCTATTAACCAAAGTCTTATCTATGGCTAATAGGAGCTGTTATTTTTACCTATATTATTCCTCTGATGGTATGTTGCTTATTGTATCTTTAAAGTTTTTTAGACCTTCCATAGTCTTACCGCTTTCTCTCATCTCAGCTATTTTAGCTTTAGCTTCCTCAGGTGTTAGCCCCGCAGCCTCTGCAAATCCATTAAAGTTACCTGCAAAATTCGCTTTTGCTTCCTCCAGTGTTATACCCTTTTCCTCAAGGTTTGCTCTTATATCTTTTAGGCCGTCTATGCTTTTTCCTGATGCCTTAAATTCTTCCATTTTAGCCTTAGCTTCCTCTGCTGTCAAGCCAGTTGCTGCCAAATGCTCATTGAACTTACCCTCGAAATTCGCTTTTGCTTCTTCCAGTGTTATGCCCTTTTCATCAAGGTTTGCTTTTGCATTTTTTAGTCCCTCTGCAGTGTGTCCACTCTCCCTGAACTCCTGTACTGTCATACCAGATGGTGTTGTTTTGGTATCTCCATCATCTGCAAGTGCTGTAACTCCCATTGTGCTCATTGCCATAATTCCTGCTAGTACCATTGATGCGATTTTTGTCTTTAACATAATATTCTCCTTTTCTTTCAGGGTGCTTTATTTATTTTTGTTTGGCTTACCCTGTGACTACAGTATACAGCAAAGCTCAGTGGAAAATCATCGGTTAAATATAGGCAGAACATAGGCAAAAACTACAGCTATGTGTTCATCTTGCTAACAGCTACATCAGCTGTAGATATATTTGCAGCTACGCTCACCA
>CAYJFF010000025.1:18922-30010 GCA_964369345.1 uncultured Oscillospiraceae bacterium
TTCATCTTGCTAACAGCTACATCAGCTGTAGATATATTTGCAGCTACGCTCACCACCTCTGTTACTTCACTTTTCACTATCGGGTCATCACCACCGTCACACACCACAACTACACCTTTTATAGTTGGTGCTATTTCTCTCTCTATTAGTGCCTTTTCCTCACCATTCGCACCCTCTACCATCACATAGCTTTTCTCGCTAGATATACTCTCCTCTTGTTTTTCTCCCTGAACTTCGCTCACATCGCTGGATTTATCCGTACCTGTTTTTTGCTCTGTAGCATACTCATAGCCATAGCCACTCTCCATAGTTACAAGCACCTTCACCCTACCCACACCAGCCATACTACTCAGTAGCTCTGTCAATTTTATTTCTAGCTCTGCGCCATATTCTCTATAGTCCTGTGTAGTTTCTTCTACTACTACAGGCTCCTCACCCATCAGTGGGAACTGTGCAAACGCCACTAGCATAATACCTATAATCCCCACTAAGAATATTATATTCTGTTTGCTCAGCTCCCATTTTTTCTCTTGCTTACTTTCTTTCTCTGCCATCAGATTTTACCCCATTTCTTGCTCTGTGCCCACATAATATCCCTGTACTATGGTTTCTATGCCCAGTGCTATTTCTATCTCTCTTTGTAGCTCCGTGCTGTCAATGCCATCAGCTATAGGTATCGCCACGCTACAAATATACCCGCTCTCTGCCTCTACTAGCTCTATATATACAGTCTCTGCCTCTATGCCATACTGCTGTGTAAGGCTATACACAGTGTCTTGTAGCTCGGTGGTATAGCTCTCCACTGCTATATCCTCTGTTGTTTCACCTATGCTCTCTGCTATTTCCAGCCTTGTTTCCTCTGCTTGTGATACATCTATACTCGGTAAATCAAAACCAAGTGTTACAGGCATCACAAAGCAGGTTAGCATAAACACCCCCAGTAGTAACCGTATGGAATTTTTACACGAGCTACTGGGCAGGAGTATAGAGACTATCCCACAAATAAACGCACCAGAGCATATAGTGAATACCCATTGTGATACCTCACTCATACTCACCCCTCCTTATATGTTCTAAACAAAAGAAACTATCATCATAGTGGTAGAAATGATAACAAGTAGCGCCTGATATAGTAGCACTGCAAGCAAAATCCCAATAGCAGATGCCATGTTTTTCATTAGCTTGGATACTTCCCCAACACCCAGTATCTTACCAGCAATAGATGCACTATTTAGTGTTATGTACCACAGAAAAGCTTGTACAAGCATGGGTAAAAACGTAAACATAGTTACAATAATACCAACAAGACCCACACTGCCCTTTGCAAGCTCCAACCAGCCCTGTGCTACCACAAAGAGGTCTGCCAGTGCACCACCGACCCCTGGAACCAAGCTACCAATCATAAACTTGGTAGTGCGTACAGATAACTTGTCTGTACTGCCTGCAACTGCTGACTGTAACGTTAGCACACCCAAGAATATAGTAAGCGATAATGACAGCACCCATGTGATAAACGTCTTTACCCCGTCCACAATAGCGTCTATTTGTAGGTCAGTGCATATAACAGAAATCACTGCTAGTGCAAGATATGCACACACCACTGGCACGAAATATTGGCTGAGAATATTTGAAACCATTTGTGACACCCAGAAAAGCACCATATTAAAAGCCGAGGCTGTCATTGGTTTGCCTGAGGCTGTCATCACACCAGAAAGTATGGGTATAAAAGTAGCTGTAAAATATGAGTAGCTTTCCAGTGTCTTAGCACCATTATTAATGCACTGCACTATAGGAGAAATAATGGGTGTTATAGCCGCCACTGTTACAATAAGGCGGAAAACAGATGCACCACTGCCACTATCCCCCACAGGTGAGTAAAAAATCTGCAGCATGGAGCACAGCAACATAATACCTATAATAGCAACCAGCATTGCTATTGGGGCGCTCATATAATCACCTATTAGCTCCATTGTGGTTGAGTATAGCTCTTGCAAGCTTGCTGTTTCTATAAGCTCACTAGGCTCTGTAGTCCCCATTAGCTCCTCTGCCTCCTGTGGTATGCTGTCCATAAGCTCGCTGTAGTACTCACTGCCTATTATATCCTCGGTGTCTATCTCTACTGCATATGCCACGGTGACTGATAAAATCAAAAAAGCTATAATACCTAATAAACATTTACACATCTTCATAGTTATACCTCATATATTAAGTAACTGAGAAACTGTTTCTAGCAGTTCATAGAATAGTGGCAAGCTTACTAGTGCTAGTCCCACTTTTCCAGCAAACTCTACTTTTAATGCTATTGCGCCCTCACCTGCATCTTTACAGCTCTGGCTTGCAAGCTCTGTTAATATACATATCCCCAATCCCTTGAATATAATAGTAAGTAGTCCAGCAGAAATACTAGCTTGTGAGAGAACACGCTCTAGGTCACTACGTATTTCTAACAGGGAGTCTGTCAGATAGAGTATCACTAGCACACTGCAAGACATTGACAAAACAAGCGCAAACTCTGGCCTGTACTGGCGCAACACCAGTGATAGCAGTGCACATACTATACAAAAAATAACTATCGCATATATATCCATACTCATAACCCAAATACGGACTTAACAGTTTCAAATAAGTCGCTAATCTCCTGTATTATTATCATCAGCACCACAATCAACCCTGCAAGTGAGGTCATCATAGCTTGCTCCTCCCTGCCGGAACGTAGCAACACTTGATATAACACAGAAACTATAATGCCTATAGCGGCTATCCTAAATATCAAATCAACGTCCATTTTCTCCCCCACTTCCTGTTCCTGACTATTGTTATACCATTATCACCACAAAGAACAAACCTACAAAGACACCCATTTTGCGGTAGAGCTCACCTTTTTCTTTATATTGCTGTGCTATGCTATGCTGTCTTTGCCCTATATGCTCCACTACATTTTTTGTTACTACTTGCTGTGTAGCAAGGTCGGCTATACCTATAGTATCCATAAGTGGTAGTAGGGCTGTGTCTATATCTCTCTGTGTGACTTTATCCATGCTCGCCAGTGCAAGCTTTAGCGCCCTGCCAAAGTGCTCCGTTGTTGTTATCTCGCTAGACAGTGCCTGAATAAGTGGTATCCCACAAAAGTCGCTCTGCAATGCTAGTTGCCTCACTGCCACTCTGGGTGCTGTGCGTGTGCTAGATATTTGTGATATTAGTTGCGAGAAAAAAGAAGCTATTAGCTGTAAATTAACAGCACGTTCACGTATTTTTGCAGAGAAGTTATACCCACAATAAGTTGTCGCACTAAAGATTAACAGTAGTCCTATCCATTTCATTTTTATATTCCTCCATTGTTATTATTTCCCCACCTACACAGGGCATAGCAACCGATGTCAGCCTTATTATATAGCCAAAAACACCTGTATCTATGAGCTTTTTTATCCTGATATTTTTATATAAATCATCAGCACTGCCACAGTGTGCAGTAGCCAAAAAGCCAGCACCACAGTTGCTACCAGATACTATTGCAGACACTTCTCCGTCACTGCCTATCTCATCACAGGCTATTATATCTGGTGATAATGTTCGCACTGCCTGCTCTATAGCCTCTGCCTTGCCTTGTCCACTGATGATATCCGTGCACGCCCCTAGCTCGTACTGTGGCACAGCGTTATGTATGGCTGCTAGCTCATACCTTTGGTCTATCAATGCTACTTTTTTGTGAAAGCCTACTTCCCCACAGGATATAGCACGGACTATATCTCGTAGTAGCGTTGTTTTACCAGTGGACGGTGCACCCACTATTAGCACACCTTTTTTTATGTCAATCATAGCCAGATATTCCTGTGCTACTTTCTGTACCTGTCGTGATATCCTAATATTTATAGAGGTTATATCACGCATACCAATAACTACACCATTCTCTAGCACCACTCTGCCACATATGCCCACCCTGTCACCATATGCAGTAGTTACAAATCCACTCGCAAGCTCCGTAGTATGGCTGTGTACCGAGTACCCACATGCCGACAAAAAAGTTTCTTTTATCATCTCTGCGTCTATTATATATGGGTTTTTGGGGACAAAAGCAGACAGCAGTCCGTCATTAGCCAGAAAATAGCTCTCTCCCTTTATCACCAGTGATATTGGCTGTGCAACCCTCAGCCGTATTTCCTGTATTGCATTTACATACACTTTATCCACACGTAGCAGTGCTTGCTGTATTATATCAGGCAAAAACTCCAACCTCTTTTTTATGTCCTCGTACATTTTCATTCCTCCACTATCATCTTTTAACTTGTCCGTAATAAAGCATATGTGCATTTGCAGAGAAATAGAACTGATAATAATGGATTGATAAAAACAAAAAAATAGTGTACACTATAGAAAAGATTGATGGGAGTAAACAATGTTTAATATACATACAGCAGAAATGCCACTATTGCTAAGAGATTACCTGACATACATACTAACTATAAAGGGGCTTTCACCACGTACAGTGGAGGGCTACTATATAGACCTGCGTTTTTTCTTTAGATATATACATGCAACAAGGAACTCGCTGGACATGAGCGAGAAAAACCTTGCCGATATACCAATTGGCACCATGCCTGAGTCCGAGATACTGGGTGTTACAATATCTGATGCATATGCTTTTCTTAACTTTGTTATGACACTGAACGAGAATAAAGCCAATGCACGTGCTAGGAAAGTGACTGTTATAAGACGCTTTTACCAGTATGTATATGACAAGACAGGCAAGCTATCTGTAAACCCTATGGAGAGCCTAGAAACACCAAACAAGAAAAAAGCACTACCCAAGTATCTAACACTTGATGAGTCGCTACATCTGCTAAAATCTATAGATGGCAAGCACCGTGAGCGGGATTTTTGCATGATAACTTTCCTGCTAAACTGTGGCATGCGTGTTTCTGAGCTTGTGGGTATCAAGATAGAGAGCTTTAGTGATAATAGCTTGCGCCTACTGGGCAAGGGTAACAAAGAGCGTGTGGTATACCTAAACGATGCCTGCCTATATGCAAAAGCTGCGTATGACAGAGTACGAGAAGAACCAAAGCTTGCCGAGCATAAAAACAGCTATTTTTTATCCACACGTGGCAAGTCGCTAACCACCAGGCGTGTAGAGCAGATATTGGAGGCACATTTGCTGACAGCTGGGCTTAACGGGCGTGGGTTTTCGCCACATAAATTACGCCACACAGCGGCAACATTGATGTACCAGCATGGTGGCGTAGATATTAATGTATTAAAAGAGATTTTGGGTCATGTGAGTGTTGGCACTACAGAAATATACACACATGTGGCTAGCAAAGAGATAGAACGAGCAGCACATGCCTCACCACTGGCAGGTGTAAAACTACAGCCTGTAGAGATGTCTAAAGAAATAGATAAAGCCACTCTCAACAGCGACATAGACAAAGAAAACGAATAAAAATGTGGCAACAGTGGGTGTGTACACCTTTTTGGTGAACGACTTATCACTGCCATATGTTTCGTTGCAGTAGCTCACAGTCTTTCTCACAAAAGATAACAGCAGATATGCCTGTAGTGTCTTGGGTATAATAACACAGGTTAGTATATACATTAGTAGCTCAAACGATAGCGATAATAACACAACTATCATAGATGCTACCACCATGCCATGCACTATGGGCACTATGTATACAAGGCTTGCACCTTTACGGCTGTTTATACATATGTAAAAGGCCAGTAGATAGCCTATAAAATTGCACGATATCCCAAAGATAAGCTCTAGCAATGTTCTCTCGCAGGCAAGGTCTGTTTCACGCAACATAATAGCTTGCACCAGCCTTGCGCTCTCGTCCGTGCCACTTGCCACCACACTACCCAGCACCACACCCACACACAGGAAAAACAGGAATATAAAGCCACTCTTTTCCTGTATTACAAAGCCTTTTCTTGCCCTACTGTTTATTCTGCTTGTTGCTGACATCCTCATATTTTACTCTCCGTTCTCTAGGGTTTACTTTTTCTTTTACAACATATATATGCACCGAGAGCATAATACAGTACAAGCTTTTTCCATAATCAATATACACTATTCACGTGCCTGTTTATATAGATTATATATTTTTTCCCACGTAATAGGCCCCGTCATCCCGCTCACTGGGATACCGTTTTTGCTCTGTATTATGCTAACAGCGCTTGCAGTCTTGTCATCATATACTCCTGTTACCTCTATCGTGGGTAGCTCGGGGTATATTTTTTTTATCTCTTTTATAAATTTTTGCAGTGTTGCAACATCATCACCCTGCACACCAATGCTCAAAAACCTACCTGGATATAGCGACTCTGCTGTGTCCTCGAATAGATTTGGTAATGTGTTTTTTATTTTGTTATACTCGTTTACTATGGCATTCCATGTATCTCTACCAACTATGCCATCTGGCGATAGCCCCGCAGATTTTTGGAATGCACGCACGGCAGATTGTGTCCCCTCACCAAACACTCCATCCAGCGACACTTGTGGTATTTTGTCATTAAAATATCCTATAACGCTGAGATAGTACTGTAAAACTTTTACAGATTGCCCACTGCTACCCAGTTGCAACTGGCTCTCGAATGCAGTATCTGCTTCTTCTGCTGAGACACCCTCCGACACCAGCTCCCCCAGTGATTTTACGCTAACATAGATACGCTTTATCTTATACCAAGTAGCTTTCCCAACTATACCATCTGGGTCTAGGTCAAATATCTCCTGAAAGGCTCTCACTGCACTCTCGGTCTGTACATTGTATACACCATTTGTCTGTGGAATTTTTGGTATTGCACTATAGTTCCCCGCTATCCTGTTTAGTTGTCGCTGTATTGTGCGTACATCTTCGCCTGCATTGCCTATCTTTAGCGGTATCCCAGGGTAGGACTCCACCACGGACTGTATTGGTGCATTAAACACTATGTTTATATCATCACCATAGTAGTTTTGCAGTATCTCATATGGATTAAGCCCTCTTTTTGCAAGGTCAACAGTCCCCCACTGGCTAAGCCCTGCACAGGTTACTTGTTTTCCATCACAGTACTGCGTAAATAGTGGGTTTATATCACCTTGCCTAACAACATAGTCATTAAACACATCATCCACTATCATGGATATATTATCAAAGATATCACGGTTCATTATAAACTTTTGGTCGAAGGAAGTGGAGCTTGTTATATCAAAATTATAACCTTGGCTCCTATACCACTCTGTATATACCCTGTTCAGCGCAAAGCTTACTTGTGCTAGGATATTAGCACGAATAGCAGACTCTGGCCACGTTGGGTAAATCTCGCTACTTGCTACGTTCTTAATATAGTCTGTAAAAGAAACTCGTACATTCTCTGCATTGCTATCAGGTGCGCCTAGGTGCACAACAATATCGCTTGGTACCACTGGTAAATTTGACATATCAATGCTCCATTCCACCGCTTCACGTCGGCACAAATTTTAATGAAAAGCACTCTTAATCACGTGAAGTATAGGAATGATTAAGAGCATTTTTGCACATCAGTATGTGCATATTTTAGTTTGGTCGCTCTCATTTTTCAGTTTTGCAGATAATTTCTTTTTAACTATTCTCCGCCCATTTCTGCTATATTCGGTTTCATATCCAGCTTTAGTATAGATTTTATACTGTCAAACACCTGTACATCAGATATGGTTTCTTCCCTATAGTCTGGGTGCTTTGCAACAACGGTATATGAAGCAAAGGGCTTTTCGCTCTCCGGTGTCTGCGAGAGTGCACGTGGTGGTGCTGGTAGCACTAGGCTATCAACTATACCATTATTGTCAGTAGTTACACTGTAGTATACTTTCATATTGTCGCTAAACTGCTTATAGATGGACACATTTACATCTGCTACTGGGAATGCCTGCCTTGCTGTGGATGCCTGTACTTTCAGTGCACCTTTTGCTGTGTTTCTTTCCTCAAACTCTGCCTGTGACAGTAACTTTTCCACTAAGTTTATATCTACATTTACAGGTACTGCTTCTTCCTCTACTTCTGCTATGGCTTCTTCCGCTTCTTCTTTACTCTCTAGCAGGTTTTCCGCTATATCTTCTACTAGCTCCTTATCTTCATTCTTCTTTTCTTCCACTTTTGGTGCTGTTTCTTCCTGTGGTGCACTGCCCATCATCCCCACCATTTCTTGCCTATATCGGCTTATCATTTTCTCCAAATCAAAATTATCCATAACACACAACCTTTCTTGTTATTAGCAACACTATTATTACTAATATGCAAACTTTTCCACAAAAGTACCTAATATGAAATATTTTTACAAGCACTAACATACTATATTAATAAAATAATATACAAGAGGTGTGCTATGTTAAAAAAGGTAGGTATCTGTGAAACAATGGTATTTGCAGCTATATGGGTGTGCTTTTCGCTGGCAATGGCAATGCCGCATATAGACAGACAAAATGCTGTATATGCGGCAAAAATGGCAACTGATAACCAACCTATTATAGTTATAGATGCAGGGCATGGTGGCTTTGATGGTGGTGCCGAGGGCAATGGAGTGGTAGAGAAAGACATAAACTTGCAGATAAGCAAAAAAACAGAGCTAATAGCACAATTGCTGGGCTATAAAACTGTGATGACACGCACAACTGATGATGACATTGCCGACATGGAAAACTTCCCACAGCGCAACGAAAAAACAAGCGATATGCATAAGAGGCTGAGTATGCTAACAGAGTATCAAGGTGCACTAGCAGTTAGTATACACCAAAACAAATACGAGAAATCATATGTACATGGTGCTATGGTGTATTATGCCCCCAATGATATGGGCAGCAGCGAACTAGCACAGAGCATACAGGACAGCATAGTGCATCTACTACAAGCAGATAATGACAAAAAAACAGTAAAAGCCACAAACGACCTTTTTTTACTCTACCAGAATAATAGTAATCCGGCGGTAATAGTCGAATGTGGCTTTTTATCAAACCCTGATGAAGCTTTGTTGCTACAAGATAGCATTTACCAAACAAAGCTTGCACTAGCCATAATAAACGGCTGTGCTAATATATCATTTTTTTAGTTGCTCTGACCGCTTGTTGTATATCCAAACAATAGCAAAGCAGAGTACACCGCCAAGCATCAAGCTAACAACGCGCAGTATTGAATTGCCAAAGTTTATATCAAATATCAGTAGTTTTAATACACTAAATATAGACAGGAACAAGCCAAACAGCCTGAACGACCTATAGTTTTTATTAAAACCATACACGATACTCGCAAATGCTATTAGGATAAGACTTATGCTCATTAGATATGCAAATTCCTCGTAGTTTACATAGCTGAACATAACAAGGTTTATGTATACAGCTAGCTTTCCACCAAAAACATATCCGCTCCATGCTGCATTTTTTTCTGATAGTAGCTCGTTTGTACCTATAAACAGCATACCAGCACCAATTAGGAACAATACAGTCCTCAGTGGCTCTACTATGTTATCAGAATATAGGAAAAGCACAATTAACAGAACAGAAAAATAAGTAAGAATATATGAGTAGACGTAGTTACCCGCCTCACGCTGCTCACCATGTGGTGGTTTTAGTATATCAGCTCTTGTGTTCCACTTATAACAAAAACCACTAAGCATACAAAATGCAACGATACCTGCGATGCAAGCCATGCTCAAAGCATCTGGTAGCTGTGTTAATAGCTCTTCGCCCCAGCTAAGTGTATATCCATTGCCATAGTCGTAAACTTTCATTGCTGCACTGTCGGCAATAGGCCCTAGTGATGACGTCACTGCAACAACAACATTCACAGTAAGTAGTGTTGCGAATACGGATTTTAGTCTTGTGAATACTATCTTATCATACGCAAATACAAAACCTAACACAATGATAATAATCGCTAGTGTAGACTGTACAGCATTTGATGTGTAGTCACCAAGTGAATACATTATGACAAACGCTAGAAAATTTGATAGCGCGAATAGTGCAAGGCTAATGTAGTACATAAAATCATCTTTGCATTTTAGCCATACAATGCCTGTGATAACAACAAACGGCAGTAGCCCTACATATCCCACAATGCCAGCACCTGGTGCCTCATCTATAAATATCCAGTACGCACTCACACTTAATACCAGTAGTGATACCATGACATTTCTTGCACTTAGTGATATGCTCTTTAGGTTTTTCAGCTCTATCATCACAATAAGCACTATACTTAGCACTATGCTAGATAAAACATAAACATTGTATCTATCAAATAAATGTGGTAACTCGTTTGTTAGTCGGAACAGCAATGTATCTATAAGTACACGTGTAAACAGGATTAGTCCGCAAGATGTAAGGGTTGTAAAAACCTTGCTCTTGTAATTTTCCCGTATATATAGTGCATAGCATAGGTACGCAATATCATATAACATCATGATGGTTATAGCTGTTATTACTAGAGAGTGGTTACCTTCTTGGAAATAATCCATAGGTAGCATACTTGTACATCTGATAGTTATAAGTATATTTGTAATAACATTGATAGTCGATATAGTGAACTTAACACCATCCGGCACTGTGCGTGAGTGATATACATACACAGCACTAATTATAGCAAATAGTATCACAGTTGTTAGTAACTGTGGTGGTGCTACAAAACTAAAGAAACCTATGACAACTGCAATCAAAAAGCCTATCTGCCCTATAATACTATAGACAGATTTCTCGAAACTACGTGATAACCAAATAGTTGCCCCAGCCCAAACCGTAGACAATAGCATGAATGTTATATCATTGATACCATTGAACTGAAAATATGTGGCTAGTAGTGATATGTACACACTACCCACACCACACGCACAAATAGCGGTGTTTAGCACTGTTTCGTTTACTTTGCTACGCCAAAAACCTATACCTGCAACAGTAAAGCTAAAGATAAACATAACTACCATCTTTATCAGCTCATTTATAGGAAGAAAAACCAGACTGCCCATTCCCATAAATATTAGCAAAGATGCTATTATGCTCATTGTCAGTTTTGCCACACTAGCCTCAGTCATCTTCTTTCGTGGGGCTTTTACTTTCACTTGATATGTTGGATAATTTCCTTGCATTTGTGGTGG
>CAYJFF010000026.1:0-17684 GCA_964369345.1 uncultured Oscillospiraceae bacterium
GAGAAATATTATATTTTGTCGGTGAATGGGAAACCTCACAAAACGATAGTTACAATTCAACTACGCTCACCCTAGCCGCCTAGATATAGGTACCCATCTGGGAAAGCAAGGATATCAGTGGGGTAGTTGTTGTTTACGTATCTATCCATATAAAAAGTAAGTGGCATTATAACTGCGTGCTCGTCCACTAGCATACTTTCAGCATCAGCTAGTGCCTGTGCTTTTATCAAGGCAGGGTCTGGCTGTACTTCCTCTACTACAGCCTCGGAGCTTGCAGTGCCGTCCGTGCTCTGTGGTGTTTCGGTTGTTGTTTCTGCTACTGCTGTCTCGGTATCTTCTGCTATATCTACTGGCTCAAAACCATGTGCTATTCTTATAAAATTATCATAGTATGGGTCGGCATATCCTGTGTAGTTTAGTGAGCTAGTGCTTGTCCATGTATCAAGGAAATTATGTGGTGTAAAGCCATCTACAAACACGGATATAGGTGTAATATCATACTCGCCCAAAGTGCGTTTTTCTATATAATCCACCCATGGCAGTTCCTCGGTAACTACGTCAAAGCCAAGCTCGCCCCATGTCTGTGTAACAGTGTCTGCTATAGCCTTGTGTGTTGCGTTGTCGCTGATTAATAGTGTGATTGTGTTGGAAGTGTACTCCAGTGCTTGTAGGGCAGTCTGTGCCTCTTGTATGCTGTACGTAGTTGTGGGAAAAGAGCCAGCGAGACTACGGTGTTCCTGCCCTGCCATTTGTACGCCATATGGTACTAGTCCAGTTGCCGGCATACTGCCATCACGCATTGTTTGTGAGAGAGCAGTGCGGTCTATGGTAGCAGAAAGAATTTGCCTTAGCTGTGGGTCTGCGAGCGTTTCGCTATTTACATTGCACGCAAGTGCCAGTGTGCCCCCAGCAGAGATATGCTCCACAGGGTAACTAGGAGCTGTATCGCTACTCTCGGTAACGCCATATGTTCCGTCTTCTATCTGCTCCATTTCATACAATGGTATATCTTTTGCAAGCTGTAGTCTGCCACTGGTGAAGTCGTCCAGTATGGCAGTGCTATCACTGCTTAGCATAAAATTAAGTGTATCATTAGTAGGTGGTAGACTACCTGTATATGAGCTGTTTTTTGTCAGCACAATTTTTTCATCACGTGTCCATTCTTCTAGCAAATACCTGCCGTTACCTACAAAATTCTCTGCATCATAGTACCAAGTAGTGGGGTTTGCTTCTATCACAGATTGTTTAAGTGGTGCATATACTGGTGTAGCGAGTCTTTGCAGAAAATCCTCATAATCACCATCAAGTGTTATTATAAGCTCGCCATTTTCGCCGATGCTTATGCCGTCTAGTGGAGTTTTAACCACTGGTGTGGTGTCCGCTGTTGCTGTAGCTTCTGGCTCTGCAACTGGTGTGTTGTACTCTAGCGCACCCTGTATGGGGTATAGCTTGTATGCTAGTGGTGACGCAGTAGCAGGGTCTAGCGTGCGTTGCCAAGAATAAATAAAATCCTCCGCTGTTACAGGGGTGCCATCGGACCATACAGCAGTTTCATCAAGCACAAATGTATAGCTGATAAGCCCTGCGTCACTGATGCTTTTCTCCCAAGATTTTGCAACACCTGGCTGTGGTTGCAAAGAACTATCAAGCACTACAAGCCCAGTGTATATATGTGTTAGGTAGGTTTGCTCATCAGTTTGGTATGCAAAAGCTGGGTCCAGCGTTTGTGGCTCGTCACCTATTTGCAGTGTCAGGCCAGTAGCCTCGCTTATTGGTGGTGGCGCTTGTGATGATGACTGTGGTGGTGTGGTGGTGCTACAAGCAGAAAACAGCATTGTTGCTGCGAGTATTAGGGGTAGTGTTTTTCTCATATTTGCTCCATTCTTGCCATAAAAATAGGCACAATCCCAACTATAACATGGGAAGTAATAAAATAAAAATTGGTATATAATAACAGTGTGTTATTGGTAAATATATAGTATAATAACATTATTTGATGGAAATTTAAAGAGTTCACCAAAAAAATTTACATAAACATAATAAATTTCTCTAATAAACTTTGGTTTATGTGGTTGAAGATACATTTGGTTTGTCGTATAATAAAGTGTAATCATAAAGGTGGTAATGAATTTTGGAAATATATCTAGATAATAGTGCGACAACCAGAGTTTCTGATGAAGTGCTAAAAGTAATGACAGAAATGCTGGTAGTGGACTATGGTAATGCGTCGTCCTTACACCGTAAAGGGTTTGAGGCTGAGCAAAGAGTGCAGAAAGCACGTGAACAAATTGCACGAATTTTGGGTGCAAAGGCAGAAGAAATAACTTTTACCTCAGGTGGTACAGAGTCCAATAACCTAGCACTTATAGGCACAGCGAATGCTATGAAACGCCGTGGCAACAAGATAATAATAGGTGCTACAGAGCACTCATCTATAATGGGTACAGCAAGATATTTGCAGGATATGGGCTTTGTGGTAGTTTTTATTAAGCCAGATATGCATGGTGTAGTAGACCCACAAAAAGTAGCTGATGCAGTGGATAGTAGCACTATTTTGGTGTCTATAATGCACGTAAATAGCGAGACAGGTAGCATAAACCTTGTGCCTACCATTGCGAATATGGTAAAGCGCAAGAACCCAGCAGTAGTAATACACAGCGACTGTGTACAGAGTTTTTGTAAAGTCCCAGTAACACCAGAAAAATGGGGCGTGGATATGGTTTCCATAAGTGCACATAAAATACATGGACCCAAAGGCTGTGGTGCACTGTATGTGAAAAAGGGCACTAGAATACTACCTATACTACACAATAAAGGTAATGGACTACGCCCAGGCACGCTGAACACAGCTGGCATATGTGGCTTTGCTATAGCGGCGGAGAGTATGTGGGCAAATCATGCAAAATATGATGCGCACTACCGCACATTACAGAGACACTTTCTGGAAAATGTGAAAAAAAATGATGAACTATGCATCAATTCACCTGAAAATGCAGCACCTTATATAATGAATATATCTGTAGAGGGTATACGCTCAGAAACACTGATACATTTCCTTGCAGAGCGTGAGATTTATGTATCCAGCGGCTCTGCGTGCTCCAAGGGTGCAAAAAGCCATGTGCTAACTGCCATGGGGCTGAGTGATAGCAGAATAGACAGCGCACTACGTGTGAGCTTGTGTAATGATAACAAACTAGAAGATATAGACATGTTGCTAGATGCTCTGGCTATTGCGCAGAAAACACTGGCACGTGCAAAAAAACAACGCTGATATAACACAGCGAAAGAGGATGGAGTAAATACAAAAGAATGAAAGAAATAGTCTTACTAAAAGCAGGCGAACTGGTACTAAAAGGCCTTAATAGGCGTAGTTTTGAAGATAGAATGATTGGCAATATGAAACGTAGGCTGGAGGGTCTGGGTAAGTTTAAAGTATGGACCAGTCAGTCTACCATTTATGTAGAGCCAATGGAGGACGGAATAAGCATAGACGAAACAGTAAAGCGTATGCAAACTGTTTTTGGCGTTGCTGCACTATGTCCTTCACTGGTGGTAGAGAAAGATTTTGATGTAATAGCAAAGCACACACTGGAGTATCTGCGTGATACACTTAACAGCGCAAGAACATTCAAGGTAGATGCACGCCGTGCCGACAAAACTTTTCCACTTAATACACCACAGATTTGCATGGAGCTTGGTGGTATCATACTGGATAATTTCCCACACCTTACTGTAGATGTGCACAACCCACAAGTTACAGTAACTATAGAAGTGCGTGAGCGTGGTGCATATATACACACAAACCAGCTACCAGGTGCTGGCGGTATGCCAGTGGGTACAGGTGGTCGTGGTATGTTGCTATTATCCGGTGGTATAGATAGCCCCGTTTCTGGTTATATGATGAGCAAACGTGGTCTTGCATTATCTGCTGTACACTTTGCAAGCCCACCATATACCAGCGACCGTGCAAAGCAAAAGGTTATTACACTAGCACAGAAACTAGTACCATATACTGGCGATATCAGGCTGTTTGTGGTTAATTTTACCACATTGCAAGAGATGATAAGGGACAAGTGCCCAGAAGACTACTTTACTATTATGATGCGCCGTGTGATGATGCGAATAGCAGAGCGAATAGCAGAGGAAGAAAAAGCAGGTGGACTTATCACAGGCGAGAGCGTGGGACAAGTTGCCAGCCAAACACTGCACGCACTAGCTTGTACAGATATAGTTACAAAGCTACCTGTTCTTCGCCCGCTAATAGGCATGGATAAAGAAGAAATAGTAAGGATAGCAAGGAAGATAGATACTTTTGAAACCTCTATACTGCCATATGAGGACTGCTGTACTGTTTTTACACCCAAACACCCAAAAACAAAGCCATACCAAGATGTAGTAGAGAGAATGGAAGAAAATATGGAGCTACCACAGGAGCTTATAGACGAGGCAGTTAGCACCGCAGAGCTTATTTTGCTAACTAGGGAATAAGCAAGGGAGGCAGAGTATGGGGGCATATATTCTGGCACTGGCGACAGGTAACGAGTACCGTGCTTTCTTAGATGTAGGTGCCGAGAGCATACAAAAAAACCTTTCTCAGCGTGGTGTACCCACACAGGTTTATATAAACGATAATATAACCGAAACAGGCTTTAGAGCAAAACTTGCCGAGGTTGCAAGCAAAAATGAGGCTGTGGTGATACTCTTGGCACCACAATCAGCCACTGTCCACACAATAAACCTTGTTATAGCAAGGGCACTGGGGCTGGTACTATGTGTAAATACAGATGCGCACAATGCAGTAAATACATACATAGGGATAAATGTGGATACACACGAGAATATTACAGATTTTATAACACTACCACAAAATGCACAGGTAATTGCAAACAGCAGTGGTCTTGTGCAGGGGTATGTAGTTAACGCAAAAAAACAAATACTAGCAGTGCTACCAGTAAAGCCAGGGGAGCTTGTGAATATGCTATCTGGTGCGCTAGGAGCAAGGCTTGATGCATTTTTTGCAGAGGGAAAAAGCGACACACAGGCACAACAAGTGGTGTCACCTATAGTTATAAAGGCTGCCGATATTGGCAACACACCAATATACCCAAGGGTGAAAAAGCTACTAGCAGAAAATGAAAATATAGCCTGTAGCTACCAAAAAGATGACTACAGGATAACCTTTAGCCCACAATATGGCAAGTTTACAGATGTTTCACAAAATATCAAGTATTATATGGGTGTCATTACAGATACTATAGGAGACTGTATCTATGCTAATGAGGACAGGACAATGCTTGATGCAGTAATGAAACTTTTGACAGAAAAGCATATTGATATCGCAATAGGCGAGGACGGGACAAACGGATACTTTGGCAAGGTGCTTTTGACAGCAGATAGCACGGATATGGTTATATCTACAGATGCTGTGTATCATGGCGAAGAAATGATGAAAAAGCTGAAAATATCTGACACATATATAGAGCAAAATAACATAGAAACTGCAAACGAGATTGCACTGTGTGTAAAAAAACAGTCGCAAAAGAAAATCGGTATCGCAGTGCTATTGGTAGGCACACTGAGCAGGACATTGCTTATCAGCATTACCGATGGTGAACATATGTGGAATAAAACTATATCAGCGGGTGAGAATAATAACGATAGATTAATATATAATGGAGTACTACATATGCTTAATATGCTTAGGCTATATGCCACGCACTATGAGAAAATAATTAGCAGTGCGCTCCCTGTAAAGAAAAAGAAACATAGCTTTTTATCGTTGTTTAAGAAATAATTACTAGCGAAAGGGTGAAAAAAATGCAAAATGCTAATCTTCAACCAGACAAAAGAGAACCATTAGGCAAAAAAATGAACTTGTTCCAACGTGTGGCAAGTGGAAATGTATCCAAAGACGACCTAGCAAGGCTGATTGTTTTTGGTGCGTGTATAGTGGTGTTTATTATATGCATAGTTTATATGGGTATAATTTTTAGTGAGTCTGCAAGTAATGAGGAGCTTAACACAAACTTGCAAAACCTATACTCCAACCCAGAAACAGCAAACACAAACACACTTACAGAAGCAAATACAGGTGGCACAAAGGACGACTATTACCCACCATCTTATCAAGAGAAGTTCCGTAGTTTGTATGACCAAAACGTAGACCTTATGGGCTGGATAGAAATACCAGGAACAAATGTAAACTACCCCGTAGTGCAGAGTGGTGATAATCTGTTCTATGAAAGACGCGACTTTTTGCGTGAGGAAAGCCAGCACGGCATACCTTTCCTTGATTTCCGTTCTTATATATCGGCAGAGGACCAGAGCACAAACCTTGTTATATATGGACATAATATGACTGATGGACAGATGTTTGCAAACTTGCTAAACTACTCCAATGTCAGCTTTTATAAATCACACCCTGTGGTAACATTTGATAGTGTGTATGCTGATGGTGATTATGTTATTTTTGGTGCAGTAATATCGCACAAAGATGACCCAGATTTCCAGTACCACAACTTTGTTAATACAGAAGATGCCAACGAGTTTAATGACTATATCGACAGCATACGTGAGAGAAGCCTAATAAACACAACTATAGACGTAGTACCTGGTGACGACCTGCTAACACTATCTACTTGTGACTACTCCTTTGGTAGCTCTACAGACCGTGTAGCACGTTTTGTAGTTTTTGCAAGGAAACTAAGACCGGACGAGACCACAAATATAGATGTTTCTGGTGCTACTATAAACACTGCGCCAGTTATGCCATCGGAGTGGTATGCGCAGATAGCGAAAGACCAAGCAGAGGCTATACAGCAACAAATAGAGGCAGATGCAGCTAAAGTTTTGGAAGAATGGCTATTTGATGACGAGCGTGAAGATTTATCACTAGCAGAGCAAGAGAAACTAGCAAATGAGCGTAAAGAGCTTATAGAAAGCTACTTGACATATGATGAGATAGAAGACCTTGCAAAATATCTGGACGAGATGCTATATCTAGCAGACGAGCGTAAAGATTTGTTTGAGCTTTATCTAACAGAAGATGAAACCTATGAGTTTAACTTGCGCAAGAGAATTGCAACAGTGTATGAGCGTGAGGACCTAGCAGAGCAGTGGCTGACAGAGGCAGAGATAAAAGATGCTGATAGCTGGGAAGAGCTTGATGAGCTAATTACACAAAAGCAAGCAGGACAAAGCGAAGATGTTAAGTGGCTGACAGAGCAAGAGATGTCCACACTGAGTGATGCAGAAAAAACTACTCTGATGAATGAGCGTAAGGCAGAAGCGGCAGAGCTTGGCATAACAGAGGCGGAGATAGTAAATACCGCCAACTGGGCGGCTATGCAGAGCCTGATGACACAAAAAGAGATAGCAATAGAAAAAACTCAGTACATACAAACAAACAGGGTGTTTATTGATGGTACAGAAGAAACAAAGTCACTAAACGAGCTTAAATCTTTGGTGGAAACAAGAAAAGCACAAGCAGCAGCTGTTAATGTTGATACTTCTGCATATAAATCTTGGGCGGCACTAAGCACAGCTATAAAAGAAGCTCAAGCGAATGCAGACCAAACTGCACTGATAGATAACCTGATTGCAAGTAACCCAAAATGGCTAGAAGTATCTGACAAGGCTAATAAAACACTAGCTCAGCTTGAAGAACTAATGGCTGACAGAAAAGAACGAGCAGAAGAAGTTTCTGTAGACCATACTAAGTATGAAACTTGGGAAACACTGGAGAGAGCTATTGAAAATGCCGAGGAAGAAATAAAAGCGATTAATACTTTGGTGTCCAAAAACCCAAAATGGCTGATGACATCTGATAAAGAGGACAATGACCTTGATGACCTACAGCTACTAATGGCACAAAGACAGCAACAAGCGCAGAACGCAGGCATAAACCCAGACAACTACCAAACTTGGGCGCAGATAAAAGCTGCAATAGATAATCCACCGTCTACAACACCTGCCAACGCAACAGCGGGATAACTTTTTTAGCGACGGTGCTAAAAAAACAAGGCTGACAAGAAGATACTGGATAGAGTTATAAAAGAAAACCAAGGTGCTACGGCAAAGTAGAAACCTTGGTTTTTTTGTCTACCGACACACAGAATAAGAGCTATTATGTTTGACAAACCCCATGCTTTTTATTATAATTGTATGGATATAATGCCCTGTATTGTAGAAGAATGAAATGGGAGTGGGAAAATTATGAGAAAACTAATAAAAAACGGAACCACATATGTTAATGGTGTGGAAGAAAAGAATGATATACTAATAGATAATGGTATGATAGAAGAAATAGCTAGTGATATATCTGCTGATGACTGCGAACTTATAGACTGCACAGGTATGCTTGTTACAGCTGGCTTTGTAGATGTACATGTACACTTGCGTGAGCCTGGTTTTTCCTATAAAAGCACCATAGAAAACGGAACAATGGCAGCAGCACGTGGCGGATACACAGCAGTGTGCAGTATGCCAAACCTAAACCCACCACCGGATAGCAAAGAAAACCTACAAAAACAACTGGATATCATTTATGACACAGCAGCGATAAAAGTATACCCGCTAGGCTGTATTACAATGGGGCAGAGCGGTGGCGGCGAGCTAACAGATATGGAAAAACTAAAAATAGCTGGTGCTATAGCTTTTTCTGATGATGGCAGAGGTGTGCAAAATGAAAGAGATATGCTACTAGCTATGGAAAAAGCTGTGGCTACAAACAGCATTATCTGCGCCCACTGCGAAGATGAAAGCCTGCTCTTTGGTGGGTATATACACGAGGGTGAGTATGCAAAAGTGAATGGACACAAAGGTATTTGCTCTGCTAGTGAGTGGAAGCAAATAGAGCGTGATATAAAGCTTGTGGAGAAAACAGGCTGTAAATACCATGTGTGCCATATATCCACAAAAGAGAGTGTGGAGCTTATAAGACAAGCAAAAGCAAAGGGGCTACCTGTTACTTGCGAAACTGCACCACACTATCTGCTACTGTGTGATATGGATATAAAAGAAGAAGGTAGGTTTAAAATGAACCCACCTATACGCAGTGATGAAGATAGACAGGCACTAATAGCAGGCGTACAAGATGGCACTATAGATGTTATAGCTACCGACCACGCACCACATAGCATGGAGGAAAAATCCAAGGGTCTTAAAGATAGTGCAATGGGTGTAGTTGGTATAGAAACAGCGTTCCCAGTGTTGTATGAGAACTTGGTGAAAACAGGTGTTATAACACTGGCAAGACTACTAGAAATGCTGACAGTGCGCCCACGTGAGATTTTTGGCATTGCTGGGGGACTGCACAGAGGTGCACCGGCAGACATAGCAGTTATAGACCTTGGAAAGAGCTATAAAATAGATAGCAGCAAATTCATATCTGTTGCAAAAGCTACTCCACTAGACGGTATGCAGGCTTGTGGTGAGGTAGTAATGACAATGCTAGACGGCGAAATAATAGAATTATAGGAGAGTATTATGCTTACAAATTTAGAGGCATTTATAGAATATGTAAAAAAGAGTGGTTGGAATATCCGCCAGAACAGAAAAGGCGATGTAACACTGCCCAAAGAAGTAGTGTCACGCTATAAAAACTTACCAGCAGAGTACCTAGAGTTTATGGGTGCTATGCGTACAGCAGTTAGCCCAGAGGGCACAGCGTGGTTCTTGCTAGAAGAAGAATTCACTGGCAAAGAGGTGATAATGCAGTGGAATGAATACGAGCTTGTAGCGCTAAAAGATGCCGAGGATAAGGGCGAGAGCTACCGTATGGCAAAGATTGTGAAATTCTGGGATAGCGTGCTACCTGTGTTTATGTCAGTTGGTGAGGGGCATGCATATTTTGGTATAGATACAAGTGACAACAACCGCATAGTGTTTGGTTTTGAGCCTGATTTCCATACACCACAAGTAGTTGCAGAGAGCTTTGATGAGCTACTGGGGCTGTTTGTAGCTGGCGAAATAGAGCTTGCAGAGTAGGAAAGGGAGATAAATGACTTACAAATCCGCACTAAAATATATCCATGGGCTTAATGCATATGCAAGGCGACCCTCGCTCGACAGAATACGCACTATGCTAGATAAGCTGGGGAACCCACACAGGGAGCTAAAATTTGTACACATTGCAGGTACAAACGGAAAAGGCTCTACCACTACCATGATAACATCTATATTAACAGCACACGGGCTAAAAGTTGGCAAGTTTACATCGCCATATGTTCTGGACTTTTGTGAGAGAATAATGATAGGCAATAAGATGATATCCCGTGCAGAGCTTGCAGAGATAACGGAGATAGTGGCAGAGGCTGCAAAACAGACAGAAGAAGAAATTGGCGAGCACCCACGCGAGTTTGAGGTTATCACAGGTATTGCAATGGTGTACTATGCACGCAAAAAGTGTGATATTGTGGCACTAGAAGTGGGCATAGGTGGCAGAGAGGACGCAACAAATGTCATAGAAAGCTCCCTAGTTTCTGTAATAACACCAGTGGGGCTGGACCACACCAAATATCTTGGTAGCACAGTTGTGGATATAACAGACAATAAATGTGGCATTATAAAAAAAGGTAATGTGGTAGTAGCAAACCCACACCAAAGGGCAGAGGCTATGGCTGTAATAGTGAGGAAAAGCGCAGAGAATGACAGCGAGCTAAATATACCACAGCTATCACAGGTGGCAGTAACAAAAATGGATACCACAGGCAGTGAGTTTTCGTACCATGGCAATAGATACAAGATAAAGCTTGTGGGCGAGCACCAAATAGGCAATGCAATAACAGCGATAGACACAGTGCTTGCGCTGAGTAAATATGGTATATCAGTCACTGCACAAACAATAGCAAAGGGGCTGGGTACTGCATTTATAGCTGCTAGAATGGAAATTGTACGCAGGGCGGGCAAGACCATAGTGCTAGATGGTGCGCACAACCCACATGGCATGGAGGCACTGAAGAAAACTCTGGACAAAATAGGTGTGAAAAAACCTGTGGCTGTCATTGGTGTGTTGGCAGATAAAAACTACCATGAAACACTGGAGGTTATAGCACCGTATTTACCACATATTATAGCAACAGAGGCATCTACACCACGCGGTTTGCGTGCAGAGATACTGGGTGAATATCTGGAAAAGCTATGTGCAGATGTGGTGGTAGAAAAAGACTATATTAAGGCGATAGAAAAAGCACTTGCACAGGCAGATGACACTGTAATAGTCATTGGTTCGTTGTACACAGTGGCAGATGTACGCAAGTTTTTGATGAAAAAGGATTAGGTAAACAAAAGAGTTATGCAAGAATTATTAGGTATGATGAGAAAAGCCATTACTGACTATAACATGATAGAAGATGGCGACAAAATAATGGTAGGAATATCTGGTGGTAAAGACTCTATAGCACTGTTTGTGGGGCTTTCACGACTGCGTAGGTTTTTGGATAAAAAATTTACTATTGTAGGTGTGACACTGGACCCTGTATTTGGTGGTGTAGAGCACGACTATAGTGAGGTAGAAAAGCTAGCACAGGAGCTGGGCGAGGAGTATATAGTAAAACGCACAGACATAGCAGAGATTGTTTTTGATATAAGAAAAGAGAACAACCCATGTAGCCTGTGTGCACGTATGAGGCGTGGACTACTGCACGACACAGCAAAAGAGCTAGGCTGTAATAAGGTAACACTGGGGCACAACTACAACGACGCAGCAGAAACGCTGATAATGAACTTGTTCAATGAGGGCAGGATAGGTTGTTTTTCCCCTGTTACATATATGAGTAGGAAAGACATAACGGTTATAAGACCACTTATCTATGCCACAGAAAAGGATATCATGCATGCTATCCGCATAAATAACTACCCTATAGTAAAGAGTAAATGTCCCGTAGATAAGACAACCACAAGGCAGTGGACAAAAGAGTTCCTAGCAGATATGGAAAAGAAATTCCCAGGGATTACCAAGCGTGTGCATGGCTCTCTAAAGCGTAGTAGTATCAATGGTTGGTAGACTATAATATAATTAGCCTATTGGTGTTATTTTTTGAAAAAATCGCTTTACATTTCGTTCATATTTTGATATAATAGCCAAGATAACGAATTTTAATTAACACGATTAATTTTAGGAGGGTTTTTTATGTCTAAACCAAAGGCTGCACCTGTTATAGGAGAAGATGGTATCTGGGACGCAAAATCACTGGGTATACCCAAAATGCTTTTACTAGGTTTCCAGCACGTATTTGCTATGTTTGGCGCAACAGTTCTTGTTCCACTACTCACAGGTCTTAGCGTTTCTACTACACTGCTTATGGCTGGTGTGGGAACACTGCTTTTCCACCTAATAACAAAGGGCAAAGTGCCTGCTTTTCTTGGCTCATCTTTTGCATTCCTTGGCGGTTTTGCTGCTGTAGCACCACTGATACAAGGTGAGGACGGCGTAGCACTACCAAATACAGAAATGCTACCATATGCCTGTGGTGGTGTGGCTGTTGCAGGTGTTGTGTATATGCTAGTATCTCTACTTATTGGCAAGTTTGGCGTTAGCCGTGTAATGCGCTATTTCCCACCTGTTGTTACAGGCCCTATGATTATATCTATAGGTCTAATACTAGCACCTAGTGCTATAGGCAACGCTAGCCAAAACTGGCTACTTGCTTGTATCGCACTTGTAACTATAATAGTTTGCAATATATGGGGCAAGGGTATGATAAAAATTATACCAATCCTGCTAGGTGTTGCTGTACCATATGTTGTTGCAGTAGCAACAAACCAAATATCCTATGACCAAATAATATCAGCAGACTGGTTTGGAGTAGCACTAGAGCCATCAAGCTTTGCAAAATTTGACATAGGTGCTATACTTACTATATTACCTATATCTCTTGCAGCGATGATGGAGCATATAGGCGATATGTCTGCTATTAGTGCGACAACAGGCAAAAACTACATAGAGAAACCAGGCCTTGCAAGAACACTTATGGGTGACGGCATAGCAACAACACTAGCTGGCCTTGTGGGTGGCCCTGCAAATACAACATATGGCGAGAACACAGGCGTGCTAGCTATAACAAAAGTATATGACCCAAGAGTTGTTAGAATAGCAGCTATGACAGCTATTATCCTTTCTTTCTTACCAAAATTTGATGCTATTGTAAGAACAATACCAACTTCAATTATCGGTGGTGTATCACTTATACTATATGGTATGATATCCGCTATAGGTGTGCGTAATGTTGTAGAAAACAAAGTTGATTTTACACAGAGCCGTAACCTGATTATAGCTGCTGTAATACTTGTTTCTGCACTTGGCTTTAGCAACACTGGCGGTCTTGTAATATACTCATCAGAGGCATTTACAATACAGCTTTCTGGACTTGCTATTGCTGCTATACTAGGTATCACGCTAAATGCAGTACTGCCTGGCAACGACTACGAGTTTGGTAAAAATATAGAGGCAGATACATCTGCAAACTTCCAAATGGACGCTGGTAAAAAAGTACCAAAAAGAACAAAGAAATAATGAGAGGCAATATAACTATGGTAAATTATGATTTTTCAAACCGTATGGGGAGCATTAAACCCTCTGCAATAAGAGAAATACTAAAAACAACACAGAGCACAGATGTAATTTCTTTTGCAGCTGGTAGCCCAGCACCAGAGGCATTCCCTATAAAAGAGATAGAGAATATAACACAGCTTATTTTTTCTGATAAGCCATATATTGCTCTTAACTACTCCATAAGCGAGGGTTACCCACCACTGTGCAAAACAGCGGCAGATTTTGTTAAGCTATCCGAGGGTGATATTATAACAGAAGATGACGACCTAGTGGTAGTATCTGGCGGACAACAGGGTATAGACCTTACTGCGAAGTGCTTTGTTAATGAGGGCGACACAGTGCTTGTGGAAGAGCCTACATTTGCTAGTGCTATAAACACTTTCCGTACATATGGTGCAAACGTTGTTGGTGTGCCAATGGAGCCAGATGGCCCATCTATTGCTGTACTGGAAGAAAAGCTAAAGACAGAGAAAAACATAAAAATATTTTATGTTATACCAAATTTCCAGAACCCAACAGGCTATACAATGTCACTGGAAAAACGTCGCAAAGTATACGAGCTATGCACAGCTAATGGCGTGATAATACTAGAGGATAACCCATATGGCTGTCTGCGTTTTGGTAGCGAGCAACTACCAAGCATCAAGTCTATGGACACTGATGGTAGTGTTATATATGTAGGTAGTTTTAGTAAAATTGTTTCTCCTGGTATGCGTGTGGGCTTTGTAATTGCGAATAAAAAAGCACTGTCACCAATGGTTGTTGGTAAGCAGTGTAGCGACGTTCACTCCAATATACTAGCGCAAATGATTTGCGAGCGTTTCCTAAGCACTATTAATGTACAGGCATATATAAATGGCCTGCAAAAAATATATCGTAGCAAAAAAACTCTGATGCTGGCAAACCTTGCAGAGCACTGTGGGGACAAAGTTAAGTTCTCCGACCCACAGGGTGGATTATTTATCTGGGCGACAATGCCAGAGGGTAGTGATGCTATGGATTTCTGCAAAAAGGCATCTGAAAATGGTGTAGCAGTAGTACCAGGTAACCCATTCTTTACAGACGAGGGTGCACTGTGTAACACATTTAGAATAAACTTCTCCACACCTAGCAATGACAAAATTGTAGAGGGTTGTGAGAAACTAGGACAAGTTATAAAAGAGTACTTTAAGTAAATATTACTGTAGCTATTAATTCATCTCTTACCACCGATTGTGTGGTAGGAGATTGAGTTTTATTTATAAGGCTGTAAAAAATATTGGTTTAACACCAGTTTCTAGAGCCTTTTCTTAGGCAATATTATGCATAGCTAGCTATACTTGTGCAATAATTATCTTAATCACCTCGCTGATTAAAGTTGCCTTATTACTATTGTTTGTGCCGAAATGGAACGGCGAAAGGAGCAAGGAATGAATAACGAAGTAACTGCTGAGAAAAAGAAGATTGTTTTCTCTGGGATACAGCCTACGGGTGTTTTTACACTTGGTAATTATATAGGCGCTGTACGCAACTGGACAAAGCTACAGGATGACTACAACTGCCTTTATTGTATAGTAAATTCACATGCGATAACAGTTAGGCAAGATGCAAAAGAGCTTAGAAAAAACACGCTTAACTCATATGCGCTTATGCTTGCTTGCGGTGTTGACCCAGAAAAAAGCATAGCATTTATACAGAGCCATGTGCCTGCACACGCAGAGCTTGCGTGGGTGCTTAACTGCTATACACAGTTTGGCGAGCTTAACCGTATGACACAGTTCAAGGACAAATCTGCACGCTATGCTGATAATATAAATGCAGGGCTATTTACTTACCCAAGCCTGATGGCGGCAGATATTTTGCTATATCAAACCGATGTAGTGCCTGTGGGCGATGACCAAAAGCAACACCTAGAAATAGCACGTGACATTGCAAACAGGTTCAATGGTGCACATGGCAATACCTTTAAAGTGCCAGAGCCATATATACCTGCAAAAAAACAGGGTGCTAGGATTATGTCGCTACAGGACCCACAACGCAAAATGTCCAAGAGTGACGACAACCCAAAATCTTGTATATTCTTGCTGGACGAGCCTAATACTATTATGAAAAAGTTCCGCAGTGCTGTTACGGATAGCGACGCACAGGTAAGGTATGGCGAGGGTAAAGACGGTATCAACAACCTTATCGGCATATACTCTGTAATAACAGGCAAAACTACGGAAGAAATAGAGAGCGAGTTTGCTGGGCGTGGCTATGGTGACTTCAAAACTGCTGTTGGTGAGGCTGTTTGCACAGAATTTGCACCAATACAAGCGCGCTACAAAGAGCTGCTAGAAAATAAAGATTATCTGGAAAATGCGTATAAACAAGGTGCAGAAAAAGCTGCATATTTTGCTAAGCGTACACTGGACAAAGTATATAAACGTGTAGGCTTTGTATAATTAAAGGTGGTCGTGATATGGTAGGGATATTTTATTTTACAGGCACGGGCAATAGTCTGGATATTGCCTCTAAACTACAGTTTCAGCTAGGCGGACAACTGTGCAATATTGCAACTTTTAATGGAGATATTGCGGGGTATCATCAAGTGATATTAGTAAGTCCTGTATATTCGTTTGGACTGCCTATACCTGTAGAGGAATTCTTGGAGAAATACGAGAACCCGTCTCCTCTGCATATAGTACTAAATTATGGTGGATTTACTGGTAGTGCAATGTACTATGCGTATAAATATGCTAGGGAAAACAACTGGAAAGTATATAGCGTACATAAGATGCGTATGCCTGTAAACTTTACACTGTTTGCGGCACCGCCACAGTTTATGATAGATGGTGCGCTTAATAAAGCGGCATCTAGGAGCAAGGTGATAGCGGATAAAATAATGCTAAATAAAAAAGCTCGCCCACATCGTCCACTCTTTAGCCTAGACTGGCTACACAGGTTTTCTAGCATGCAGTTCGAGGACTTTGGTAGTTCTTTCAATGTTACCGAGAGCTGTGTTTTTTGCAGGAAATGTATAAATAATTGTCCCACCAAGAATATAAGAATGGAGCTAGGACTGATTAAGTTTGATGATAAATGTGTTGCGTGCCTTGCTTGTTATCATGGTTGCCCACAAAAAGCCATTAACTACAAGAAGATTACACTGAAAAAGCCTAGATACCAAAACCCAAATGTTAAGCTATAAGCTTAATGCATCTGCTAATAAAAAAACTCCCTTCGCTATTAGCAGCGAGGGGAATTTTTGTGCTCTCTTATAAAACAAACGTGGTTTTGACTACAGGCTATAGGCTATAGCTACGGTGTTGCCAGTCGAGCTTGCATTTGCATCTACACCACCAAAAGCAACAAGCAATGCAATCAATGACAATATAAATATACATACAATGAACTTTTTCATACGCATACTCCATTCTTTTAGCACAGCAATGTGCAAAGGCTGATTAATTATAGTAAAATATTAGTTTTGTATATTTTGTACTATAATAATTGTTGTTACACCAATATTATATCACATAAAACCAAAAATATCAAGCTTTGTGTAGCTCGCAGAACATTTTGTTACGATATATACTAAAAGCAAGCTTGTGTTTTAAACATTTTTACACTAAAACTGTTACTATGCTTAGTTTTTCACAGTGAAATGAATATATTCACACAATGTAAGATAATAAAAGTAATAGCAAATTGCATCGTTAATACAGCTAGACGAATAGTAGCATAAAAAAATCCGCAGTCAAAACAAACTGCGGATTTTTTATGTGATATATTAATGTCGTGGGTTTTCCATTACTGCTTTACAAGCAAATATTACTTGTGCAGTTACCATTGTGTCGTACTTAGAAGCATAAAAGCTCATCATTGGTCGCATGATATCTTTTTTGAGAACAACATATTTAGCGGATAGACGAGAAAGTGATAGCGCCATGATATCTTGCTTGCAACGTGCGCAAGAACACACACCAAACATACTTACATACTTGTCCATCTTCTCAAGTACAAGCTCCTGCATTATATTTATAAACACGATATCCTCTGCTATGTCACCTTGTATAGTTATTGTATCATCTACCATACCAGAAATTCGCACAGAAGTGTTTTCTTTCTTTGTCTCGCTCTCTGCAACAGGCTCGCTCTCTGCAACAGGCTC
>CAYJFF010000026.1:17784-29868 GCA_964369345.1 uncultured Oscillospiraceae bacterium
CTCTCTGCTAGCTCCTGTGAAAGAGCATCATCAAGCGCACTATGTATGGTGCTGGATATCTCTGCTTGACTGCTGTTTGCGATTTGCACAATGGGTGGCACTTTTGCAGATGGTGTTGTTTTTGGTGCATCTTCTGCTGTTGCTTCTATATTTTCTTCATCTTCGCTATTAGTACCTACAGATAGTAGATTAAGTACATGCTCGGTCTTTGTGCTCTTACTTGTTTTTCCACGTGGCATCTACATCACACCCCTTTTCTAGTTTTTGCGTTGATAAAATGAGCGTTTTTACCAATTACTTCATCACAGAGTGCCTTGAAATCTTGTGCAGGGTTACAACGAGGGGAGTAATCGACAACGCTCTTTCCGTGTGCGGGTGCTTCTGCCACTGCGACGCTAGTACGTATCTTTGCAGAAAAAACTTTTGTGTCTAGCTGTTTTGCAATATGCTCTGCAAGCTCTAGCACTTCTCGGTTTAGGTTTATACGTGGGTTAAATCTATTAAGCAAGATACCTAGTACAGTTAGTCTTGAGTTGTAGTGGTTGCGAACACTCTCTATAGTCTCTTTTATCTGTGCAACACCCAAAAGGCTTAGTATCTCTGCTGTCATAGGTATTACCAAGCTGTCGGTGGCTACATAGGCATTAACAGTGAGTATGTTAAGTGCAGGTGGGGTATCTATTATTATGTAGTCGTACTCTGTAGTTAGTTTTGATAGTGCTGTCTTTAGCATAAACTCACGCCCAGGCTTGTTAAACTCAAGCTCGGCGGCAGATAGTAGTATATTTGATGGGATAATATCACATATATCTGTAGAAGTAACGGCGTCATCTGGCTCTGCCACGCCCCTAAAAACATCATAAATAGTGGTGCAAGATTCTATATCCAGCCCCAGACTAAACCCCAAACTACCCTGTGGGTCAAGGTCCACACCCAAAACACGTGCGCCACGTGCGCTAAGCGTTGCGAGTAGTGCCGCAGAAGTGGTTGTCTTGCCTACACCACCTTTTTGGTTTGTAACAGATATTATTTTTGTTTGCATGAGTAACTCCTTTCAGGCATAACGATAAGTGGATATAGCGGTGTAATGCCCAGTAGATTATATCACAATAATTATTTATTATTATAACTATTAATTTTTTGCAGTTTATGACGATATAGATATTAGAAGAGTATACTTGAACATAGTATCATTTTACTCTAACTTGCAAAACTTGTCAATTAAAAATAATGCTATTTGACGAAAAAAGTAATAAAATATGGTTTTTGGTGTAAGTTAACGAATTCTATGGTATAATAATTATATGAAAAAATGATAGTTTGCCTATTCGGGATACACTAATAATTCTAGGAAATGGAGAGAAAATCATGACATCAATAAGTAGTTTAAGTAGTAGTGCCTCCAGTAGCATCTATGGCTCGCGCTCTACAAACATCATTTCTGGTCTTGCCAGTGGCATGGATACCGAGGCAATGATAGAAAATGCAGTATCTGGTTATCAGACTAAAATAATACAGCTGCAGCAACAACAAACCGTGCTCTCGTGGGAACAAGAGGCATACCGTAGTATAAGTGATAAATTAGTAGATCTTTCTCGTAAATATACTGACTATACATCGGACACAAACTTGCTAAGTTCTTCCTTTTTTAATAATGCTGTTCTCACAACAACAAGTGGTGAGTTTGCGGATAAAGTATCTGCAACAGGCAAGAGTGATAGCGAAATACTGATAAACTCTGTGGCACAGCTAGCAACCAAGGCACGCTACACAACATCATCTAGCGCAACTGGCACAACGGTTGTAGATGGTAGATACCACGTGACAGCAAGTGATGCAGTAGACCTTAGCAGTAATATGGAAGTAAGCACACTATCTGGCTCTATTACCCTAAAATACGGCGCATCTGAATATACTATAGATTTTGATGAGCTAGATGTTATAGAGGGAACAGGCACTGATGGTGCGGTAACTGCGTCAGACTTGCAAAAAGCAATAAACAAACAGCTAGGAGAGCAAGAACGCTCGGACTCATATGGTGAGCTTAAATCGCTAACAAGCTTTATATCTGCAAGTGTTGTTGGAGATACTATAACATTTTCGGATAAAACTGGTGCTGGCAACTCGGTGGTAATTTCGGGCGCGACAGGCGATATAAAAGATGCTCTGGGCTTGCAGACAGCAATAGATGACGAGGGCTCTACTATAACAATGCCTGCTGATGGTGGGTCGTTCACAAAAGATGTAGCAGTAGCAGAGTACCTTGCAGGAAAGACCTTGAGCGTGTCGCTGAATGGTATATCTAAAAATATAGAGATGCCAGATATTGATACCACAGGCATGACAGAAGAGCAAGCAAACGCTGCTTTCGCACAGGGGCTACAAGATGCCACCGACAAAGCTTTTGGTGCTGGTAAAATAACAGTTGATTTCACTGATAGCAAGCTAACATTCACCGTGCCAGATGACTCTACGCTGTCTGTTAAAGGTGATAGCTCGGTGACAAAAGCTCTGGGAATGAGCGAAAATGGCTTGACCACATATATGAACACAGGTACAACGATGGGTGAGATTGGCCTGTTTGGAACTGATGGAAAGCTGTTTATAAATGGAACACAGCTAGATTCTACTTTTATGGACCCAGTAGCAGTGGCGGACAGAGTAGAACAGAGCGATGGTACATATACGGACAAAGATGGCGTAGCACTTGACTCTGAGGGCTATAGACTTGATGATAATGGCAAACGTATGCAGGAGTTCGACCTTGTTATAAATGATGTTAATATAGGCACATTTACACAGGACAGCTCTATATCTAGCGTAATAAATGCGATAAACAACAATGATGAAGTAAATGTAGAAGTTGCATATTCACAACTAACAAACCAGTTTATCTTCTCTGCTACAGAGTCTGGCGAGGGTGGTAAAATAGAAATGGGTGGTGGACTAGCTACTGCGCTATTTGGTACACCTGATTCTTCATCTGGTAACTATGTTGCTGGTCAAGATGCAATATTCCAAGCTACTGTAAACGGACAAACCAAGACATTTACTCGTACTACAAATACATTTGATATGGATGGGCTAAGCGTAACACTAAAAGATGAGTTCAACAATGTGGAGCGTGCGGCAGGTGACCCACCAATCTCTAGCGCATCTGTGTATGATGCAGCGTTTACAGAGGAATCCATATTTACAGAGGGCGAAGCTGTTTCATTCTCCTCTGAGGCAGATGCAGATACTATTGTAGAGGCACTGAAAACTTTTGTAGAAGAATACAATGTCATTATGACAGAAGTTAAGAAGATGTATGGTGATGTACCTCTAGAACAATCAAGTGGTAATAGCTATGAGCCACTAACAGATGAAGACCGTTCTGGAATGAGCGAGAGTGAAATAGAAGCTTATGAGGAAAAAGCAAAAACAGGCTTGCTATTTATGGATAGAGATTTATCTGCACTTTATGAAGCTATGCGCAGTGCTATAGCACCACTGGGTATGGATGGTATAGACCTAAAAGAGATTGGTATAGAAACTGCATATAGCGATGGTCTTACTGTTATAAATCTAAACGAAGAAAAGCTAAGAGAAACTCTTGCTACAGACCCTGACAGAGTTACAGAGGCGTTTACAAAGAGCAAAGAGGAAGGTGCTACAACAAATGGTCTTATGACCAATATTAAGGCACTGACAGATAAATATGCTGCATCTACAGGTGCTGTAAAAGGTATCTTGATAGAAAAAGCAGGCTCTAAATACTCGCCAGCTGTTGCAAACACAAATAGTATTTATAAAGAAATGGTAGAAGTAGAGGAAGAAATTGAGCTGTGGCAGGATAAGCTATCCAACCAAGTAGACTACTACACAACCCAGTTTACGAACCTAGAATTATTAATACAAGAAATGAACTCACAAAGTTCCACACTTTCTGGGCTTACTGGTGGATATTAATACGATTGGAGGCTAAGATATGGATATGCGGGGTTACCAAAAATATCAGCAGGAATCGGTGAATACAATGACACAAGGGGAGTTGTTGCTGATGCTGTATGATGGATTGGTAAAAAAACTTACAATAGCAGAGCTGGAGCTGAAAAAGGAAAACTACCTAGCTTGCGAGGAGAATGTTGAGAGAAGTATAGATATTATACATTATCTGAGCGATACACTGGATAAAAAGTATCCGATAAGTAAAGAACTAGAAAAGCTATATGAATATTTTTGTTATGAGCTAAACCGTGTAAAAATAGGGCGCAACCAAACTGAGCTAGCAAGAGTAAAAACAATGGTGATAGATCTTCGTGATACTTTCCGACAGGCGGATAAATCTGCTGTGTCGGGTATGTAGAGGTGATAGATGTGCTCAATGAACAAAGTTTATCGGCGACACTAATAGTAGAGAAAAAGATATATTACACACTGAGCGAGGTGCTAGAGCTCACAGATGAGCTCAGTAATGCACTGACCAGAAAAGACGAAGTTTCTTTACGCTTGTTTTTGGGAATGAGACAAGAGCAGATTAACTTGCTAGATGAATACAGCGCAACGTTAAGAAAACAGTGCTCGCTATTACCAAAAGTAGATGCTGAAATATTACTAGCTATTATCCGTGGCGAAGAAGTGTCTTGTGCAGGCTCGCAGAACCTAAAAGAGCAGATAAAGAAAAACCGTGCACTGCTAGAGAGGGTTGTGATGGCAGACAAGAGAATAAGTGAAAAACTGTGTGGCAAAAAGTCTATCTACAACAGGAATAAATAAATTATTTTAAGTGCTGAGGAGGATATTTACAATGAAGTGGGTCAACAATATGAAAATCTCTATGAGAATGGTTCTGTCTTTCGCTATTGTTTTTGTTCTATATGTGAGTGTAACACTCATAGCAATGACAGAGATAAACTCTCTAAATGCTAAGTTTACAGACCTTATGGATGAATCTGTTGGTTTGTCAACATTAGTCGAAGAAAGCGAAAAAACAAGGAACTTTCTGTCTGTAAAACTAATGCAAATGACTACTTATGGCTATGATGAAGCAGTCTTTAATGAAATGGCTCCATATGTAGCAACAATGCAAACACTACGTGTAGATATAAAGAATATGTACCCTGGAACAGATGGACTAGCTGATGAATATGTAAGAACTATTGAAAGTGCAGAGGCTGTTTTCCAAAAGTCCGTTCCACTCCTACAGTCTGGCGATGTGGACGAGGTGCTGGATATTATAGAAGATGAGTTCTTGCCTGCATTTGATGAAGCGGTAGCAGTTGGTACAGATTTGCAAACAAAAATCCAACAAAATATAGAGGCCACTTATTTGGAGATAGAAACAACTACAATAAGAAACCAAATTACAATACTTATTATATCTATTGTAGTGTTGCTGTTTATAGTTTTTATTGCTACGTCATTAATTTCTGGTATATCCAAGCCTCTAAAACAGGCAGAAGCTGCAGTTGTAGCATTTGCAAAGGGTGACTTGAGCTTTGATGTTAAGTATGTATCTAATAGTGAGCTAGGCAATGTATGCCAAGCAGTAAGAGATGCACAAGCAGTTACCAAAACTGTTATGGGAGATATCGTATCCACCACAGGCAACTTGATGGACGGTAACCTAGATTTTACAGTTGACACCGACTATCCAGGCGAATATTCACCTATAAAAACTAACCTAAACACACTAACTGACCATATGAATAACATTATGTCACAAATACGTGATATGTCCGAGCAAGTTTCGGCTGGCTCTGAGCAAGTTTCATCTGGTGCACAGGCACTAGCACAGGGCTCTACAGAGCAGGCAGAGGCTGTTGAACGTCTAACTTACACTATAGGCGAGATGGACAAAAATGCAAAACAAAATGTTTCTACAGCTAGCGATGCAAAAGAAAAAGCTAACCAAGCGGCTAGCCAAATACAGGTTTGTAATGACCGTATGCACGAAATGCAAGATGCTATGAACGATATCCTTGCTGGACAGCGCAATATTAGCGAGATTATTGCAACTATAGAGAATATCTCGTTCCAGACAAATATACTAGCGCTAAATGCTGCTGTTGAGGCTGCAAGAGCAGGCTCTGCTGGCAAGGGATTTGCAGTAGTTGCAGATGAGGTGCGTAACCTTGCGTCCAAATCTGACGAAGCTGCAAAACAAACTACAAAGCTGATAGAAGACTCTATGAACTATGTAAACCGTGGTAGCAAAATTGCAAAAGAAGTTGAAATCAATATGGATAAGACTGTTGAGTATACACATCAGGCTATACAGTCTATGGAGGTTATGGCAGAAAATGCACTTGCTGAGGCTGCATCTATAGACAATATCGCAGTGACAATGGAGCAAATATCTGCTGTTGTACAAACAAACTCTGCAACTAGCGAAGAATCTGCGGCTGCTAGTGAACAACTATCTTCTCAGTCACAACTAATGAGACAGTCAGTATCAAGGTTTAAACTAAAAGGTAGCAATGACAAGGGTTTTGGCTCTAGTAGCAAGTATGATACACAGAGCTATATGCCAGTAGAAGAACCAGCTTATAGCAGTAATTCTTCTTACTCTTTTAGAGAAGATATTAACGACAAGTATTAGTTTATTGGACTAACAAACAGCGGGAATTAATAGCAACATAATATTAGCGTGGAAAAGAGATATTTTCTGTTGAGGTACTACACGCTAACCTCTATAAACATTAGTATCATGGGGGGCTGTTCGGACAAAAGTCTGGTAGCCTCCCAATCTATTATATTTAAGTAGAAAGGTGGATATCTGCGTAATGAATGACTCTTCTTACGACAATATAAATGAAGACGGGAGTATAATATATGCGCTTGATATTGGCACGCGTAGTGTAATAGGTATGTTAGCAAAGCCAGATGGCGACAGAATGAATATACTGGCGATAGAAAAGCAACCGCACACTAAACGTGCAATGATGGACGGACAGATTGAGGATATAGGGCAAGTGGCAAATGTTGTAGTAGAAGTAACACAGCGCCTAGAAAAGAAAATGGGCATAAAGCTAACACGTGCCTGTGTTGCGGCGGCTGGACGTGCACTGAGAACAGAAACTGGCAGTGCCAAGCTGGAACTGGGGCAACCTACTATAATCACGACAGAGCATATAAGTACATTGGAGGCACGCGCTATCACCACTGCGGAGGAAATTCTGCGTAGTAATGAGGAGTTTGAGCAGCGTCTGTTTTTGGTTGGATATACACCATCGGCAACACTGCTAGACAGCTACCCGATGTCAAAAATAATAGGGCACACAGGTAAAGTGATAGAAACCACAGTACTGGCTACTTTTTTGCCGAGCGAGGTAATAGATAGCCTGTATGCTGTAATGCGTGCAGCAAAGCTAGAAGTTGCTAGCCTGACACTTGAGCCAATAGCTGCGCTAAATGCCGCTATACCAGTGGATTTGCGCCTGCTGAACCTAGCACTCGTTGATATAGGTGCTGGCACATCGGATATTGCTATCTGCCGTGATGGCAGTGTTGTAGGATATACAATGGCTACAGTTGCTGGCGACGAAATAACAGAGGCACTAATGCACGCGTGCCTTGTGGATTACCACACAGCCGAGAGCATAAAAGCATCTCTTGATACCAAAAATGACATAACATACATGGATATATTGGGCATGGAGCAGAGCGCACCTGTATCAGAGATAATGAAGATGATAGAAAAATCAGCCACACACCTAGCGCGAGAGATATCCAGATGCATTACAGATATCAATGATGGCGCACCGTCTGCTGTATTCATAGCTGGTGGCGGTAGCAAGTTAGTGGGACTTCGAGAGCTAGTAGCGACAGAGCTAGAAATGGATAACCGTCGTGTTGCAATAGCTGGCGGACATTTCAAAAATAGCGCGTATTCTGATGATTATAATCTGCTTGACCCAGAGTATACTACACCACTGGGGATAGCTGTGTCTGCTGGTTTGGGGCTAATTAGCGATAGCTACCGCATCATGCTCAATGGTGTTTCTGCCAAGCTTTTCCGTAGTGGTAGCATAACTGCTATGGAGGTGCTCATGATGAATGGATTTTCTTATACGGACTTACTTGCAAGGAGCGGAAAGAGCCTGTACTATGAGCTAGAGGGGAAACGTAAGGTACACTATGGTGGCACTGGTACGCCTGCTACATTGGAGGTAAATGGAGTAGTGGCACAGCCGTCATCACAGGTAAACCCAGGTGATAGCATAACATTTGTGCCAGCGACCGTAGGCGAAGATGTTGTAGTGACAGCAGGCGATATAATGAAAGAGCATATGTCGTTAGTAGAGGTGAATGGCGAGATAGTAAACAAGGCTTTTGAGATACCATCAGGTGCTATAGTAAAGCTTGTTGACCCAGAGGTTGTAAGACCTATTACACCACCGCCACCAACAGTGGTAGAGAAAGTAGAAAAGCCAGTGTTAGCCTCTGTAGAAGTTGAGCATGATAGCACGAGCACTGCTACACAGCAAGCAGAGAGAGTACAAGAGGTGGTATATACTTTTATGCTCAACGGAATGCCACTTAGGCTTGCACAAAAGCCAGATGCATCACCATACTATCTTATGGATTTGCTGGACTATTCTGGCATTGATTTTAAGCATCTGGATAGGCCAGTAGAGCTATTGGTGAATGATAAGCTGTGCGCTTTTACACAGGAGCTAGCAAACGGTGACACGGTTACAATTACACTGCAATAAATAATAAGGGGAAGTTACATGATATATTATGCCTTGCAAGGTTTTTTTGCTTCACTTTTTAAAGAAAAAAGTGACATATCCTATTTGTAACCAAGAAATATTATATTTTGTTGGTGATGTGGGCGGTGAGCCACCGCTACGGACTATTTATACTTGGTGAGGTGAAGAATATGAAATATTACAGAGCAGAACTACACCATTGCGAAGAATTGACGTCTCTTAGGTTAGCTATGAGAAAAGAAAGAGATGTTACATTTGATGAAGTCAGCCTGAGAACACACACACTATCTTTCTTTGAGCGCAATATAGAAAAAGGTACACATATAGCTTTTGTATGTGAAGATAATGGTTGCTTGGTTGCAACAGTCGGGCTTTCGTTATTTGAAATGCCACCAACGGACAAGCTGATAAATGGTAAAGTTATTAAGCTGATGAATATGTATACTGTTCCCAAATACAGGCGAAAAGGGATAGCAAAGAAATTGTTAGAGATGGCTATTTCGTTTGCAAAAGAAAATGAGTATTATAAAATAATGCTAAATTCATCTCCTATGGGGAAAGCACTGTATGAACAAGTTGGCTTTTCTTTGATAAATAATGAATACGAATTATCTATCAAATGAGTATAGTCATACAACAAAAACCGACACTGCCTAATCGTAGATAGTGTCGGTTTTTTCTTATATTATATGAGTAGATAAAAAACTCCGTATAACATCACTGCTATACGGAGAAAATAAAACTATTATTATTTTATGATTTTGATTTTATCAAGTAGTGGGAAATCGTATGCTTTACCTTGGAAAGTATGGATAAGACCCATAATCCAAACGATAAAAACAACTAGATTAATAACCAAAGCAAGTAGACCAACATAAGGTATAGCGGAAATCACAGAAGATATGATACCAGCTATGATGATGATAAGGCCGATGTTGCAGTGATGCTTGATGTATCTTGAGTTTGGTTTTGATAGTAGTGGGATAAGTAGAAATAGACCAAAGTAAGATAGCCAAGCTGTGCCTTTTGCATCTTGGATGTCTGCAGGATCGTAGTTCATTGTAACGTCTTTCATTATAATTTACTCCATTCTGCTGCTCTTGTTGGCAGCAATTTAATAGTTGATTTTGAACTAGCAAATTAAAATGTTAATCTTTTAGTAACAAAATCACAACAGACTCATTTTATTACATTATTAGTGGTTTGTCAATGAAAATATTGCAATTTTGTCACATTTAATCATATTTATTACTTTTTAGCTAAAATAACTACTCTGCAGGCTCGGAAATTGGTGGTTGTGTTGGCACTGAGTAATCTCCACTAGAGAAAATATATTTAGCAAACTCAGAATCTGGGGAGATTACAATTTGTGTATTACCAGAAAGTGTGCTTTGGTATGTCTGTAGTGACATATAAAACTCATAAAACTCAGGGTCTATGTTATAAGCTTCGTTGTATATAGCAGCAGCCTCAGCGTCACCCTCACCTTTTATGCGCTCAGCCTCAGCATAGGACTCAGCAACAAGGACCTGCGCCTCTTTGTCTGCCTGTGCCTTTATCTTTGTAGCTTCTTCTCTACCCTCAGAGCGATATTGTGTAGCTATCTGCTGTCTCTCGGTTATCATGCGGTTATAAATGTTTGCGTTATTTTCCTCTGGCAAGTCTGTACGCTTAATACGTACGTCAACAACAGTCATGCCAAACTCGTCTGTAACTAGGTTAAGCTCATCAGCTACGTCAATCAGCATAGCCTCTATATACTCTTTGTTGCCTATAAGGTCGGATGCTATTGTTTTACCAACTTTTTCGTTAATCTTAGAATACATCAAGTCTTCTATACGCCTGTTAGCAGATGGGATATTTCCCATTGTTAGCTTGAACCTATAAGGGTCGCTGATAAACCACTGTGCGTTATTGTCAAGTATCAGCTTTTTGGTGTCCATAGTGATAATCTCACGAGCTGGTGTATCGTATGTGATAAGGCGGTTTTCAAAATACTCTATATTATCAATAAAAGGTATTTTGAACTTAAGACCTGCGCCAGTTGTCAGTTTAACATTATCATACAGTGGGTCTGCTTCTAGCTTTGCGTATTCCTCGGCAGACAAGCCGTTTGTGTTAATCTCTACTATCTCGCTAAAACGTATTTTAATAGCGTGGTCACGCTCATCAACTACATAGTAGCATTGGTTAAGCAAAAATAGTGCTATTATTATCACAACAAAAGTAATGATAAAGCCTGTAATGCTCTTTTTTATCTTCGCACTTTCTAAATCAACTACGTTATCAGTGCTATAATTAGGGTTAGTGTTTTGATTATATTCGTCCATTTGTAGCACCTCCTTTAAGCGTTATTATTCAGGTTGAATAGTTTCATACCGTTTTCGTCGTCCATAACATATATCTGCATATTTGGCAATATCTCTTGCATCATCTCTAGGTAAAGCCTTGTTCTTGTGGTTTCTACACCCTCCAGATATTTAGCGTATAGCTGTGTATATGCAGCCACATCACCTTTTGCTTCCTCTACACGCTGTGCCTTGTATGCCTCAGCAGAGTTTATCATAGCGGCAGCCTCACCACGTGCTGTTGGTATAACATCATTTGCATAAGCATTAGCCTCGTTGATATAGCTTGTCTTGTCCTCACGAGCACCAGCAACATCTTTAAATGCATCATCAACCTCTATAGGTGGGTTTACGTCCTGTAGTTGTACACCAACTATGCGTATACCAGAGTTGTATTTGTCACATATCTCTTGCAAGTCAAGCATGATATCTTGCTGGATTAGTGACTTATTCTCTGTTAGAGCATCGTCTAGAGAATAGCTTGCAATGCCACGTCGTATTGAGGACTCTGCCACTACACGTAGAGTTCCCTCAACATCATCAACCTCAAACAGATATTTTACAGGGTCAACAATTTGGTACTGTACTATAGTTTCTACCATAGCGATATTCTCGTCTTGAGTTAGCATCAGTGATGAGTCGAAATCATCTTCGAAATAGTCGAAACCGTCCGAATTTTCGATGCTATTAAAGCCGAACTCCATGCGATAAATTTGGTTAACGTCCACAACTGTGGCTTTGTCTACAAAAGGTATCTTGAAATTGATACCCGGTGTTGTTATAGTGGTCTGGTATGCACCAAAACGCTGTATAACAACCTCTTGACCTGATGTAACTGTAAACATAGAGGAAAAAAGTAGTATCACTAAGAAAAATACTACTATTGCGCTGATAACTATGTTTCTGATAGTCGTTAGCTTCATAATTAATACTCCATTCTGCATTAACGAGTATTTGTGTTATATATAGTGTAATAGCACAAATACTATACGTATTTTAATAAATTATATCATATATTATTATTAATTGCAAGTTAG
>CAYJFF010000027.1:0-28731 GCA_964369345.1 uncultured Oscillospiraceae bacterium
TATACTGTTTCCCCTTACCATTTTTATAGGGGAACAGTACTGTTACCTTGGTATACTCGCCTTCTTTGCTGTCTATCTGTATTCCGTATTCGTCGCCATACACTAGACCAATGCGCAGATGAATATTTGCAATGCCAATACTTTTTTTGCTCAGTGCCCAGCTCTGCGATAGTTTTTCCTGTAGCTCCCGTAGCCTATCAGATGAAATGCCACCACCGTTGTCCTCTACTACAAACAGTAGTTTATCGTCATCTCGATGTGCACTTATATTTATGATACCTCTACCACTTGCAGTGCGCATTCCATGCCCTACCGCATTTTCGATAAGTGGCTGTAGAAATAGCTTTACTACCTCGCAGTCTAACAGCTCGTTTGGTATATCATATACCACATCAAAGTGGTCTTTGTAGCGAATTTTCAGTATTTTTTCATACAGGTGTGTGTGATACAACTCTTCTTTTAGCGTAGTAACTGTTTCGTTGCCTGCCTCCAGTGCTACACGGTATAGTTTTGATAGTGCTATTAACACTTCTGTTATGTCGTTGTCATCACCTATCAAATCGTCTGCCATGTATGCCACCGTATCCAATGTGTTGTATAAAAAATGTGGGTTTATCTGTGCTTGTAACGCCACCAATTTGGCATCGTACAATGTTTTTATACGCTTTTCAAGCTCCTTTTTTAGCTCGGAATTTGTATGTACTATCTCCATAAAAGAGTTTGAAATTTCGTTTACCTCGGCACTTATCGCTGTGCTACCACCACCCTCTCTGGGGCTTTCCAAAAAGCCAAATATGTTCTGTAGTGGACGGTATGCCTTTACTGATAGCAGGTATGCACATAGTATAGTAGCTATCACCGCTAGTATAAGTATTCCCACCGTTAATAGTGTAAATCTATCAAGAAGGTCCGAGTGCGCAGATAGGTCGGTCACTGTCATATAGCTTATACCATCTCGGCTAGAGTTTTGCACCGATATTACCCGAGTGCTATCGTATATGCTTATAGGACCACTGCTTGAGCTCCATGCTTCCTCATTATTATAAAACTCAATGCTTGCTACATTCTCTCCTATCATTGCTCGTGCAGAGCTATAGGCTATGGTGTCTCCCTGTATTAGGTACAGTTCTGCTGGGTTGCTCTCATCATGCATTATTGCGCCTAGCTCCAAAACATCAATATTTATAAACACCATACCATCAATAGTGTCATCATTGTCGGCGTTTACATCTATAGCAAGGGTCAGGTAATACGGGTAGTTACCTAGATATTCATGGAAAAAAATATGTATATTTTCATCACTTGCAGTAAGTGTATCGTACAGTACGGAAAGCTCATCTGCAACAACATCTTCTGTAGTGCCACCCAAAAAATTACTTATAAACATTTCGTTTTTATCTGAATAAACCACCACCGAGCTTATATAGCGACTTCCCACTCGTATACTATCCATAATATCCCGTACATCTTGGGTTAGCTGTTCGCTATGTAGTGTTTGGTAAAAGCTGATATATGTCTTCACCGAGGTGTTCTGAGATAGGTATGCGAGCGACTTTGCAGTTTCGTCGATTACGTTGTCCGACACCGCTGTCATATGACTAAGCGCAACTTCATTAAACCCGACCATCTCGCTATAGGTGCTCTCGTATGATACAGAGTAATAGACACCACATAGAAGTAGGATAGGCGTTAGCATAATCGCTATAGTGTATATAAAGTTTTTAAGAAAAACACTTCTAAATCGATATTTCTTGACAAAGTATGCTATATTTTTCTTGCTCACTATCTACTCCGTCCTGTTAAGTACTTCCCGACAATACGCCTTAAGCGAATAGCCAGTATAGCTTCTAAACAACCTGTTAAAATAATTGGGGTCATTGTAACCGACTTTTGAGTATATTGTCGATGTAGGTAGATGCTGTTTAAGTAATTCTATCGTCTTGTTCATTCTAAAAACTAATAGATAATCAGAAAATGTTTCACCAGTTTGTTGCTTGAAAAAACGGCTAAAGTAAGAAGGGTTCATAAATACATGGTCGGCAATCTGTGCAAGCGATATATCATAGGTGTAATGGGTTTCCACATATTGTTTTGCTTTTGCAATAATAGAATTTTGCTGTGATTTTTCCTGTTCCTCAACACCTAAGTCAATCATTTCGACAAGCACCTGAATCGCTTTTTCTTTATTTCCGGAACTTATATAATAATTAAGTAATGTTTGGTTGTGAGAGTAGTGATCTTCCGACATTATTTCTTCAAACTTTGCATACATTCCCCAAATATCGGTAATGTTATCAAACTCGTGACAACACTGGTGCGATATATGGCAGTGTAACTCTGCGCTTGCTTTTGTAAGGGCAGCCTCAAATTCATCAACGCCGTACTGTGGCGAACTTGGTATCAAAAGTAGTAATAAGCAATTGCCTTGTACAAACAAGTTATACGCATAAAAGTGTGATAATCGTATATAGTTAAGCAAAGCGATTATATTTCGATCTCTACCATATAGCCAGCGCTCACTTTGTGTTATGCTTAGTTTATAGATAAAACCAGGTAACGACAGTATGTTTTGAGAAAGATTTACCTCTCTTAATTTAGTTGGTAGCTCACTTATGTCTACACTTCTATAAATTATGCTAATAAAAAGCTCATCCTGTAAAAATGTAGGGAGCTTGATTAGTTCTTCTTCGTTTAATTCCGTAGTAAGTTTTTTTAAAATTTTTGAAAGCTCATTTTTCTCTATCGGTTTTAAAAGATATCTGCTCACATTATACTCGAGCGATTTTTGTGCATATTCAAAATCTTTATACCCGCTCAAAAAAACTACTTTTATCATCGGAAAATTGTTGTAGATAAATTCTGATAATTCAATACCGTCTACATAAGGCATATTAATGTCTGTTATGACAATATCTATTATATTATTGTTTAGGTATTCCATAGCTTCTTTTCCGTTTTCCAGTGCCACTGTTTCAAATATGTCGCTGTGATTGTTGGTTATGTATTTCAGTAGTCCTTGTCGAATAATATATTCATCATCTACCAGCATTAATTTGTACACAGTCAATCACCTCCAAAGGCTTATTGCTATATTTATATTTAAACACACTATCTGTGATAAATCTAGTTAAAATATTTTACATTATGTAGTTAAATTTACTCAATTGGCATTAACACCTTATTTTTGTTTAAAATACGAAATTTTTTATTGCAATTAAACAATTACTAATTTATACTATAAACATCTACAAGCTAGATATTATTTAATAGTGACATCAAATTTTGGAGGGTGTAAAATGAACAACACATTAATTAAGTACAGCAAACCTGCTAATTCGTGGGAAGAATGTTTGCCAATAGGAAATGGATTTATAGGTGGTATGATTAGTGGAAATGTTAAGTGTGATGAAATATATCTAAATGAAGATAGCTACTGGTATGGCGGCTACCGAAATAGAAACAACCCCGATACAGTAAAAAATATTGACAAAATAAGAAATTTGATATTTGACGGCAAGATAGCAGAAGCAGAAAAGTTGGGCATGATGTCTATGGTGGCACTGCCTGAGTCGGCACGGCACTATCTTCCCGCTGGACTGCTAAATATACATTTTGAGATACCTGACGTATATAGTTATTCACGAGAGCTATCACTTTCAGATGCACTGGTAACTACATCTTTCGAGGCCGACGGAGTGGAATATAAACGAGAGTACTTTGCAAGTAACCCCGACAATCTAATCGTAGTAAAGTTATCGGCTAACCAAGAGAATGCACTCAGCTTTAGTGTTAGCTATGCGGTGGATAGATATTTAGAGAAATTATACTGCATAGGCGATGACAGCATAATTAGAACCGCCTATTCGGGAGGGAAAGACGGCATCGACCTTGTAAATTTACTTAAGGTGGAGTGTGATGGGGTGGTGCAGGGTATTGGTAAGACGGTGATGGTTGAAGATGCCACCGAGGCGATTATCTATATTTCTTGTGCTACCAGTTTTAGGCACGACGACCCGACTGAATACTGCCAAAATACAATAGTAAAAGCGCAACAAAAGGGTTATGCCGAACTACTCAGAGAGCATATAAATGACTACAAACAGCTGTTTGAGCGAATGGAACTAAAACTTGATAGCACTTCTGCCCATACCACTACCGATAAACTACTATACAACATAAATGATACCCAGTCGTTTAATCAGCTTATTGAAACTTATTTTAATTTTGGTAGATATCTTCTGATTTCGTCCAGCAGAGCAGGGTCGTTACCTGCAAATCTACAAGGAATATGGAACAAAGAGTATCTTCCAAAGTGGGATAGTAAATATACTATCAACATAAATACCGAAATGAACTATTGGCCAGCAGAGCTACTTAATCTATCAGACTGCCATCAGCCATTATTTGACCTACTCGAGAGAATGGTGGTAAATGGTGAAGTCACCGCAAAAGAGATGTATAATTGCTGTGGATTTATGGCACATCATAACACCGATATATGGGCTGACACTGCACCACAAGACCGCTGGCTTGGCTCTACTATATGGTGTTTGGGTGGAGCATGGCTGTCATTGCATATAATAGATAGATATAATTTCACTTGTGATATAGATTTTATAAAAAAATATTACCATATACTAAAAAAAGCTTGTGAGTTTATACTGGATTATCAAATAGAGTATAATGGAAAGTTGGTTATCTGCCCATCGTTATCACCTGAAAATTCATATAGAATGAAGGATGGTAAAATAGGCACTCTGACCTATCAGCCTGCTATGGACGGACAAATTATCCACACCCTATTTACTGCTGTGATAAAAATTACAGGCATACTAAATATTGATGTAGATTTTGCATCTAAGCTAGAAAACGCAGTCAAAAAAATGCCATCGCCGGTAGCATTGACCGCCGATGGACGTATAATGGAGTGGATAGAAGATTATGATGAACCTGAACCAGGGCACCGACACATATCTCATCTTTTTGCGCTTTTCCCATCTAACATGATTGGGGATAATGATGAACTATTGACCGCCGCTGAAAAGACACTGCGAACAAGACTTGAGCACGGCGGTGGACATACAGGGTGGAGTATGGCGTGGATAATAAATCTATGGGCGAGACTTAAGAAAAGTGATGAACTATATTTATCACTTAAAGACCTGTTGGGCAATTCAACACTGCCAAACTTAATGGATAATCATCCCCCGTTTCAAATAGATGGCAACTTTGGTTCGATTGCAGGTATAGGCGAGGCACTGTTGCAAAGCCACAACGGATATATCGAGATACTACCTTGTCTACCAAAACAATGGAACAGTGGTAGTGTACGTGGACTCTGCGCCAGAGGCAATATAGAAGTAGATATCAAATGGCGTAATGGCACAGTAACAACTTTAGTATTACGTTCAAAAAACCATAGGCAAGCCACGGTGATAGTAAAGATTGGTGCCGAAACCAAGAATGTTACAATAGAAGCCAACGAAGAAAAAACAGTAATATAAGAGGAGAGAAAAAATGGGTATAAATTTAAGTAATGCTATGCAAACAGTAACGATAACATACGACACATTTGATGGCAAAAAAATGCCTATCGAACTTCATTTGCCTGCTACACAAGAAAAACCCCACCGCCTTGTAGTACTATATTTTGGTGGTGGTTGGGTGGGTGGGTCAATAGCCCAGTTTAGACCTCAAGCAATAGAGCTTGCTAGGTTAGGTGTAGCAGTAGCTCTACCAGAGTATCGTGTGTTTTCTACTGACAAAACCCCCATAGAAGTAGCGATAAAAGATGCGGTATATGCACTTGAACATATCTATACCGTGGCACCGAGCTATAACATCGACACCACAAAAATAGCCATTGGAGGTGGTAGCGCAGGTGGTCACCTTGCTCTTTCAACATATCTGTTAAACAATATCGCAATCGAGCAACCCAGCTACCAAAACAGTATAAATACTTTATTGCTTTTCAACCCAGTAATAGATGTGGTGCAGTTTTATGAAGATAGCAACAGCGTTGCAGTAGAGCATTCTCTTTATGCAGCCACAGAAGTGTCCCCTTACCACAACATAATCAGAACAGATGCTGATATTTTTATCTATCATGGCACAGGGGATACTACAGTGTGTTATGATTCAGCCGAAAAATTTGCTGCCGATTATAAAAACAAAGGGGGAGCGTGCACATTAATACCATATCAAAACAGAATGCATGGATTTTTTAACCTACGGATAGGGCAGATAGAGGACTACTACAATGTATTGGGCAATATAGTTAGCGTATTATTTGATCGAGGGTATATTAGTGATTTAAAATAGATACAAAAAACGCACTATGTATAGCTTGACAAAGTGCTATTAATAAAAGCTAGTACTTCGTCCATAAACGAAAGGAATATATATGAAACTTATTTACAGTAATATAACAGGTATGGAGTATGATATGAATTTCGTGAGACGTGACCCAAGCCCTGTTATAAAAGTCGGTAACAGATATTATATTTATTACTCAAAAAACACTACTAAAAACGGGTTTAATGCCACAATTTGGTATGCTTTTTCAGATGACGGCAAGCACTGGACAGAGGGTGGAATGGCAGTTGGAAAAGGTGAGGGGGACGCTTTTGATGCTGGTGGTGTTTTTACTCCTACAACATTGTTGGCAGATGGCTACATATACCTGTTTTATACAGCTACTAGGGCAGATTTTCAGTTTACTAGCACTGAGGCAAATGGACTTACAGCAATAGGTCTTGCAAAATCAAAAAGTCCGACCGGCCCTTTTGAGAAAATATGTGATGAACCACTGTTGCGAACAGGCAATGGTGAAAGTTTTGACAGTCACCGAATAGACGATACCTGTATTGTAGTGCATAATGGTAAATACTATATGTTTTACAAGGGTCGCCAGCTTCATCTATCTCCCAAAGAAACAAAAATGGGGCTTGCAATAGCTGAAAAACCAGAGGGTCCATACATAAAATATGAAAACAATCCTGTAATAAATAGCGGTCATGAGGTCTGTGTTTACCCTAACAACGGTGGTTTTATGGCACTTATCACAAACATTGGCGAATACGCTAACAGTTATATGTATAGCAAAAACGGAATAGATTTTAAAAAACTTGGTGACCTTGCAGTGCCTCAATCAATCGGTCCATATCGAGAAGATGGCTACAACAACAACGAGTGCTTTAAATTGAAATGGGGAGTTTTTCACGATTACATCGATAAGTGGGCATACATAAGGCGGTTTGATGTCGAATACTAATGAAACTGTGACTACCCTGCTATATATTCGCCTTCAGCCGCTACAATATTTCCCGTTTCTGGATAACCCTCGGCTCTTATTCGTTTCCCCAGCTCTTTGAGCGTGCTTGCCTGAATAGGGCTAATTGAGCCGTCGCCCAACGGACCTACGTTGAGGAGCAAATTGGCATTGTGCATATTTGCATGGCCCAGAAGCTCGTAGCAATAATTGGCATTTCTATGCTGATTAAATGGGTTGAATGCCCACGAACCCACCTGCATTGTGGCGCAGATTTCGTTATGTTTGCCCAAATTTGTTTCCCATATATTTTTGTGTTCTAACGCTGCTTGTTTTCCACATGTTACCCTAATTTTTTCTTCGAGCGAATGAAAATGTTGCTCGGGTGTTGCGAAGTCCTCTGTGCCGGTAACACCTTGTTTAAAGGACAACAATATGTCTGGTCGCTCTGCACGTATCATATCATATATTTCGTTTATCTCAAACCCCAGCTTGTCTCTGAGTGGATAATATCCCATTATCAAATCATACCAGATACCTGCCGTTATCCCCACATCATGCAGCAATTCATTTGTGCATGACTTGATATAATCAACAAAAATCCTAAAATCTTCTTTGCCACTAAAAAGATATTCTGACTGTGGCTGGGCATAATCTGGTTTTGCCGAAGCGTATATATCTCTACTAGGCGAGTGAGGGTGTTTCCAATTTTGAATAAAAGTGTAATAGGTAAAAAAACCTAACCCTTTTTTGTCACACATCTCGGCAAGTTCTCGCACTAAATCCCGTCCGCATGGAGAGTTTACACTATTAAAAGACTCTGTTTTTGAATCCCAAAGACAAAATCCATCATGATGACAAGTGGTAAGGTTAATATATTTCATTTCTGATTCAAGTGCGAGTTCAGTAATATAATCCGCATCAAAATTATGAGCAGTAAAAGAATTTTTGAGATTTGCATACTTTGCAACGGGGATTTTATTGCGAAACTGTACCCATTCGTTATCACCAAGCATTGAATATAGTCCATAGTGCAAAAACATTCCAAATTTTGCATTTTTCCACCATTCAAGATTTGCAGCATGTGGGTCAGTTTTCCATAATCCACTATAATCTCTGAGATAATTTGGACATTTTTCCATAGTTATCACCCTTCTTTTCTGTGTATTTTCAATAATTATATCACATAATATTACAAAGTGCAATATGAATGACCCTAACAGATTAGAACATATTCGTCTAATTTGTTAGGGTGATTTTTTATACAAAGCTACTATTCAGCGGTGTTTTCAAAGAAAAACATCGTTTTTTATATTAGACAAGAACAAAATATTTTTTCCACACAAAAACTACTTTGTTATGATACAGGGCATGAAAACTGTTATCACCCTACCGAAGATTGTCTGTCACGTTATGGAAATCGTCTTTTTTCAATACATATAGATGATAACTTTGGAGATGGTGATACTCATTTGCTACCTTTTGACGGCAATGTAAATTGGAACAAAGTTTGTGAACAATTAAATAAAAGTAAACCAATCGAATATTTGACTTTGGAAGTAGATTTTAATGTTAATCATGAATATACCAGTATCTATAAAGATTTATCAGCTGTTGAATTTTTAACTTTAGCATATAAAAAATTACAGACTTTTTCTGATAAAATTTATCAAATGACATGAGCCTGCCCATTCCACAAGCCTACTTTCTCACCTATTCATCTGCCCCTCCAAGTCCGCCCTGCTTGTAGTGATAATCCGAAAAACACGACTGCCACCGATTGTGCCTCTGTCTTTGCCACTTTTCTATCTCTTTTTTTACTGAGTTAGTTGTAATCAACTCAGTGAAACACACTTATACTGAATACTCCAGATTTTAATATAATAATAATCTAATTTTTTGTTGCAAAATTTATCAATACATGCTAAAATATATGTAAGTAAGTTTACACTAACTGTTTCTGTGGCAAAAACATTGCTTTTATTATAGTTGCAAAAGGAGAACATATGAAAAAAGAAAAAATTGACATTGTGGGCATCAGCGAAACCATGTTAATACCATTATATGCTAGAGCACTTGAAGCATGGCGCAAAGACCCAGATTTTGTAGACAAAACCGCAATAAAAATTGTAGAATCCATTGACTATGATTTTTCAAAATTTAACGAGTCAAAAAGCCGTATGTCCATGTGGGGGTGCGCTGTTCGCACAAAAATTTTTGATAAGATGACAAAAGAATACATCTTGAAAAACCAAACTGCACTATAATAAACCTAGCTTGCGGGTTGGACGATAGGTTTTCTCGTGTAGACAATGGGCAAATTTACTGGTACAACCTCGATTTTCAAAGCGTAATAGCTTTGCGCGAAAAGTATATCGAAAAGCATGAGCGTGTTGTCAATATCGCAGCCTCTGCGCTTGATACCGATTGGTACTCGCAAATCGAACATAGGGATAATGTATTAATCATTGCCGAGGGATTTATCATGTATCTCAGTGCCGACGAGATAAAAACTATGTACAATAATCTATCAAAAGAGTTTGGAAAAATTACTGCACTTGTCGAGCTTATGGCAAAGTTTTTTGTAAAACGGCAAAGCATGCACGACGCAGTAAAAACAGATGTGGCAACGTTCAAATGGGGTGTCGATGTACCAGAAGATTTCAGTAGGCTCTGCACACAGTTTAAGTTAATTAAAAGCGAAAGTTACACAAAAGGCATGAAAAAATACGCACCTGTGCTTATGACACCGCTAACACCGATGATGAAGAAAACAAACAACCAAATCGGTTGGTTTGAAAGTTGAGCTTACCTCATCAAAAAATCTTCCTCTGTCACCATTTATATATATGAGTTTAAAAAAATTTAAAAGCTGCCGACTTGGCAGCTTTTAATTATTATTTCTCTATCTTCCAAGAATTAGACATCATTCTCTTATTCCAAAGCTCGCTATAAACACCCTTATTCATAAGTAGTTCTTCATAATTTCCTTGTTCTGCTATTTTTCCATCGTTTACTACAATGATGTTATCAGCGTATTTAATGCTAGAAAGTTTGTGAGCAATAACAATTAGTGTTTTCTCTTTTACCAGCTCATTTATAGCTTCTTGAATATATCTTTCGTTGTCCAGGTCAACAGATGCGGTCGCTTCATCAAGTAGTATAATCGGAGCATCTTTTAGTATTGCTCTTGCTATGGATATACGCTGTTTCTCGCCGCCCGAGAGAGAAGATCCACCACTTGTCACTATAGTATCAAATCCCTCTGGTAGTGCCATTATAAAATCATAGCATCTTGCTTTTTTCGCTGCCTCATAGACCTGCTCTTTAGTTGCATTTTCATTTCCAAGAGCGATATTATTGTAAATTGTATCGTTAAATAGATATACTTTTTGAAAAACCATACTGATATGCTTGTATATCTCCGTAGTGCTAATCTTGCTAATATCCACACCGCCAATTGTTATACTTCCTGAATTTGTATCCCAAAATCTGGCTATAAGATTTGTGATAGTAGTTTTACCACTACCGCTTTTACCTACAAGTGCAGTCATTTTCTTTTGTGGGATTTTAAGGTTAATACCTTTTAGTATCTCTCTTTCTCCATATGAAAAATGAACATCGTTAAGTTCAATCTCAAAGCTTTCGATTTTTGTGTCTGTAAATTTTTCGTCAATAGCTTTTATCTCGTATAAAGAGCACCTGTTGTCACCCCAGCATTTTTCGCAATAACTCTCATACTTGCTTTTTCAAAGCCGTTCTTAAAAAATTCTTTTTTGGCACTCACAAGTATTCGGGAGGTAAATTCATCTATATTATTCTCAAGCTTCCCCTCCAATCAGTGGTCAAAATAAAGTTCAAATAACACTGTTATTTATGATATTATATAATACATTATTTGTCAATCAACATTGCAATAAATATAAAAAAGCAAAGACCGACAACCTCGAACTTTGCTTTTTTTATATTTACACCTATTAAGCTTTATAATTTTCTTTTAAAAATGAAAGTAATTTTTCTCGCCCTATACTATTTTCTATTGGTAGCTTTATAGACACACATTACAGCTGTTTTATCGAGCCACCTTTAACCAAAACGGTGGGTAACTCTAGTGTGTAGTACGAGTCAGTGGTTTGCTTTCCGGTTAGCTTGTTAATGGTAATATCCGCTGCACAGTCGGCAATTTTTTCGACTGATTGCAGTATCATAGTTAGATTTGGCGTGGTTACCTTAGAGATAGAAATATCATCAACCCCAATGAAGGATATGTCGTTTGGTATGTTGATTTTGCGCTCGTTCATTATCGCCAAACACAACATCATAGCTTTGTAGTTTGCACAAAAAATAGCTGTAGGCAAATTTTTCGTAGACAAAAATTGCTCAATCTCTAGCTTCATCGAATTTGGGTTCATGCTAGTTTCAAGAATGTATTGTCTTAGAACAGGTAGGTTGTGTTTTTTCATGGCTTCGCTGTAACCCTCAATCCTCATCTGCGAGGTGTAGCCAACCCCTGCGGTTATGATAGCGATTTTTTTGTGATTGTGTGCACAAAACTCATCGACTGCCATTGCCGAAAGTGCCTTGTTATCCACAATAACTGCATCAGTCTTAATGTCGCTACTTAGTTTATCCAACAGTACTATGGGTATGTTTCGGTTTTGTAGATTAACTAGGTTTAACGTTTTGCTCTCGTTGGGTATAGCAATTATTGCGCACACGTGGTTATCCAGTAGCAATTTGATAGCCGCTTTTTCATCGTAATCGGTAGTGCCAGAAAAGTTGCATACCAGTGTACCCATGCCCCGCTCTCCAAATGCTCTTTCGAGTTCAGCGCACAACTGCATGTAAAAGGGGCTGTGTGTTAGCGTGGGTAGTAATAGTCCAACAAGTTTTGATTTATGCTTTTTGTTTGTAAAGGCTGGCTGATGTGGTTTGTAATCGAGCTGTACAATAGCCTGTTCGATAAGTTCTACGCTTTTGTCACGTAGCGCCTCGCCGTTAAAGTATCGTGATATAGTGGATAGTGATACCCCTGTTATTTTCTGTATGTCTCGGTATGTTGGTGTGGACATGGCGACTCCTTTTTTATGTCGGACGTTGGTGTGTGTTCGAAACACTCTGTTAGATATATAATATAGCAAAATTAAATCAATGTCAATAGTACGATTTTTATAGAACAAAATAATCAATATGTTCGATTTCAATAGAACAGAACCTTGTGTAAAATCATTGATACAGACCATTTTCGGTTGTGTATATTGCTATTTTATCAAAAATATATTGACAAACCTAAAATTTTTGCATATAATAAGCACATACACTAAGTCGAACAAGTGTAGGTTTGTTTGATTATATTGAAACAAAATAAGCGAAACGCGTCATTTAGTTCGATTTAATAAACTATTTTAACGAGAAAGGGAATTTCATGAACCATATAAAGTACAATAAGATTAAGTCAAATTTAAAGTTGTTTAAAAAGAGTATCCCGCTATACATAATAATGCTAATACCAATGATAGTTTTTTTCACTACAAGATATGCGCCGATGGGTGGCTTGCAGATTGCTTTTAGAGATTTTCGGGCAATAGATGGAATAACAGGTAGTGAGTGGGTAGGGTTTAAACATTTTCTGCGTTTTATCGACTCGTATAATTTTTGGCAGATAATGTGGAACACGATTTCACTTAGCTTTTATCAGTTGCTTGTAGGTTTCCCCTTCCCAATAATACTCGCTTTGTCGCTTAACACTATAAAAGATGGCAAGTTTAAAAAAACAGTGCAACTTATTACTTACGCACCACACTTTATATCAGTAGTTGTTATGTGTGGTTTGATACTACAATTACTGTCTCCCAGAACAGGCATTATAAACCAGCTGATTGTTTTACTAGGTGGTCCAGAAATCAACTTTATGGGTCGTGCAGATTTGTTTGCTGATGTGTATGTTTGGTCGGGAATTTGGCAGAGTACTGGTTGGGGCACAATTATCTATCTAGCTAGTCTTTCCAGTGTTGACTCACAGATGCACGAGGCGGCTATAATTGATGGTGCGTCGTTGTTTCAAAGAGTTATAAACATCGACTTTATGACTATTCTGCCTATGATAGTTACAATGCTTATAGTAAATGTTGGTAGTATGTTACAGGTAGGTTTCCAAAAGGTATTGTTACTGCAAACACCACTCAACCTAGCAAGTTCCGAAGTTATCCAGACATATGTATATAAAATTGGTCTAGCTTCACCAGTTCCTGACTTTTCATACTCGACAGCGATAGGGCTTTTCACTGCTATTATAAATTTCGTATTAATAGTAATCGTAAATAAAATCGCACGCTCAGTTGGCGAAACTAGCTTGTGGTAAAAGAAAGGTGGACAAAAAAATATGAGTAAAAACGGAACTGTAGTTGCAACTCCTAACAAGCTCACCAAGCTAGCAGGCGGTATGTTTGAAAGGCACGCAACGACACGTGATAAAATTTTTGTATCATTCAACTATTTTATACTGTTGCTAGCAGGCATAGTAACACTATATCCTCTTATATATGTAGTCAGTTCTTCGCTTAGCTCCAGCGATGCGGTTATAGCAGGCAAAGTGTTTTTGTTGCCAGTGGACTTTACGCTCGAAGCATATAAAGCAGTGTTTGAATATCAAGATATCTGGACAGGATATAGCAACACAATCATAAATGCGGTATCTGGAACGACTATCAATATCTTTCTAACACTAATGATTGCCTATCCACTATCTCGCCCCGACCTTTTTGGCAGAAGATTAATCACCTTTTTGCTTACCTTTACCATGATGTTTAATGCTGGTATTATCCCAACATACCTACTAATGGACAGTCTGCACCTTGTTAATACAAGATTTGCAGTAATACTGCTGGGGCTACTAAATGTTAGAAATATCATACTAGCAAGAAGTTTTTACACCCAGTCGATAGGTAAAGAGCTTATCGAGGCGGCAAAGATTGACGGTGCGAATGAGTTTCAGGTTATGGTGCGAATTATAGCACCGTTATCCAAAGCGATACTGGCGGTTATCGGACTGTTTACCTTTGTAGATTACTGGAATGAATTTTTCAACTCGCTTATCTATCTAAATGACTCGTCACTCTATCCGCTACAGTTGTTCTTGCGCCAAATCCTTGTAATGGGCAACATTGACCCAAGTGCCGCGATGGTTGACCAAGAAACACTCGAAAAGATAGTCGGCATGGCAGAGCTTCTCAAATTTGCAGTCATAGTAGTGGCTACATTACCAATTATGTGCATCTATCCCTTTGCGCAAAAATTCTTTGTAAAAGGTGTAATGAGTGGTGCAGTAAAAGGTTAAGTACATATAGCAAACAACAAAAAGAAATGGAGAAAGAACATGAAAAAAAGACTTATAAGTGCATTATTAGCATCATCTCTTGTACTGTCAATGATGGCAGGCTGTACCCAGAACGAACAAACACCGTCATCTTCGGGTGATGACACAAGTACTTCTGGTTCTTCCCAGCCCAGCGAGCCTACTAATGCGGTAGCTCCAAGTGGAGAGTTTCCAATTGTTAGCGAGCCTATCCAGCTAAACATTATGGCTGCACAACAAGCTCAGATTTCTGACCTTGAGGACAATGATTTCACTAAAATGTTAGAGGAAAAAACTAATATTGAAATAGTATGGAATACTGTACCACAGGCAAGTGCAAGTGAAAAACTAAACGTTACACTGACAACAGGTGCAAACATGCCAGAGGTTATCATAGGCTTTGATATCAATATGTCACAGCAGATAGCTTTAGGCGAGAGTCAGGGAATGTTCGTTGATATGATGCCTTACCTAGACACTTATGGACAGAATATCCAGCAAGTATTTGAAGATATCCCAGTCCTTGAGCTTATAGCAAAAAACCCAAGTGGCAAACTGCTTGGTATGGTGGGCGCTGAAGAAACATACCACGTTAAGTATCCTCAAAAAGCATGGACAAATGCAGCTTTCCTTGAGGCAGTGGATATGGAAATTCCTACTACCACCGACGAATTCAAAGAACTTCTAATAGCTTACCGTGACGAAGACCCCAATGGAAATGGTCAGAATGACGAAATTCCATTGACTGGTGCTATAACAGGTTGGAATACATTTATCGTGCCTTACATAATGTCCGCATTCGTAGAGTATATGCAGCCAACAGGTGTAACTGGTACAACTGATAAATCAGTAACAAAAATGGCTCTTGGCGTAGAAGATGGTATGATTGTTCCAAGCTTTACTACTGATGGTTGGAAAGAGGGTCTAAAATATCTTAACGACCTAGTAGAAGAAGATTTGCTTGACCCACTAGCTTTTACACAAGACCAAAACCAACTAAAAAACGCAGTAGCTGCAGAGCCTAGAATAGTAGGTGTAGCGACTGGTGGCTCAACAGGTGCAATTTCTCCATCACGTGAAATTCAAGAAGAATATATGGTGGCTCTACCTCCTCTAGAGGGACCAAACGGATTTGCAAGCACATACTATTCACCAATATCCTCATCTTCTGGTAGATATGTTATCACAAGTGAGTGCCAAAATATAGAGGCAGCTGTAAGACTTGTAGATTACTTTGTATCCGAAGAAGGCTCGTTGTCATCACTTTATGGTATAGAAGGCCGTGACTGGGTATATGTAGATGACCCAACCGTGCTAGGACTAAATGGTGAACCTGCTGTATTCGATAATATCCTAGAATTTGGACAGCAGACAAGCGCACACTGGGCGAAGATGGCTCCACAGATTATGCCTGATTCACTACGTAATGGTATGGCATATGATGCAGCCGAAGGGTTTGACCCAGAGGTAAATCTATATAACGAAACCAAGTCAAAATATGAGCCTGTATCTAACGGCAAATATCTGCTACCACTAACACTAAAAGAAGACCTTGTTACCGAATATGTTGACCTGTTTACACCACTTGCAGGGTATCTGGACCAAATGACTTCAGCATTTATAACAGGTACATCTGATATCGATGCAGAATGGGACAATTATGTATCTACTTTGGACGCTATGGGTCTTGATAGATTTATGGAAGTTCTTAATGAATCTTACACTTACGCTTACGGCGAAGATGCTCTTTCTAATTTTTAGCCATTGACAGCATAATATATCTATAAGATAACGGGCAGGTTTCAACTGCAAAAGGAGTTACTATTCTCTGTTAGGTTGAAGCCTGCCATTATTATAAAAAAGGAGGCATAATTAATGCAAACGGTATGCATATATGTTTCCACCCAAGGGGATGACAGTTGGGACGGAAAATATATTGAAAATATTGACAAAACAAAACATGGGCCTTTTAGAACCATACAACGTGCAAAAGACGAAGTACAGCATATAGCTACGGGCGACATACATATCGTTATACGAGGCGGACTATACCACCTGACCGACAGCGTGGTATTTGGCATTGCCGATGGTGGCGACACTAACAAGAAAATTACATACGAAAATTACAAGGGAGAAGAACCCATTTTCACCTCTGCCATTAAGGTGGAGAAATGGACTAAAACCGATGACATAGATAATCTACCACAACAATCAAAGGGCAGAGTTTGGAAAGCCCAGTTTCCGATAGGTGTGGAGAAAGTGTTGACACTGTTTGGTGATAACAAGGTATTGCAGCGTTGTCACAGCGATTTTGTAATGCCTACAAAAGAGATAAAATATAATAGAATGGATAGCCTTAACGTAGCGACAGAGGCAGAACGTCCGTTGCTTAGGCAGGTGGACTTTCCGCGTGGGTTAATCAAAAAACGTGAAAATATGCAGGATATAGAGCTGCGATTTATGCCTGTTCCGTGGACGATGAACCTACTGCCAATATCAGAGGTGGACGAGGAAAACTGTGTGGCTACCCTTGCTGTTGAGGCAACAAACCCACTTACCGCAAAACCAAAGGGTATGAGGGTGGAAAATGACATAGCGTATCTGACCGAAGATGGTAGTTGGTGTGCAGACAGCAGAAAAAGAGAGATATATTATATCCCCGAGGGCGATGTACCCAAAGAAAATATCTATATACCAACGCTCAAACAGTATTTTTTGGTAGAGGGTAGTATAAATTATAATGGGCCTAAGGACGAGATGGTGGAAAACCTACATTTTAAGGGGTTGACTTTCCGTCATGGCATGAGAGATACCACCGACGACGGCTACAAAGGCTACGGTATACAGCATGACTGGGAGATGTTCGACAAGGGTAATGCGTTGTTTAGATTTCGAGGTGCAAGAAACTGTTCGATTACCGAGTGCTATTTCCACGACACCTCAGCAACCGCACTGCGACTGGATTTGTCCTGCCAAAACATAAAGATACATAACAACATGTTTGACAATATTGGCAATATGGGCATTTTGCTCTGCGGCTATGGCCCAGGTACAAAAGACGAAAACCACCACAACGAAGTCACTAACAACATAATAACCAGATGTGGCGAGGAGATATGGCACGGACACGCAATTTTTGTTTGGCAAAGTGGTTATAACCTGATTGCACACAACAAGATACATCACTCTGCACGCAAGGCTATCGGGCTCTGTGGTGTACGCATAACGATACTAGAACGCCCCGACCACAAGTTTGATGAAGCATCAGGCACTATTCGGTGGGAAGAAATATTTGCAACACTCAAAGACACCGACGATGAGTTTGAGAGATATCTGCCATATCTGCACGCAAGAAATAACAAAGTGCTAAATAATGATTGTCACAATGTTCTGGAGAAGATGGGTGACGGCTCGGCTATTAATATATCAGGTGCAGGAGATAACAACCTAATTCAGTATAACTATGTACATCACATCTCTACCTACAACGCTAGCGCCGCAATTCGGTTCGACGACTGGCAGTGTGGCACAACGGTTGATAGCAATATTATATACATGTGCAACCTCATAGGCATAACAAGGAAAAACTATAACGATGTAACTAATAATTTTATTATAGATGTAACCTGTAAAAATGGCTATATACGCTTTGCATCATACCCTAATGAAAAACCTAACTATGGTGCATTGATAGCAAAAAATATCATGGTGGACACCGATGATGAGATGGAAGTTTTCAGCGATGGCTACCTAGTATCTGAGGGTGCGTGTTTGCCACAGCACTGCGATATCAACAGCAACCTATACTGGTGTGCAAAAAATGAAAAGGACTGTTATTCTCACCTAGATAAAATGCAAAAGCTAGATCCCGATTTAGAAAAAAATAGCCAAGTAGCAAACCCATTTTTCAAAGATATTCAAGGTGAAGACTTTAGCTTTTTGCCAAATTCACCTGCCCTGAAAATGGGTATCAAACCGATTGACCGCACAAAGATTGGCGTTACCGAGGAATACCCAAAACATCTAAAATCACGCGAGTACACAGTCACCACTACAGAGCTGTTTGAACGTGGCAAAAATTCTGAAAAAGAAAGCTACGCATGGTGGTAAACAAGGAGTTTGTATGAAAAATAACTATATAGAGCTACAAAAAAAGGTAGTAAACTACTCTTTAGGCCAATTTATACACTTCAATAGTGCAACTGAGCAGTTTAACATTATGCCCGACGACACCAAGGACTGGGAGTGGATAATGGAAAACCGCACAGCTGTGCGTAAATATCCTTTTGATGCTAAAAGCTGGAACCCCTGTAAGCTCGACTGCAAGCAGTGGGCGGAGGCAAGTGGGAAGCTAGGGGCAAAGTTTGCCGCACTTACAGCCAAGCACCACGAAGGGTTTTGTATTTGGCATACCAATACCACCGAGCACTCTGTACGCAACGCAACATATACAGTAGATGTGGTGGGAGAATACCTAGAAGCATATCGGAGTGCTGGAATAGATGCAGGTTTGTATTTTTCCATGCTGGATTTGCAGGAGGAGATTGGACGATATCACTGCACTAAGGAGCAGGTAGAGTTTACTAAAACACAGCTAGAAGAACTGCTGACAAACTATGGAGAGATACCTTTTTTGGTGATTGATGGTTGGCATGCAAAATGGGGTGGCCCACGCTATGAGAAGATGGATTATGATGAAATGGCAAGTTTTATAAAGTCACTACAACCAAACTGCCTTATCCTAAACCATAGCTGCGAAAACAACCTTGACCACACCGACATAGTTTTCTTTGAGAATGCAGCTGGTCAGGACGTGCCTATGAGTTTTGAGGGGCCTGGAACGGGTGGAAATATTCTTACAAATAACTGGTTTTGGAAAGCTACCGACCCTACACTGGAGCTAAAAAGTGCCGAATGGGCAGTCGGTAAAATCAAAGAATTTAACAGCAGATACTGCTCGTTTCTACTAAACGCATCACCGAACAAATTTGGGCTGATTGACGATAATATGGTGAGCCGATTTGAAGAAATAGGCAGATGAATAGAGTATAAAAACATAGTGGATGAAGTCCCACAGAATTGGATGACGCAGTGGTGGAAAGATGTATATAAATAGGAGGATTGACAATGATACCAAGCTATTTAAAGGAATACCAAGAGCTATATAACACAGACCCCAGAAAAGCTAACAAGGAGTGGTTTAAAAAAGCGCGCTATGGCTTGTTTATCCACTATGGGTTATTCTCGCTAAGTGTAGATAAATACGGAATATGCGAAAGACCACAGGAGTGGGTGCAGTACAATAGCAAGGTGCATGTTGATGAATATGCAAAGCTTGTAAACGGCTTTACCGCTGAAAACTTCTCTGCAAAAGAGATAGTCGCATTTGCAAAAAAAGCAGGTATGCGGTATATCAACCTAACTACTAGACACCACGATAGTTTTTGCTTGTTTGACACCAAAGAAACGGACTTTAATAGCCTAAATTCACCTGCAAACAGGGACTTAATCAAGGAATTATCCGACGAGTGTGAAAAAGAGGGTATTGCATTCTTTGCATACTATTCGCACGGTAGGGACTGGCGACACCCACATGCGCCAAACAATGATAGCTATGGCAGTGCGGCACGTCCAGAATATGAAACCCCCGAGCCAACCTACAAGTATGGCGACGAGCATAATCTTGACATCTATCTAGACTATATGAAAGCACAGATTACCGAGTTGCTGACACAGTACCCGACCATCGCAGGTATTTGGCTAGACGGCATTGCCACCCCAATGTCTGGCGATACGGAGGCGTTTAAGGTACAGGAATTGTACGACCTAGTGCGAGAACTTTCCCCACATGCGATAGTTTCGTATAAGCAAGGACTGCTGGGTACAGAAGACTTCTTTGCACCCGAGCATCAAATACCAACGCTAGCCACAGACACCACAAATACACAAGAGCACCAAAAATCTGTGAGTGCTGTCGGAAAAATAGCGACTTCGCCCGAAAAGACCATCGAGATGTGCACAACTATGATTACCTCTCCTGTGTCGTGGGGATATAAAGGCGAGAATTGTATCCACCTTTCAGCTGAACAGGTGGAAGAAAAGTTACGCACAGCGATAAGAAACAACTATAATCTATTGATAAACGTTGGCCCGACCCCCAGTGGAAAAATAGAAAGATGTGATATTGATGCATTAACGGCAGTGGGCGCAAAGATTGCCAGCGGTGAAATTTCACTCACGTAGAATAGTTAGAGATTACCATAGGAAAGTAGGTAAGATATTTTGAAACAACCAAATATAGTATTTTTATTCGCAGATGACCAACGTTTCGACACTATCCACGCACTGGGCAACGTACAGATAATAACCCCCAACCTAGACAAATTGGTGCAGTGCGGCACAACCTTTACCCATGCACATATACAGGGAGGCACTTCGGGTGCAATCTGTATGCCGAGCAGGGCGATGCTACACAGTGGGCGCAATCTGTTTGAGCTGGACGGACAGGGGCAGAGCATTCCCGAAGAACACACACTAATGGGCGAAGTGTTCCAAAAGCACGGCTACGAAACGTTCGGCACAGGCAAGTGGCACAACGGTTCCAGAGCGTATGCACGCAGTTTTACCACAGGAGATAATATCTTTTTCGGTGGTATGCACGACCACTGGTGTGTGCCTGTACACAGCTTTTCCGCCGACGGCAACTATCACAATAAAGTCCGCAAAACCTATGATTGGAAGAATAAAAACAAGGTGGAAACCTGTATCGCTGATAAAATAAACGTTGGCGAACACTCGACCGACTTTTTGGCTAATGGTCTGCTAAGTTTCCTCGACCAAAAGCACGACAAGCCATTCTTTGCATACACTGCATTTCTAGCTCCACACGACCCACGCACCATGCCCGATGAATTTCGTGCGATGTATAACCCCGAGGAGATAGACCTGCCACCTAACTTTATGGCGTATCACCCTGTCGATTATGGCAATATAGACTGCCGTGACGAACTGCTCGCACCATACCCACGCACCAAAGAGGACACCAAAGAACAGATAGCCGAGTACTATGCGATGATAACTCACCTTGATTATCAAGTCGGCAGAGTGCTAGACAAACTGGACGAGATAGGTGAGCGTGAGAACACCATTATTATCTATGCAGCGGATAACGGACTGGCAGTTGGACAGCATGGGCTGTTTGGCAAGCAAAGTATGTATGAACATAGTGTACGTGTGCCAATGATTTTCTGTGGTAAGGGTATAAGCGCCGACCAAAAGCGTGACCAACTTGTGTACATCTCGGATATATTCCCTACTTTATGTGACTTGTTGGGTTTTGAAATTCCCGACAGCGTGACAACTGAGAGTTTTGCAAAGGTTATCGCAGACGATAGCGAGCAGACGAGAGAAAGCCTGTATTTTGCCTATACTGACAAGATACGTGCAGTTACAAAAGACGGCTATAAATATATGGAGCATCACCACAACGGTGTGCAGACAGGTGCACTATATGACCTTGAAAATGACCCATATGAGCTTGCTAATCTATATCAGAACAGTGATTATACTGACAAGGTGCTAGAGCTACAGTCGCTAATGTCCGAAAAAGGCAGACAGTCAGGCGAGATGCAGACTATATACGGCCAAAACTATTGGAACAATAATTAAATTTAAGGTGTTAATAAACTAACAGCTCTACTGATAATGTCGGTAGAGCTGTTAAATTTCATTGAGCGAAGTTAACTTATCAAGAAAAATTAGTGGTGAGGCATCGCTTATCATATTATAATTTCGGTTAATTTATTATAACATCAAAGAACTATCTATCACAAAAAAATTCAAATAAAACTGAACATTTTTACTGGCTTAATCGATTAAGCATAATGCTTATATTTTTTTCCATCTGTCTTTTTCAAAGGAGATACCGAAACTGCCTCAGACGGGAGATTGACATATTGACAAAATGTGATAAATCCTATAAAATAATTAGATAAGTGTCATTTCCCCCGAGGGCAATGCACCGTGTGGTTTACAAGCAAGGGAGCGTCAGGCGTTACGGATAGCGAACGTGTCACCCATGCTGTGTATATTCACAACTATGTGTATTCTTTTTTTACAGCATATCAGTAAGAACTAAACGGCTCCCAGATGTAACAAAAGCCGACAAAGAGCTATCGTTTGACAAAACACTGATTGGATATAACGACTAAGGAGAGCTGAAATGAACAAAAAAATACTAAACAAACCCGAAATTTCAAACGAGCAATTAGCAACCGCAATGCAAAATGCAGTTTCACAGACAAGGCAGAATATACCCCAATTTGGAAATAAACTAATGACTTCATGCAGTACTGATAATTTTTATGAGATAGGCGAGAATGTCGGCTGGACGACTGGATTTTGGCCGGGTGAGCTGTGGCTTGCATATGAGCTAACAGGCGAGGAGCAGTTCAAGTCAGCAGGGCTGAACCTAGTCGAGAATTTTCTGTACCGTATGGAGAACAAAATCTATACTGACACGCACGATATGGGCTTTCTGTACACACTTTCCTGTATCTCAGCACACAAGCTGACAGGTAGCGAGAATGCAAAAAAAGCAGCACTTATAGCAGCAGATTTCCTACGAATGAGATTTCACGAGAAAGGGCAGTTTTTACAGGCGTGGGGCAAGATTGGCGCACCGAACAACTACCGTATGATTATTGACTGTATGATGAACCTACCCCTATTATACTGGGCAACCGAGCAGACAGGCGATGAGAGTTACTCACAAGCGGCAAAGGCACACTGTGATACCGCACTAGATGTCATTATCCGTCCTGACGGTTCTACTCACCATACATATTTCTTTGATATGGAAACAGGCGCACCGCTACGTGGAGTAACAGCGCAGGGGTATGACTCAAACTCTGCTTGGAGCCGTGGGCAGAGCTGGGGTGTGTATGGTATAGCGCTTGCATACAAGCAAAATCTAAATCCAGATTATATACCGCTGTTCGAGCAGGTGACGGATTTCTTTATCGAGCATCTACCAGAGAACCTAGTACCATACTGGGACTTCCACTTTACTACAGGCAGTGATGAGCCTTGGGACTCCTCAGCGGCGGCTATTGCTGTGTGCGGTATGTTGGAGATGAGTAAATATCTCCCTGTAGAAAAGGCAGAGTACTATACTAGCTGTGCTAAAAAAATACTGGGTGCGCTAGTTGAGCACTGTGGTGTATCAGACTTTACAAAATCAAACGGACTACTGCTACACGGTACATACTGCCGTAGTTCAGAGTTTAATGAGCATGATGACAGAGGCGTAGATGAGTGCAGTGGTTGGGGCGACTATTTCTATATGGAGGCACTGACAAGACTTTCCAAGGATTGGCAACTATATTGGTGATATGTGGGAGTGATATACGGAAAGAGAGGTATTTGTAATGAAGAAAATCTTCCTAATACTACCCTTGTTATTCTTATCAATTATTTTGATTATTTTACTTAAGCAATCGACAAGTACTTTTTCTAGCCCAATTAGCGAAAGCGCATCAACGATATCCAGCGAAAGCTCAGTAACTAGCAGAGAAGATGGTATTAACAGTAGTAAAAGCGAAACCATCACAAGTGATATAATCGAAACTTTTGATAATGTTGAGACAGATGAATATCCCTTTACATTTCTCCCAGACTGCAACTATATAGGGGACAATGAACAAGAAAATCTTTTATATCAATCACTGTATAATTATGATTTCATTATGGAAGGTATCGGACATGACGAAAGTGCATTTTTAGTAATATATGCTGACATAGTAGATGTATATGAAGAAGAAAACAAGATGACAGTTTTCGGTGTATTTTATACTTCTGCATATACTTTGCAAAACAATGTCGTTCGTTCTGTGTCGGGGGGCTCTGCACCAGTGGCAGTAACATATCTAAAGAATTCAGATGGAAGTTATACCGAAGAGAGTATAGAGCAACCTGCTCATGGATTGATGCATACGGAAAATTTTAGTTCTTTCTTCACAATGCCTGTGTCTGGTAGGTTAATAGATGGCATGGCTGAAAAAACTATGGCAATCTTCCAAGATGAAAACTCCGAGGCAATGCATAAGCAATTGCTTGAGCAACACTTAATTGATAACGGGCATGAAATTACTATTTATTCAAACGACCAGTTTACAACTATTCCAGACTACGAGTATACTGGCGAAAATTTAGCGCAACGTTTACTATATCAATCACTTTATAGTGATGACAGTATTAAACAAGAATTAAACTATAGCGAAGATGATTTTTTAATCATTGCAACTAATATTGTTTCTAGCTATGTAGAAGATAGTAGCCTGAAAATATTCGCAGTGTATGATGCTAGTTCGTATAATCTTCAAGGCAATGCAATAAATTCAAATAACACTGGCTCTGTAGTTATAGCGATAACTTATGAGAAAAACGGAGATGGCACATACACAGAAACTAAAATAGAGCGACCACGCAAGGGGAATATACCAGCTAAAGATTATGAAGATGTCTGTGTTATGCCTGTTTCTGGCGATGAAATTGAGGGATTGCCAGTTAAACTCGCCGAGGCTTATGAGCAATCAAATTATATAGCAAATGTACATAAGCATCTTCTATCGCAACATTTATATGATAATCATTACCGAGGTATAATTTTCATCGAACAACAACTAAGTCATGGCTAAAGTTGCTTTTATAGTCCTCTCTATTTGTACTATTTTCTTTGTATAATAAGCAAGTAATATCAGCTATTCTGCAAATAGTTTAAAATAAACTTTGTGCCGATGCTAATCGGCGGAATGGAGCATTAAAATGATTGGTAAGCCTAAATACAGCAAAGGTCAAATTGTTAGATTTATGATTAATGAAACTGATGAGATTATAGGTAAAGTTTATATAATTGATGCCTATGGTACATTTGAGCAGAACAAGGAAGTTTCTTATGATATAATGTGTGAGAGTAATAATACGCTTTATAAGCATATTAGGGAGTCTTTGCTTTCCCCAGTTTAGCGCTTCATAATATGAATATTTAAAGCGATACTGCTAGTATGTGGTATCGCTTTTTGTTATCTAATTGTAATGTAGAATGAGATAACAAAAAAGCTCGGACTTGCTACAAAATGCCAAAAGTTTGCTATCATTATCAACGTCATCGCCAATGTGATTGTTTGTTTGGCATACTTGCAATATAAGGGCTATAGCTAAGTTTTTGCACCTAGTCATAACCCTTAAACTTTATCTATTAATTTGTGTTTTTTCCATAGATATAATCCCACAGCCAGTACACCAATTAGCGCTACAATTAGTATGCTCGGAACATGACTTGATTGTGTTTCTATATTCTGCAAGCTTTCTACAGCACCTGTAGGAGAGTTATCAGTATCATCCTCTAAGTGTGATTCTTTACTCTGCGAACTCTCTACATCACTTGCAAGCGAACTATTTTCCGAATCGGCATCTTCGTTTATGTAGCTACCATCAATATTAGATTCTATCAGACTTACGATTTCATCTATGGCATATAGCTCGCCTACGGTTATTAGTTCACTGCTTTGAAAAGTATCTACTGATGGTACGAAATACTCATTCTCGTTATCAAAAATTAATGTTCCTACCGCAAAATCAGTTATTTTACAAAACACGGCTGATGATAAATTGATATCTAAATTACTGGATAGTAGCTGGTTTTGTATGTCGCTATCTAATACAAAATCCATCTTAGTATGCTGATTTAAATCACCATACTCATGTACTTTTAAATCATGATTTTTGACAATCGCATACGAAACTGCATCTCCAGCTTTATCATATAGTAATGTATAAAATGAGCCGTCACTAATAATAAGATTTGATAAACGTTCACCATCCTGTATTTCATTACACATTTTTAAAAGTTCACTCTCTGAAAGTGTGTTCGTAGCATAGATTGGAATTAGTTTACTATTGTCAATGGTGAGAGACTCTTCTACTAATACAGCATCAACTTCTAACTCATCAGCTTCTAGCCCCAACACACTTGTGGGATTGAAGTAATAAGTATCTAACAATGTTGTAAAGTCCATTTCTTGATTTGCTAACGCTGACGTGGTAGTAGCGTAAATAAATAACATTCCAGCTAAGCAAGTTAATATGATTTGTTGTAATATTTTCATTGTTAAACTCCTTTTCCACATCTTAATTAAAATCATTATGTAAATTACGAGCACAATCCATCTATATTGTAACCAATTTGCAATGTCCCGTCAACGTTAAATTTTGATATATTTAGCTTGTTATGGTATATCATAAGCTTAAAACACACAATAAGCCACCCACATTTCTGTGAGTGGCTAGTAAGGTTTGATTGGTTTTCTAATCTGTCCAAAAAGCTCTTTTTTAGTTCTGCGAATGCAGTGTTCATTTAGTTGTTTCTAGTTTTTGTTTTACTGATAAATCTAGGGCTTTTTCTGATTCTAGTGACGCACCTCCACCAGCAAGCCACCCAGCAGTATAGGCTACTCGCACTATCTCAAACAAAGCAGCCTGTGCTGTGTCATATTCGTGACGGTCAAGAAAGTCAGAAAAAGTTTGCTCAAAGTCTTTATTATCCAATAAATCATCTCCTTTTACATATTCTATCATATTTACAATACAAATTCAAGTGTAGATATAAGGTGTATATTATATTGGCATTTAAACGTATAATATACGCATATGAAAGTTGGTGATATATATGTTTGAAATTCAAAGGAAAGAGTTTGTAAATAAAACTTTTCGTTTAGAGAAGTCGCTAGTTGATGAATTAAGTCAATGTGCTACAGATAGTAAAATCTCGCTTAACGCATTGGTTGCACAGTGTTGCAGATATGCGCTAGATAATATGAAAAATACATACCTGCCAGAAACCGATGAACAATACGCCCATACTAGCAAATGATTAACACTAGCAAGCTGCCTGCGCAGCTTGCTTTTTTCTTCGTATAGCATTCGGCTTTAGATTTACAGAGTTTGTCGAGAAAGTCACCGAAGGTGTAGTTGCAAAATTCAGTAAAGCTACCTATATTTACGCTACACTTTCAAACTGAGAATTATAAAGCTCTGCATAAAAACCTTTTTTAGCTAATAGTTCCTCGTGGTTTCCTGTTTCGATAACATCGCCATCTTTCATTACCAAAATCAAGTCAGAATTTTTTATAGTTGACAGCCTGTGTGCTATAACAAACGATGTCCTGTTTTTCATAAGTTCGTCCATAGCATTTTGTATTTGCAGTTCCGTCCTTGTGTCAATCGAGGAGGTTGCCTCATCTAGTATAAGCATTGGTTTATCGGCAATTATAGCTCTGGCAATAGTAATCTGTTGTTTTTGTCCTTGAGATAGCTCTAGCTTATCATTAAGAATTGTATCGTAGCCGTCCTCAAGTGTTTTAACAAAGTGATGAAGTCCAACTGCCTTTGTGGCTCTTATCAAAGCCTCGTCGCTTACATTTTGTGTAGCGTACACAAGGTTCTCACGCAGTGTTCCCTCAAAAATCCAAGTATCTTGCAGCACCATACTAAACTTGGAGTGCACATCTTCTCGCTTTACATCTTTGATAGACACATTATCTATTAAAATATCGCCAGAATTTATCTCGTAAAAACGCATCAGTAAGTTAACCATTGTGGTTTTGCCTGCGCCTGTAGGGCCTACAATCGCGATTTTTTGTCCACTTGTTGCCTTTGCGCTAAAGTCGTTAATAATGATTTTGTTTTCATCGTAACCAAAGCGAACATTTTTGAACTCAACATCACCTTTTATGTCTTTGAGCTCTTTAACCTTGTCACTTTCGTCGCTCATTTCAGCCTCTTCTAAAAAGTCAAAAACTCTTTCTGCAGCAGCTGTGCCAGACTGTAAATTTTGCATAGACTGTGCTATTTGTCCCAGTGGTTGTGTAAACAGCCTTATATAAACCATAAATGCTACAATTATGCCAAAGCTTATGCTACCATTTAATGCAAGTAGTGCGCCTACAATACATACACAAACATAGCCAAAATTTCCAATAAAAGTCATCATAGGCATCATAAGACCCGACAGTGCCTGTGCCTTAAAAGCACTTGTTTTTAGCTCTTT